>JABIZD010000162.1 GCA_018666555.1 Gammaproteobacteria bacterium
TCACTTATTAGGATGTTCAGTTAATGGTTTCGCTATTAATAGTTTAGCATCAGAGCGTGAATACGGTAGTGTCGAGTATAAATGGATTTCATATCACGAGTATAAATGGATTTCATGTGACGAGTATAAATGGAATCGATATCAAAGCCAGATACTCTTGTGCTGCTGTTATCTGATAGATCTGGTCGCCAGTTTGCAGGCAATAGCTCATCAGGAATAGCTCATCAGGAATAGCTGCCTGTGAAAAGTTCTTCGGCGAGAAGCCGGGTAGCAAGTAGGGTCTTTTGCGATGTCAGTTTCGTGGCAAATCGGATTTGCTGAATACCAGGGTAGTACTGAAAGTCTCAAGTGGATTAAGGACTGGTCCTTGCATAGTTCTACAATAAATTGGCCAGTAGCTGGGTTGCAGGTTTTGTTAGGCCTATTTTGTCTTTACCGAACTGGCTGACCCAGCAAGTCTCAGATTCCTGGGATTGCCTAATGGGTCCTTGCAACTCAATCAGGATAGGTTGAATGAGGAGATCATAGTGAGTAAAACTGTGTTTGAAGGGAGCCAGGTAATTTGTGCTGCCTGGCAGAGCACTCAGTTGAGCTGAGAGTTCATCTTCTCTACATTCTGGAAAGCTGAATAATCCACCCCAGAGCCCTTCATTGGTCCTACGCTGCAGCAAGATGGCGCCTTTGGTATTTCGGATGATAAGCATACAGGTGCTTCGGGTGGGTCTGGCTGTTTTTGGTTTTCTACCCGGATACTGATCAATCGTAGCCGTTTGAAGTGCGATACAGGATTTCTGGAATGGACAGCTGTCGCACGCTGGTGAGGTTTTTTTGCAAATAGTGGCCCCCAGATCCATGATGGCCTGGGTATAGTCGGCGACCCGTTCACTAGGAGTGTTAACCTCTGCCAATTGCCACAGCTGATCGGTGACGGTTTTTTTGCCAGGCCATCCTGGTACGGCGAAGCATCGGCTTAATACCCTTTTCACGTTGCCGTCGAGTATCGCGGCTTGCTGATGAAAACTGATTGCGGCTATTGCGCCTGCAGTAGACCGGCCGATGCCTGGTAACTGTATGAGACTTTCTTGATTCGACGGGAATATTCCTTGCTGGTCATTAATTATCGATTGAGCTGTTTTGTGCAGATTTCTAGCTCTTGCGTAGTAGCCTAGTCCAGTCCATAGATGTAAAACTTCGTCTAATGACGCGTTGGCAAGATCTTCCAGGTGGGGGAAGGTAGCCATGAATTTTTCAAAAAAGGGGATGACGGTGGAAACCTGAGTTTGCTGCAACATGATTTCAGAGACCCAGACTGGGTACGGGTCAGAGGAGCGCTGCCAGGGTAGGTTTAGTCGGCCATGGCGGTCAAACCAGGTGAGTAGATCCTTAGAAAATTTTGTAGAATAGCTCATTAACCTTCAAATAAACCTTTGGAAACATGCTGTATCGGGCATGGACTGTTTTTGGTAAACGGGTGCAGTTTCTTTCTGTAAGCGAGGCTTACTTTTGTCCCTGGCACCGAGATAACTCTGACCGGTTTGGCCTGTGCTACTTAATATTATGGCACGATGTTAGCATCTAATCGTGCTCTGGACTGGATCATTGAATCTAGTTGGTTGATAAGTCCTGAAGCCAGGCTTTTTGTGACTCAAAGCCAGATAGTTCGGTTCCGCTACTGCGGTTGGTTATACCTAATTTTGCTTCAACTTGCAGGTCAAGTTTGTATGGAATTTGTCTTCTGGTCTGGTAACTACCCAATACCTATTATTGCTGAGTCAATCATGGTTCGTCGGGCAACCAGGATTGATGCACGAAGAATAAGACAATAGTTAGCCTAAGCTCAGGCAGGGTCATTAGTCTTTTGTAAAATTGAGATTCGTCCATCCGTCCTTGGCTTCTCCGCGGACAATAACTCTGTTGCCATGCAGGGGCTACTAGATCAACTAATTGCCGTCCTCTGCTCAGCTTAAGCACCTTATAGATTGTCCCATCGCTGCTAATTCTGATACCCTCGCTTTTATAAATGAAAGGGGGTCCTATGGCAGTTGTTGGTAGCGAGTCGAATCCATTGCGGGTGGCAATAATTGGATCAGGTCCGGCTGGGTTTTATACCGTAAGCAATTTTATGAAAATGAAGGATTTACATGTTGAAATGGACATGTACGATCGTCTGCCTACGCCCTATGGGTTGGTTCGTGCCGGAGTCGCGCCTGATCACCAGAAAGACAAATCAGTCATCCGGGCCTATGAAAAAAGTGCCGCCTATGCGGGTTTTCGTTTTTTTGGAAATGTGGAATATGGTTCTGATATCCACTTGGACGATCTTAAAAAGCACTACCATCAGGTTATTTTCACGACCGGTAGTCCTTTCGATCGAAATCTGGGTATTGCTGGAGAAGATCTCAATGGAAGTCACTCGGCCACCGAATTTGTCGCCTGGTATAATGGCCACCCGGATTTTGCCGATCGAAAATTTGATCTTTCTCAGGAAAATGTAGTGGTTGTGGGTATGGGAAATGTGGCCATGGATGTCGCCAGGATTCTTTGTAAGACCCACGAAGAACTAGCAGTTACTGATATGGCGGATCATGCGCTAAAGGTTCTCAAGCAAAGTAAGGTCAAGAATGTCTATATACTTGGCCGGAGGGGACCCGCCCAAGCGGCATTCACGCCACCAGAAATAAAGGAAATGGGTGAATTCGCAGAGGCGGATGTCAATATTCTCGCGGCTGAGGCTAAGCTGGATGGAGCTAGTCAGACGATGCTGGACGAATCGCAGGACAGGAATACACTCAAGAACGTAACCTTCGTACAAGATTATGCCGTCAGAGTTAATCAGCATAAACCAAGACAGCTTCATATCAGATTTCTGGTCTCGCCAGTTGAATTGATCGGCGAGGCAGGTGATGTTCAGGCGGTTAAAATGATTAAAAATGAATTATATACTGACGATCGGGGATCCTTGAAAGCCAGGGCAACTGCTACGGAAGAAACCATTCCGGCGGGATTGGTATTCCGTTCTGTCGGTTATCGGGGAAAGCCTTTGCCGGATGTTCCGTTTAATGAAAGTTGGGGAACCATATCGAACGACCAAGGTCGGGTGGTTGATGCCAACGGTTCAGCTGTATCGGGAATGTACACGGCGGGTTGGATCAAAAGGGGACCTAGTGGTGTGATCGGTACCAATAAAACCTGCGCCCAGGAAACCGTTGGTTTAATGGCCGAAGATCTTGCCCAGGACGGGCATTTTCAGCCAGTTGACACTGACCCGGCTGCCATTGAGGCGCTGGTTCGGAGTCGGCAACCGGACCTGGTCAGTTATTCCGACTGGAAGAAGGTTGATGCAGCCGAACTAGCTGCGGGTGAGGCAAGCAACCGGCCCAGGGTGAAAGTATCTAATGTTGATGAAATGCTGGAATTGATACGCGGTTAGAGCGCTGCCGCCCTAACAGCTGGGATGACGACATCGAGATAGGCTCTCAAAGTTTCTTCATGGTAAGGAGCCCTGATGGCGATGTTGATCATGTCAGCACCCCGGTGATGATATTCAAGTAGTTTTTCTATGGCGGCTTCAGGTTTACAGAGCAATGCCCCGGATATTATCCGGTCAGCTCCAGGACCCCATTGCTTCTTGATACGATCCTTTTCCCTGAGGATATCCTTGTCAGTGAGTGCCAGGTTGAAACTTAGATTAACCGAGCGTTTGATACTGCTGGGGTCGCGGTTTGATTTACTGCACCATTGATTCAGTATTTGATTCAAATGATCGAATTTTTCTGGACTGATATAAGCGGCATTCCAGCCGTCAGCCTGCTGCGCAACAATGCGTAAGGTTTTTTTCTCACCCAGGCCGCCGATCCAGATGGGCATTTTTGGTTGTAGCGGAGCTGGCTGATTGGCTGCATCAATCGCGCTGAAATGTTGCCCGCTGAAGTTAGTCCTGTCTTTGGATAGCATTTGACGGATAATGATGGCGGCTTCTTCAAGCATATCTAATCGAGTACCAATGGGTGGGAAATCATAGCCATAAGCGCGTGCTTCCTGCTCGTGCCAGCCTGCACCGAGACCGAGCTCAAAACGACCCGAAGAAATATGGTCAAGGGTTGCTGCTGCCTTGGCCAGGCTGGCTGGGTTTCGATAGCCGACATAAAAAACCAGGCAGCCTATCCGAGCATATTGGGTATCAGCCGCCAGCGCACCCAGCGTCGTTAGTGCTTCAAAATGATCCTGTGTACCGTTAGCTGGTGGGGCTTCGTAAAAGTGATCCCATGCAGAAATCCAGTCAACGCGAGCCTCGTCAAGGTCTTTCCAGAGTTTGCGCATTGCCAACATGGTCAGATTCTGTTGCCCTACATGAACGCCGAGTGCTAGGGACATATTGGATTACCTCCTTTGAGTATGGTGTGGAGCGTGAGAGCAGGTTAATTTTTTTTCAGGCTTTCAAGAATCTCGTTAAGGCTGGGGGCTTGCTGCCAGTCTTTATGGTCCGAAAGCTTATCGAAAGTGTCGGCGGCAGCTAAATGAAAGCCGTCGCTATTGCCCGCGGTTTTAAAAGTGTTAGCAATTTCTCTCATTTCGCCTGAGAAACGCCAGGCTTTGGAAGAATTGGTTATCAGTTGCTGGTGCGTACGCTGGGTCATGGTCTCCCCCCACTGGTTTTCAAGGGCATTTCTGACGCCGTAATATTCGGCGACACTGACAATTGCGGTCAGTAATGCTGTGCTGCCTTTGGTGTAGGCTGCAAAGGCCATTTTTAATGCAGATGCATCTCCGACTGCCTCGGATAGACACGTGGTTGCGAACTCTGAATCTTCAAATAGTCGGCAGATTTTGGTAGCTTCGTAGCCAGAAAGGTACAGCTGGGTGAGGCTGCGCGGATCGGCTTCGGGATTGTTTTTACCCGGCCATGCGGGTCCACCAATGATACCGCCATCGACCATGTTGATACCGGCGGATTGAAGTCGGTTTTGTATACTGAGAGTCTTTTCAGGTGAAATGGCGTTGGCTTCAACGTAAATTCCCGTGAACTTTGAGTTGATAACGTCCTCTGCACAAGTAGTTGCTGCATGTGGCGGACATACACTGACAATAACCTCGCAATTGAGGCACAACGATTTCAGACTGTCAGCAGCTGTCAGGCCTGCGCGTATGGCCCTTTCCCGGCTCGCGTCGCTACGGCCTGCTGGAAGCCACATGACTGCTTCAGCATTAGGAACCATAGCGGCTCCGATTGTCGCGCCCATTGCTCCTGGATGCAGTAATCCTATATTCATGACATGTTTAGCCCCTAACATTGAATTGAAATTCTTCCGCTACCTTAAACTGTTCTGACTCGCTTAATCTGCTGTAATCTGGGCGGGTGAGGTTGCAGTATTGGTTGAATGTATCAGCGATGGATTGAATAGGCTAATGTGATGCCTTTATCGCTTCTACCTTTCATTAGCGATGCAGGCCCAGATGGATTACCTGTGCATATCAGGGGTTCCGCTAATCTCAAGGCGAAGAGCCGATAGTACTAATCGAATAGCGGACAACCGGTGGCAATGATCAAAATTATGCCTGACTATTTTCTCGCCTCTGGTTTACCAGGCTTCCCTGGGGGTAACAATCGGGAAGCGACGCTCAAATTGATCAAATAAGCTTTTGAACTCGATGAGGTAATTCGCATCGCCTTCAATTTTTAGGTCTCCAGAGGAAAGCAGTTCCATGGCATCGGCGAGTCCAAGCATCAGTTTTTTGAAATTGAACTCGCTGATGCTAAGAGTGGCATCGGCCGGTGTCTTATTATTCTCGGAGTGGGCGTGTAATACGCCGTTTTCAATCTCGATCAGCCTATCAGGCGCATCTTCAAAACGAATGCAAAGCTTCATTGGGTTTTGGCTTGCACGTGGACCGTTTAGCCGTACAGCCATGGCTTCAAACAAGTTTTTCAGCGGCATTCCTTTAATGGTTCCGGGGCTGGGACCATACTGACTGCCTTTGGGCAACCCATAGCGCAGTTCGAATGATCCACAGAGATAAAAATTACGCCAGACAGCTGATTCTGCCTGATATCCCAATTGTTCGTAGGTGTCTGCTAGCAGCGCTCTCGCGTCGATATTGTCAGGATCGATCATAACTACGTGATTGAGTACTTCAGCCACCCAGCGATAGTCGCCTTCTGCAAAAGCGGTACGTGAATTTTCGATTACCGCGCTTGGGCCACCCATGAATTGGACGTACCGAGTAGCCCGGGGGATAGGCGGCAGTTCGTAAAGGTGAGCAGGATTGCCATCAAAATACCCGAGATATTTAACGTAGACAGCTTTAGCATTGTGGTGAACAGTGCCGTAGTAGTCGCGGCAATGGAACTCTTTGGCGAGGCTTTCAGGCAGTGTCATTTGCTCGGCAATTTCTTCCTTATTGTAACCTTGGTTTGCCAGTCTTAGAGTTTGGTCATGGATGTACTTGTACAGGTCTCGCTGTTTTTTAAGATACTCGATAGCCTCCATTCTTCCCCAGATGGGCCAGTGATGGCTAGCAAACTGAATTTCTAATTGATCACCGAAGCGATCAATGGATTCCTGTATCTGGTTAGACCATGCAAGTGCATCTCGAACCTGGGCTCCGCGAGGAGTATAGATATTGTGGAGATGGTGTGAGGTGATTTCCGACATGCACAGGGCTTTGAACTGGGGAAAGTAGAAAACCATTTCGGCTGGAGCCTCTGACCCCATGGTGAGTTGAAATTCTATTTCTATGCCATCTATGAGCCTTTTTTCACCGGTCTCACAGATGATGTCATTCGGCGGGATAAAGCCTGTGCTGCCAAGGGAGAGTGCCGCGCCAAGTCCAGTTGATACAAATCCTTTCGCACCTGGTTTAAGCAGGTTGCCATACATGTAAGTTGCCCGGCGTGACATGACGTTACCCGCCAGAACGTTTTCGGATAATGCCTCGTCAACGAAATCCACCGGGGCTAGTACTTTGATATCTCCTGATTGTGCCTGTTCAGCGGTAATCACACCGAGTACACCAGCAAAATGATCAGCATGGCTGTGAGTATGAATGACGGCTTTGACGGGTCTGTTACCTAGATGTTGATTGGCTAGTTGCAATGCCGCACGTGATGACTCCGAGCTGGTCAATGGGTCGATGATGATCCAACCTGTGTCTGAGCGCACTAGAGTCATATTTGCTATATCGAAAGAACGCACCTGATAAATACCTTCAGTGACTTCAAACAGGCCGTGGTGCTGGGCATTTAACTGTGCCTGCCGCCAAAGCGAGGGGTTGACTGAGTCCGGTGCGGACTGGTCCAGGAAATCAAATTGAGACAGATCAAATACCGGTCGAGAAGCCTGATCATGCTCGATTCGCATGGGAGAAAGAGAGGCGATAAACCCTCGCGCAGCATTTTCGAAACTCCTTTTATCTTCGAAGTTTAAACTGGAGAGCATTTTCTTTTGGGCAGCAACGGTGTGCTCAGAAGCAGGTTTAGAAGATTGCATCTTTTCTGGCAGGGCTCGGTATTGCGTCATGGCAGTCTCCTATTCAAATTAGTCTAAGGATAGCTTTTGCAGTGAGTGAAGCAAGTGCTGCACAGTAAAAGGTGAAATGGATTAAGACGGTATCAATTATTTCGGCCTCTGCACCGCAGTGAGGCAAGCTCTGGGTTCAAACTTAATTGCCGTCGCCAAATCACAGCTGAAGTTTAACCTGTGATTACAGCTTCTCGAGCCAGCAGGCGACTGGTGAGCATACACAATAGAACGCTCAGGAGCAGGCAACTGACGCCAGAGCTAAGATAGGCCAGCCAATGCAGTTCGACAGCGCCGAGAACTTCTGTCATTAGAAGATATTGCCCGAACACAGGAATAGCGTACATCCAGTCCTGAATCGGGACTGGATTGAACGTATGTATAATAAACGGCAGGGTTGGCATTAATGTCACCAGGCCGATATAGGATTGTGCGTCTTTAAAGGACTTGGCAAAAATACCCAACAGCATTTCCAGGCTGGTGGCCAGGAAGGGCAGTGGTAAGGTTGCAAGAATTAACAGGATAATCTGCTCGATGCTGATGGAAAAAACGAAGCCGATATCGTCCAAGGGGGCATAAAGCATGGCAATCAGCGACAGCAGCATGGTAGAAATCATGCCAATAGCCGCATAAAAGCTGGCAGCAAGCCACTTGCCTTGGATTAGGTGTAAGCGTAGCACTGGATTGACCAGTAGTGGTTCAAGACTTTTTCTCTCCCGCTCTCCTGCAGTACTATCAACCGCCAGTCCCATACCGGCAATGAAGGCAGCCAGCATGATATATAACGGGACCATGTTGAAGATGCTGATCAGGCGCTGCTCTTCGCTGGCAATATCCTGATTTCCCGATACGACGCCTTGTATTACTAACGGTGATACCCCTCTGGCGATTAACCTGAGTGCCGATAATGAACCGTTATAGGTTCGAATCAGTGTTCGTAACCGGCGGACAGGATTTCGAGTGTCGCTACGAGAACTATCGTGAATAATAGGAACGATGGCTGTTTTAAATTCTCGGAGTCTTTGCTGGTAGTCTTCTGGGATTTCGAGAATATATTCCTGCTTTTTATCTCTCACGGCCTGTTCGGCATTACCTTCAAATGGTGTAATCTCAACGCCTTTTTCCTGCAGGTACTGGATCAGTGCGGGAGCGGCCTCGGGATTGATTACCGAGACTTTCAGATTCTCAGCATCAGAGGATAAATTAACGATGGCATAAATAAGACCATAGATGAGGATCGGTGCGAATGCCGGGAAAAGGAATGCAGTAAGTAACGCTCTCCTGTCACGAAAACCATCAATGAGTTCTTTGCGAAATACCGCTTTGATGGCGTGCATTAGCGGGATTCTCCTTCCGATAAGCGGACAAATGCGTCTTCCAGATTGTCCTCTCCTGCGATATCGCGAATTTCAGCGGTAGTGCCTTCAGCGACAACGGTGCCTGCAGCAATAATGATGATTTCATCGCAGAGTCGAGCCACTTCATGCATTAAATGGCTGGAGAAAAGTACCGTTATATCTCTGGCCTTAAGTTCAAGCATAAGTTCCCTGACTTTACGAGTAGTCATCACGTCCAGGCCATTAGTGGGTTCGTCGAGGACAACATTACCGGGTCGATGGATTAAGGCCCTTGCCAGGCAGACTTTCATTCTTTCGCCCTGGGAAAACCCCTCGGTGCGACGGTCGGCAATACTTTGCATATCCAGCAGGCGAATGAGTTCATCCGCCTGATTTCCCAACTCATTCTCGGCGACCCCATGTAACCTGCCAAAGTATGAAATATGCTCCCGCGCAGTCAGTCGTCCATACAGGCCATGCGCATCGGGCAGAACGCCCATTTTACGTTGCGCTTCTGGTCGCTGATGAAAGACATCAGTGCCATCGACTGTGACCTTGCCTTCATCTGGTTTCAGGAGTCCATAAAGCACTCTTAGTGCAGTGGATTTGCCAGCACCATTGGGGCCGAGTAATCCGGTTATTTTTCCGTTGGCGGCTTGCAGTGAGACCTTTTTGATGGCTTGAATCTCACCGAAACGTTTACTGATATTGTCAATTTCAATCACTGCTAGTCTCATCGCTCATGGCTGGATTTTGAAATGGTCCAGCATTGCTGGTGAAGAAGGGCAGTGACCTGATCTCTGCGGCACAATCGGCATCCAACCCTTGTGGGTTGAGCTCGTTGAGAAATTCGACTAGAAGATCGGGCATACAGCCGAGCATCGTTGTTCCATGGGCTCCACCTGGGACAACAATATGAATGGCATTGGTGAGCGTCTGTTTGGCTTTTTCTCCGTACTTGGGTGGTGTCACAGGGTCCAGAACTCCTGATGCCAGTAAAACAGGCGTGTCCGAAACGATGGGCTTGAAAAAACCCTCAGCAACCGGATTCGAAGGCCAGAATTGACAGGCCGCCTTGAGCATACTGAACAGGATGTTATCAAAATGCAGACTATCTAGTTGTGTCGAAACCTGTTGCATGTCCTCAGAACACAGAACTGAATTCTGCATGCCGATGCTGAGGACTGGCTTGCCATCTTCATTGGCACCGTTGAGTAAAAAGCCAATAGTGACAATGGCTTGTAATCTTCCCTTAGAGGCTTCATCGATGGCTAGCGGTAACAGCTGGCGAAGATTTCTATCGTACATAGCGCCGCGAATGACTCGATTAATGAGTAAGGGGTCAACCTCAATCTGGTAGGTTTTTCCTGATGTAGGGTGAACAAGGCTTATTTTCTGTTTCTTTGCTGACAATAGGTCAACTGCTGCTTCGAGTTTACTAGTCAGGTCAGGAAAGGCTTGATCGCAAGCAGGTTGAGCCCTGCAATCAGCGATCACAGTAGCAAAGGCCGATTCAGCATCGGTGGCTATATGTTCAGGAATCAACATATCCATCGGTACGACAGCGTCCAGGATAAGACTGCGTACCGAGGATGGGTGTCGTCTGAGATAGACAAGTGCAGCCCGGGTACCGTAGGAAATACCGAATAGGTTCAGAGGTCCGTAGCCGAGAAGTTGCCTGGTATATTCCAGGTCATCCATAGCAATGGGGGTTGTATATTGAGTCGGGTCAGCGTCGAGTGTGGCAAGGCATTGTTTTAAAGCATTGATATAATGTTCAGTTGCTGTTTGCCCGGATAACTCGAAGTTTTGCAGTGGCTCAAATTCCTGCTGACAGGCTAATGAGTTCGACTCGCCTGTGCCTCTTTGGTCAATGAGCAGGATGTCCCTGTTTTTGCGAAGTTCTGGATATCGGCTAATAAAAGCAGGACCAAATTCCGCGGCGGCCTGACCTGGTCCGCCAGCCAGGAGTACGATTGGGTCTGGTTCTATTGTCTTTCCTGTTGCGGGCATGACAATGACGCGGAGGTCAATGGAACGATGTTCAGGATTTGCTCGGGATTCAGGAACGGGTACCCTTGCACATAAGCTATCTGGCTCTATACGTAATAAACGAGTATTTTCATCAGGATTACAGGGGCTGAGTATTGGCTCGGCTTTGAGGCTTATTGGCAGAGCTAACAGCAGCAGTAGGAGTGTAAATGGGGCGTTCAGAGGCAGGTAATTTTTCACAAAGAAAGGTTAACTGTGAATTTCCATTAATACAATCCGTTTCGACTCAAGGGATAGCGCCTTGGTCGCAATCAGGGCTGTAATGAGCCCAGCGATAGGCGCAGCGGCTGCTAGGCGACCTGCTAAGGGTGCCTGGACATAGCAGGCTGAGGAAAGTCTAGCCATAAAACTGGTTGGGTAAACGACTAGGATGGGCTTCGACGATCAATGATGACAATGTCGACGCCAGCCCTTCAGGATTGGCCGGGCTATCATGGATGGCCCGCAAAGTACGGCCTTCGTCAGGCTAGAGACTGAATCCTGGCGGCGTCTTCGCGAAGTCGCTCGGGTGAACCTAATAACTGCCGGTTGAAGCCGATTCGCTTAAACCAGTAATGCAGGCCAACCAGGTCGGTAAAACCCATGCCACCATGAACTTCTGTGGCAGTTTTTGCGACAAACTGGCCTACCTCAGCCAGATGCGCTTTGGTATGGCAGGCAACTAAGTTTGCGTCTTCAAGTTCAGATTGCAAGGCATGCCCTGCATACCAGATCATCGATCTGCAGGGTTCAAGATGAGCCGCCATCTCTGCACACATGTGCTTGACGGCTTGGAATGAGGCGATGACGCGATTGAATTGTTCTCGTTGTTTGGCATAGGTTACTGCCTGGTCAAGCATACATTGAGCGGCACCCAGGGTATCTGCGGCTTGCACAATCCGCCCAGCTTTCAGGGCACCCAGATAAGAATTCTTGTCTGTAGAGATAAGTTCTGACTTGACATCATTGAGGATGAGTTCGCATATTGTCTGCGTATTATCAACCGTAGTGAGTCGATTTCGTATAAGCCCAGCAGCATCAGCCTGAACCAGGTAGATTGCCTGTTCTGGCGTTGCAATGAGGTAGGCATCAGCGTCTGCATCCAGAACAAAAAGACATTTGCCGGTTAACTGAGTCTGTTTGATGGTGATGCCGGCTTTTTCCCGTGCACCTATTGCCTCTGAAAAAGCGATGCCAAAGCGTAGATCACCAGAAGCTATTTCTGCCAGATTCTCAGTGTGACCCGCTGACAATAGCACGCTTGGTGCCATCACCGCACTACTGAGAAAAGCGCTTGGCGTTACATGATAACCGAGACATTCGGCAACGATGACCGCATCCATGCTACCCAGACCTACACCGCCGTGTTCTTCAGGTATCATCAGGCCGGCAACACCCAGGCCAGCCAATCCTGCCCAGATGGATTTATCATCGATATCTCCTGCGGTAAATTTACGGACCACATCGAGACTGGCCTGATCATTTAGATAACGGTTAACGCTATCCTGTAGCAGGACCTGTTCCTGAGATAATCCGAATTCCATTAGGCTCCCTGCTTTGCTTGAATTTTAGGTTCTTTAGGCATATCCAGACCGCGCTCACTGATAATGTTTTTCTGAATTTGCGAGGTACCACCGCCGATAATCAGGCCGAGATAATACATATACTGGTACTGCCAGGATCCACTTCCCTTTAGGTAGGGGTTATCACCATAGGAGAGCCCAATTTCTCCCATCACATCGATAGCAAGGCCTTCTATCTCGTGTCTTAGCTCAGTTCCAATCAGCTTGACTACCATGCCAGCCAGTTTGGCATCTTGGGTCTTGTTGATGCGTGACGATAACAACCGCATATCGTTATACTGCATCGCCATGACCCGGCCCTGAAGTTTCATTAATCGGTCGCGAAAAATCGGGTTGTCGATGACGCATTGGCCATTAATGGTTTCCTGCTGCATTAGTTTGATCACCCCATTTAATCTGGAGTTTGCCGCGTCCGGTGGTGCGAGCGAACCTCTTTCGTGGCCCAGGATAGCGTTGGCAACTTTCCAGCCCTGGCCTCGCTGACCGACGATCTGGTGTTTTGGAACTCTAACATCGGTAAAGAAAACTTCATTGAAATTGGCATTCCCGGTCATATCAACGAGGGGACGAATTTCAATGCCTGGTGTATTCATTTCAAACAACAGGAAGGAAATGCCCTGATGTTTAGGTGCTTCTGGTTCTGTTCGGACCAGGCAAAAAATCCAGTCGGCAATATGTGCAGAACTGGTCCATATTTTCTGTCCATTAATAACCCACTCATCCCCATCCAGTTCGGCCTTAGTGGTTAAGCTGGCCAGGTCGCTGCCTGCCCCGGGTTCGGAGTATCCCTGGCACCATGCAATTTCTCCACGAATCGATGGTTTGATGAATTTTTGCTTTTGCTGTTCCGTGCCCATTTCCAAAAGCATGGGTGTAAGCATGCTGATGCCTTGCCCTGCTAAACCTGTGTTCATTTGTTCTCGGGCAAATTCTTCGGCAATAATTCTGGATTCAATAATGTCAGGTTCAGCCCCGTAGCCACCGTATTCAGTTGGGATGGTTCTGGAGTGATAGCCCTGTTCGATTAACAGGGTCTGCCAGTCCAGCAATTCACTACTTTTGACGGCGGAGCCAGGAGTTGGTTGTTTATCTTTGTGAGCCGTAACAAAGGCGCGTACTGTGTCTCTGAACGCAGAATATTCAGGGCCAAATGACAAGTCCATTTAGATACTCCCAGAAGAAGAAGCAAGAAGGCTAACATACCCGGTTATGATGATAAAGACGCTATTCAATGGCCAGTCAGTATCTCCATGATCGTGTTCCAAAGCATTCTGTCAGCACCATTAGCAGGTTTTTTATTTGGCAGACTGGTTTTTGCCACCACCAGCTCCAGGCTCGGTACAATCGTCAATTGATGTCCACCTGCGCCCTTGGCTGTTATTAAGTCTGGTGGTGCCATCGGTAGCATAGGGCCTTGAAACTGGCGCTTGGACCCTGGGACCATGAAAGTTTTACCGTAATTATTCCACCATAAGCGTCCCCAGCTTGGGTTCTCCAGGGAACCTGATTCTCCTAACGATTGTTTAAATGAGGCCGGTACCAAAGCATCGGTCCTCAGGGCTTCACCGATGGCAGCTAACTCGTGCGCTGTGCTCCACAATCCAGATATCATAGTGGCGCTTGTATCGTCGTGCTCAGATGCCATGGGTCTTGATTTCCAACTGGTTCTTGTCAACCCCAGGGGTTCCAGCAACCATTCATGGCTGAGTTGTTGAAGAGATAAGCCAGTGTGAAGTTCTAGTATACGTTTCAGTTGCTGATAGGCGATATTGTTATAGCGCCAGGTCTTGCCGATGTCTCCTTCGGGTTCAAGGAGATCATTCATGCCCGTGGTCATGGTCATCAGGGTTTCGATTGTAATCTTGGCCTCATCCCACGGCGATAGTTGAGTCCATTCTGGATCGATATGGTGGTTTAAATGATCACTGACCTCCAGCAGGTACTTTTCCTCGGCGATACCGATCAAGATGGCAAGAAATCCTTTTTGGACTGCGAATACATCCACCGTCTGATCTAACCAGGCATAGTCCATTACCGGGTTACCATGCTGGATAATAGCAATCTGGGCATAGGACTGTTGTTGGCCCAGGGCCAGAAGGGGTTGCCAGTTCATTCACGTGTCTCCGGTGACATCAAATAGGGCTTTAATCTGATCCAGGGGCAGTTTGGGAGTACGGTCAAAATAAAGCAGGCCATTAATTTCCTGTTGGATATCGGTTAATTGGGTCCAGACAAAACCTTGAAGCTCATCTATTTGAGTCAAGGCATTAGCCAGTTCCTGGATTTTCTCAGACAACGCGGCAGGCGTCTCTGGCAGGTCGCCGTAGGCGAACAACTCATCTGTTGTAGTGACGTTAACATAACCAATGCCGCCGCATTCACTTAGTACAAGGGGTAGGCCGCTTGGGTCGGCCCCTGGTAATGCCGCTGGTCTGGCCTGCTCGGAGGAGGATAGGTGTGCTTGTGGGTTGGCGATTAATTCCCTTAACTTTGCGATCAATTGGGATGCGCTATTATCATATAAATGCAAGGTAAACAGATCTCCGGAACTGTATTCCCAGCCGTCATTGCCGATGACAGGTCTGGAGCTGTCCATGCTTTTAGTCAGGGCGACTGTCGCATCGACAAATGCGCGCTGTTGTGAACGTGAGCGTTGATGCCATACGCCCCAAGACTCATTAAAGGGCACCCAGCAGATGACGCAGGGGTGTGGCTGGTCTCGACGCATCAATTGCAACCACTCCAGCGTTAATTGTTCGATTAAATCTGCGCAGAAGATACGTCCGGATGGCATTTCACTCCAGACCATGAGCCCTTTGCGGTCTGCCCAGTAGAGGAAGCGCGGATCTTCCGCCTTCTGGTGTTTGCGAACCAGATTAAAGCCCATTGCCTGGACTAGTTCGATATCACGAATCATGGCTGCGTCATCAAGGGGGGTATACCAACCTTCAGGGAAGTAACCCTGGTCGAGAAGACCCTTGATATAGAGAGGTTGCTGGTTAAGACACAGTTTGCCATCGAGGATACTGATTTCTCGCAATCCGGTATAACTCTGGATACTGTCAAGTTGTTGCCCTGAGGGTGATAGCAACTGGATGTATAAATCATATAGGGTCGGACAGTCGGGGCTCCATAGCTCGGGGGAATTGATGGCTAGAGAGGCCTTAACCTCTGATCTTGCCCCGGTGTCGATGGTGAGTTCAGAGACTTTCGCGGCATTCTGGCGGAGACTTATTTGTAGACTGCCATTGACCTGGCTGGACAGGGTTATGGTCAAGTCGAGACTCTGCTCGGTTATTTTATAGCCAGTCGCCATTGATACTATATGCCTCGATTGCACTGGTTCGAGCCAGACAGTTTGCCAGATGCCGATAATGGGGTCGTAGTCGATGGGCCAACGAGTATCTCCAGCCTGCTTTCCCCGGGGTTGCTGCCAGGAGCCTGAATCTTCGGCACAGATGACTAGGTGATTGACTGTTGAGGTTAAACTTGAAGTGATATTGATGCGCACAGGAGAGTAGCCGCCACGATGTTCTCCTACAAACCCGCCGTTGACATAAACCCGGGTGTGATAGTCACAGGCACCGATATGCAAGATGGTTTCTGATTCAGGCCAGTCCGGGCGGGAAAACGTACGGTGATACCAGACCCGGGTGGGGTCGTAGTCAAGACTGACGCTGCTAGCACTGGTTCCAGGCGCAAAAGGCACGATAATCTGGTTATCCCAGGTCGTTCTCGCCGGCCAGTCTTCCTGATATCCTCGATTTTGCTCATCGACGTCAAAATCCCAGATGCCATTGAGGTTAAGCCAGTGGGGTCTTGTTAATATTGGCCTTGGATATTCTGATCTGGGCAGGGCGGTTGTATCCATGGGGATGTTTCTCAATCAATTCGTTTGTTAGAGTCGACACTACCGTATGTAAAAGAAAGTGCAACAACCTTAATCTTGGATTTTATCCAGCAGGGAGCAGCTAATACATTGGCCGGGCTATCATTCAGGTAAGGATGTCGAGAATTACACGAGGAAGAACGATGTGGCGGGAACAAGATAATAGCCTGGTACTGAGTCTCAGGTTTAAGGATTTTAAAAATGCATTTGCTTTTATGCGTGAAGTAGCCGCAGTTGCTGAACAACAGCAACATCATCCAGATTGGCGCAACGTTTATAACCGGGTCGAGCTCAGGCTTACCACCCACGACGCTGGAAACACAGTGACCCGGAAAGATTGGTTACTTGCCGAGGCCATTGCTCACTTGCCCGCCATTGAGATGGCCACCGCGGAGGATCCATGAAACTCGACCAACGCAGTCAGGATTTTTCCTGGCGTGAGCGCAGCGGACCGTTCAGAGTAATCAGCCAGGCACAGGCCCAGCAATGGAATAAAGCGGGCTACTTTATTTTAAAAGGGGCATTGCACGAGGATGTTATTGGTTTGCTGCGCAGTGAAATAGACCCCCTGGAATCAGCCCGGGAGTTATGGTTAAGGGAACAGCATGACGGTCGAATGTTCATTAATCGAGCAGATGATATTACCTTTACTGCTCATCTAGTAAAGGTATCTAAGATAGCAAGGCAGTTCGTACGATTACCTGTGTTTGCCGATCTCTGTATTGATTTAGTTGCAAGCGATGCTCGCTTATACTGGGACCAGGCTGTCTATAAGAAACCTGGAACACCTTTGGAGTTCCCCTGGCATCAGGATAATGGTTATACCTTTGTGGTGCCTCAGGACTATTTGACTTGTTGGGTGCCGCTAACATCAGCAACCGTGGAAAATGGTTGTCCATGGGTTGTTCCGGGGATTCATCGATCCGGAACTCTCGAGCATTGGCAAACGGAGCTGGGCTTTGAGTGCCTGAGCCGGGTTGATGACAAGGTGGATGAAACAGCCATCGCCGTTGAGGCAGAAGTCGGCGATATTGTGGTGTTTTCTTCACTGACGCCGCATCGAACCGGACCTAATCTGACAGATGATGTTAGAAAATCATATATCGTCCAGTTTGCTGCCGATGGTGCCATGATGTTTCCCCGGGGTTTAGATAAAGCCTTGGCTCAGGCTGACCCGGAGCGAAATTTCCTTGTTTGCTCGGATGGTAAACCCGTCCCACAAGAATAGGTTCGGGGCCGACCAAGCTATTTCGGTTTGCCTGATCGATGGGTGTTGGCCTGCGCTTCAAGGGGCCGCGCTGCAGTTTTCAAAAGCAGGCATCGAATCAAGCTGAGTTGAGGGCAAACAGAATTTTCTCCTGATTGTAAATAATACAAACAGCGGTGCCTGGTTTGGCAAGTAACTGGTTAGCCCTTGCTGATAGCTCGCCTTGCAAATGTCCTGCTGGACTGCGAAAGAATCCCTTGGAAATACTTGAACTTAATCTCGCATAAGGGGAGACTTGCTATCTGTCGATTTTAAAGAAAATTAATTGGAGTAAAGCATGACTTTAGCAGTAGGAGATCAAATCCCGCAGGTAACATTGAAAACAATGGGCGAGAAGGGCCCCGAGAATTTGGCTATGGCCGACCTTTGTGCCGGCAAGAAGGTGGTATTGTTTGCCGTTCCCGGTGCGTTCACACCGACCTGTAGTGCTGCCCATTTACCGGGATACGTTGTTAATTCAGATGAGATCAAGGCAAAAGGCGTCGATGCCATAGTCTGCCTTTCCGTGAATGACGCGTTCGTCATGAATGCCTGGGGCGAAGGTCAAAATGCCACCGAAATTATTATGGCGGCTGACGGTAATGGCGAGTTTACCAAAGCCATGGGATTGGAAATGGATGGTTCTGGTTTTGGCCTGGGAACTCGGTCAAGTCGTTACTCGCTGGTCGCTGAAGATGGCAAGATAACGATTCTTAATCTTGAAAAAGGCGGTGCTTTTGAGGTCAGCTCAGCAGAAGCGATCCTGGCGGCATTATAATACAACGGTTTAGTTGATGCCCTGCAATAGAGTCTTGCAGGGAACTGCTGTAGGAATGGGGCCTGGTTTAGGCCTGTTCTGCTGCCCACGGCTTTAAATAGAGAGAGTCGAACCGATTGCGGTCAACCGATTGCGGTCAACCGATTGTGATCAACCGATTGTGATTGAAAGATTGCCATGCGTTGATTGTCTCCGATAGAACGCAAGGTAATAAAACACAAGGTAATAAAACCAGAGGTAAAGAAGTTATGGCTCGAGCATTTCCAGATCATCCTAACCTAGTTGGAGGTTTCGCGCCCATACAAATGGAGTGTGATGCGGCTGACTTGATTATTGAAGGGGAAGTTCCTGAAGATCTTTCCGGTACATTGTATCGCAATGGTCCAAATCCTCAGTTTGCACCGAGAGGAGATCACCACTGGTTTGCCGGGGATGGCATGATTCACGCATTTACGGTTGCAGATGGCAGAGTTGCCTATCGAAATCGCTGGGCCAGGACGGTTAAATTCCAAAAGGAACGAGAAGCTGGGCAGAGCCTGTTTGCAGCCTTTAATCCTATGGAAGCGGACCCAAGTGTTGTCGGCCTAAAGACTGACGGCATAGCCAATACGAATATCATTTGGCACGGCGGTCGATTACTTGCGCTCGAAGAGGGCCATGCTCCTTTCGAAATGGACCCGGATAATCTTGGCTCGCTTGGTGCCCACACTTATCAGGATCAGCTGGAAGGGCCGATGACAGCTCATCCTAAAGTTGATCCTGAAACCGGAGAGCTTGTCTTCTTCGGTTATAGTGTTGATGGGATGCTTTCATCGAAGATGTCATATCACGTTGTTAATAAAGAAGGTACCCTGACGGAGAGTCAGTTTTTTGAAGCGCCTTATTCATCTATGGTCCATGATTTTCTTGTTACCAGAGATTATGTTGTGTTTCCCATTATGCCTTTGACCGGGTCTTTAGAGAGAGCAATGCAAGGAGGTCCGGCCTTTGCGTGGGAACCGGACAAAGGATCTTATCTGGGTGTATTGAAACGCGGCGATGATGTCTCAAATATTCGCTGGTTCAGAGGACCTGCCGCTTATGTGTTTCATCCCATGAATGCCTACCAGGTCGGCGATCAATTGATCTGTGACGTGTGTGAGTATGGAGAGGCACCGTTATTCCCTCATGCCGATGGAAGCAAGCCAGATACCAGCAAGGCCAATGCTGTACTGAAACGCTGGACTTTGGATCTAGCAGGCAATACAGATGATTACCAGGTTGACCAGTTGCATGACCATGTGTGTGAATTCCCAAGGCTCGATGAACGCTTTGCAGGATTAAACTATCGGCATGGTTATTTCGGCTGTCAGGGTGCTGAGCGATCAGAGTCCGGTGGGTTTTCCGCGATCGGCCATGTTGATCACAAGCGGGGACAGGTTGAAACCTTCGACATGGGACCTAATTTTGCAGCCTCTGAACCTGTTTTTGTGCCGCGCGGGAGTGGCAGTGCTGAGGGCCAAGGGTATCTGTTAACCAACGTTTACGATGCTGCTATAGACAGGAGCCACCTCGTTATCCTTGATGCAGAGAATGTTGCAGCAGGCCCGCTGGCTAAGGCTTACCTGGATCACCGGGTTCCCTTTGGGTTTCATGGAAATTGGCGGGATGCGGGATAACCAGCAGATTAATCCCCTCAGCAGATGGCACTGGATGACCAGGTGCTAGAGCCCTGGATCGCCTGGACCCTGCTTGCAGCTGCGCTGCAATCGGTTCGGACCGCTGCACAAAAGCAACTCAATAAGGATATCTCAGCTGAAGGAGCAACCCTGGTTAGATATCTGTTCGGGTTGCCATTTGCTTTGCTGTACTTAGCTGTACTGACCCGTGGCATTGAAATGCCTCGGGTTGGTCTTGTATTCGTATTGGCAGTCCTATCGGCTGGTTTCTTGCAGATATTAGCGACGGTGTTGCTAGTCAGGCTGTTTAAGCTGCGTAATTTTGCAGTCGGCAGTACCTATGTGCGAGCTGAGATTCTGGTTACTGCGATATTAGGAGTCTTTCTTTTTTCTGACTGGGTTTCGCCCCTGGGCTGGCTGGCAATCCTGGTGTGTGCCAGCGGTTTATTACTGGTCAATTTGACTGGTTCGGGTCGATGGGGAGGCTTGTTCAGCCAGTCTGCAGCATACGGATTGACTGCCAGCATTGCTTTTTCTTTGACCTCATTACTGATTAGAGAGGCTAGCTTAAGCATTAATATTGATTCTGCAGTAATCGCAGCGGCGATGACGCTGGCAGCCATGGTTTGCATCCAGACGGTCATGAGCCTGCTTCTGGTCGTGGTTAGAAACAGCAGCGAACTAGGTTTGATAATGCACCATTGGAGGCCAAGCCTTTTTATCGGAATTACCGGTATTATAGGGTCAATCGGTTGGTTCACGGCCTTTACGCTGGAGCGAGCGGCTTACGTTAAAACACTCGGCCAGGTGGAGTTTTTTATATCGCTGTTAATTTCATATTATTTTTTTAAAGAGAGGCCGAGCAGACGAGAATGGATTGGTATGTTGCTTTTGGTACTGGGTGTAATATTGTTGTTAGCCAGCGATTGACTTGAAAGGCCTTAAAAGCACTTCTCTTTCGGTTGGTGATGATGCCAAAATAGAGGCTTTAGTGGTGTTTAAGCGGGTGTAACTCAGTTGGTAGAGTCCCAGCTTCCCAAGCTGGTTGTCGCGAGTTCGAATCTCGTCGCCCGCTCCAGTTTTCGTAAAGGGCTGGATATAGGATTTGTCACGTTGCCCGATGCTCTGAATCAGCATTAGGCAGTAAAGCTCCTGCAGTCGTTATAGAATTTGAATTAACAGGTTCCAATCGTCTACGAAATTTTTAAAATTGTTTGAACGAGGATCTAAACCATGACCGTAAATACGTGGCAGCCGGCAGCACCGCAGGCGCTTTCCAGTGCGCTACTTGAACAGTTATTGGCCGTACTCCCGAATCAAGAGTTGACTGATATTGAAAACCAGATACCTAGCGCTGATATAGATCCATTTGCTACCCTCATGAAGTCTGGTGGGGAGTCATGGAAGGTCGCCGACATATTGGCTGACGATGATATAAAACGTCTTGTTATTTTTCTTACTCTGGCGGAACAGCAACTGTCTGGATGGGAAGCAGGCAAGCTTAGCCCGGTAATTGATCTGGTAAGAATTCTTAAGCAGAGGGAGGCATTTGATCCCGAATTACGAAAATGGATCAAAGCAAACACGGATAATCGTTATTTGCCTAATGGACCGGTGCTATAATTCAGGTTTTGGATGCAGGACTGTGCTATGAGAATTGCAGAAGTTAACAGAAATACGCTCGAAACCCAGATTCAAGTGGTTATCAACCTGGACGGATCCGGAAACAGTTCGTTTGATACCGGGTTACCGTTTCTTGAGCACATGATGGATCAGATTGCCCGGCATGGATTAATTGATATGGATGTGCGAGCCAAGGGTGATCTGCAGATAGATGCGCATCATACGGTCGAGGACCTGGGTATTACATTAGGGCAGGCGGTCAGACAAGCGTTAGGTGATAAAAAGGGCATTCGCAGGTATGGGCACGCTTATGTGCCACTTGATGAAGCTTTATCACGGGTTGTAATTGACCTGTCTGGAAGGCCTGGGTTGAGTTATGAGGTTGATTTTCAGCGGGCTTTGGTTGGTAATTTTGACGTGGATTTATTTCATGAATTTTTTCAGGGCTTTGTCAATCATGCGCTGGTTACTCTGCATATAGATAATCTTAAGGGAGACAATGCGCATCACCAAATCGAGACGGTGTTTAAGGCTTTTGGCAGGGCCCTTCGACAGGCACTTGAACTAGATAGTCGAATGCTAAACGAGATGCCATCAACAAAAGGGAGCTTGTAAATTTTGGAGATTATTCCCGCTATCGATTTAAAGGATGGCAAAGTCGTTAATTTGAAGCAAGGACGGTTTTCAGAATCAACTCAATACAGCGATGATCCCGTGCAGATGGCAGCACAATGGGTATCACAGGGAGCAACACGATTGCATCTGGTGGACCTGGATGGAGCGGTTCAGGGGCATCCCGTGAATAAGCAGGTGGTGGCCGAAATAGCCAGAAATCATCCTGACTTAATATTGCAGTTAGGCGGCGGTATTCGGTCGGCAGAGATTATTGGTGAATACCTGAGTGCTGGGGTTGATTATCTGGTGCTTGGAACAAAGGCTGTTGATGAGCCTGAATTTGTCGGTGAGATGTGCCAACAGTATCCTGGGCATATATTAGTTGGCCTAGATGCCCTGAATGGCAAACTTGCCAAGAATGCCTGGCGGGAAATCACAGATATAGAAACCAAGAGTTTGGCTTTGATCTTTCAAGGCGATGGGATTGAAGGCATTATTTACACAGACATAGGCAAGGACGGCATGATGCAAGGCCTGAATATTACTGCTACTCAGGATCTAGCCAACAGTGTTTCTGTGCCCGTAATTGCATCGGGTGGCGTGACCAATATACAGGATATACATTTGTTGCTGGCAGGTAATTCAGCTATAGACGGGGGCATAACGGGAGTTATTACCGGTCGAGCTCTGTATGAAGGCACACTTGATCTGTCCGAGGCCATTGCTGCCTGTTCAGCAGCCAAGAGTAGTTAACACCCATTCCAATCGGTTGCAGCAAGCTAACCTTATTTTGCCAGAATATTGATTCCCTTGAGTAGAACCAGTGCTTCATTAAGTTGAAAATCGCTACTGGCAAGTTCTCTATTAGTGGTATCGCCATTGTCAGGATTGGCCTCTTCTGCGTCAGGTTGCTGCAGGTGCCCAGGCAGGTTTTTTTCCTTTACCCTGAAAGCGTTGGTTTTTATTTTAGTGACCGTTGACCTTTCGACCCAGATGTCAGGTACGATTCCTTCGGCCTGGATGGATCTGCCTTTTGGGGTGAAGTAGAGAGCGGTGGTCAGTTTGATCGCTTTTTTATTGGTTAACGGTAGAACGGTCTGGACTGAGCCTTTACCGAAGGTTGTTGTACCTAGAATGATGGCTCGTTTGTG
Source organism: Gammaproteobacteria bacterium (assembly GCA_018666555.1). Taxonomy (GTDB): domain Bacteria; phylum Pseudomonadota; class Gammaproteobacteria; order Pseudomonadales; family Azotimanducaceae; genus UBA9926. The sequence goes on from JABIZD010000162.1 coordinate 23,429, forward strand.
GTCCTGTAGAGCGCCAGCCACAATCTCGGATGCAGAGGCTGAGCCTTCGTTAACCAGCACTACTATCGGTATATTCGCCAATACGTCACCACTGGATGCAGTGAACTGCATGGCGGAGTTCTCAATTCGGCCTTTGGTGTAGACAATCAGTCCACTTTCCAGAAATAGATCAGACACCTGCACTGCTGCCTGCAGTACGCCGCCAGGATTATTTCTCAGGTCTAATACCAGGCCCTTTATTGTGTCGTCTTGTTGCAGTTCATCTATAGCTTTACCGACCTCTGCTCCAGTGTCGGCTTGGAACTGAGCGATTCTGACATACCCATAACCTGCTTCAAGCATTCTCTGGCGTGTGCTGGCGACCTTAATGACCTCTCTTACGAGGGTTTTTTCAAGAGGTGCAGATTCGCCGTCTCGCATGATCATCAGGTAAACTGAACTTCCGGGTTCACCCCGCATTTGATCTACTGCATCTCCAACATCCATGCTTTTTACTGCTTTTCCATCAATCTGTATGATTAAGTCCCCTGGCAGGATTCCGGCCCTGGAGGCAGGAGTTTCATCCATGGGTGAAATGACTTTAATGAGACCGTTTTCTGTACCGATTTCGATCCCCAGTCCGCCATAATTTCCGGTGGTGGTCTCTTGTAAATCGCTGAATGATGATTCGTCAAGAAATGCCGAGTGAGGATCTAATTGGGAGAGTAGGCCCTTAATAGCACTTTCGAGAAGTTTCTGGTCGTCTATTTCTTCGACGTAAGCCTGTCTGATACGGTCAAACGCTTCAGCGAATACCCGCAGTTCCTCCAGGGGCAGGCGCGGAGTAAGCAGCGGCTCTGTGTTATCGGCCTGACTAGCAGGCGGGGGCATTTCTGAGTTGTCCTGCGCAAACACGCTGAAACCAGGTAAAGCCAAGGTAACCATCATCAAACATATACCGAATTTCATTTTGTTTCCTCTTCAGGCTGCTGTTTTCTTCGGCTCAGGCCGTTTACACCAAAGCTGTGGGTCGACCGGTAGGCCAGCTTGGCGAATCTCAAAATAGAGTCCCGAACGCCTCAAACCGCCGCTGTTACCGACTTCAGCTATGGTTTCGCCAGTTAGAATCCAATCTCCTAATTGCGGATAGATTACCTGATTATGCCCATATAGGCTCATGAATCCGTCGCCGTGATTAATGATGATAAGTAGCCCAAAACCTCTCAACCAGTCGGCAAAGACAACTCTACCATAGTGGATCGAATTGACTGGCGTTCCTGCCGGTGCATCGATTAATAATCCTTTCCAGTAAACTTTGTTTTTGACCCGGGCCTGGCCAAAATACTGACTGATATTACCTTGCGAAGGCATTTCTAATTGCCCTTTTCGTTGTGAAAGGGGTTGCAACTGATCTGGGGTAGGCAGTGTCAGTACACTGTTTTCGAGCCGAGTCAGCACTGATTCAAGATTATCCCGGTCTAAGGTTAATTTCTGTTTGGAGCTATTAGTGGCTTGCATTTTCTCCAATACGTCGTTGAGTCTATTCTGACGTTGCTGGCGAGCATGATCTAACTGGTCCGATTGCTTCTGCCATTGGGCTCTGGACGATTCAAGAGATGCGGTTGTAGCGTCGAGTTCCTGCTTTGTCTCTGCAAGCGAGAGTAGAGTTCGCTGGTATTGCTTGATCTGTTCTATCCTGGCTTCTGACATGAATTTGTAATATTTGGACATGCGTGAAAGTGAGCTGGGATCTTGCTGGTTCAGGATTAGTTTAACCGGGCCGTCCTGTCCTATCCGCTGGGCGGCCTGGATATGCTGGGCGACTACCTTTTCTTCGTTTTGCTTGCTGGTCAGCAGATTTTCATAAGTTGTCATCAGATCAATGATCTGTTTTTGGTTCAGCCTCACGGCGGTCTCTGCTTTCCTGAGTTGATTAACGCTGACAGCGACTTTGTTTTCCAGGTTTGCCAGTTTTTGTTCCTCTGCCGATCGTTCCTTGGAAGCCTGCGCATAGATTTGTTCTAATTCGCTGATTTGCTCGTCAAGTAAATCAAGTTGCTGGACGATTTCTTCTCTTGTTTCTTCTCTTGTTTCTTCTCTTGTTTCTTCTCTTGTTTGAATGGTTTCTTCAGCGGATAGGGTGCTGAGGAAGCCGGTAGCCAGAA
>JABIZD010000164.1 GCA_018666555.1 Gammaproteobacteria bacterium
CGCTCAACCTCTCCACCAAAATCGGCATGGCCAGGCGTATCTACGATATTAATGGTGAACCCCTGCCAATTTAAAGCGGTATTCTTTGCCAGAATCGTAATTCCACGTTCCTTTTCCAGCTCGTTGGAATCGAGTAAGCGCTCGCCCGCGTCATCACCTCGCTCCAGTGCTCCGGCTTGGGATAACAGTTTATCAACCAAAGTTGTTTTGCCATGATCAACATGCGCGATGATGGCAACGTTTCTAAGTTTTCGGGTCATATTAGTACCGATGAGAAGTCAGTCAAAATGAAAGCGCGGATTATACCCTAAGCTCGGCCAGGAACTAGATTAAGTATCCAAAAATTGATATTTGTTGTCTGTAAACCTCTATTTACCCTGAATCGGCTCCCCAACCTCGCCACTAATGCCTGCTTTGATCGAAATTAACCCCTCTAAAACCATACATTCAGTCCTTGACCAACAATTGCTTCACCAAGATTCTCGTTGACGCTGTCTGGTTGCCTGCCGCAAAGACCTATTTTCAGCTCATCCTAATTGCACCCCGAAGAGGCAAGGGCCTTCAATTTCCGGATCAGAGTCGCCGCACCAGAATCTATATTTGCTCCATAGCGGTGCGTTATAAATACCGTGAGCACCACTATGGTGCATAAATGCCGCTCGTCCTTAGTCTGCACTCGGGAAAGCCCAGCACATCAACTCTCTCCCAGCAAACCCTGTGGCATAATTATTGCATTACTGCCTCTAGTAAAAGTTAGCGTCAGACCCAATATCTGGCCACATTGCACAAAAGAATCAGCAAGGAGATCCACGCAATTATGAAGGCGAAACTAGAATATATCTGGCTCGATGGCTACCAGCCTACGCAAAGTCTGCGCAGCAAAACACTGGTCAGGGATGATTTTTCAGGGAAGTTAGAAGACTGCCCCATGTGGTCATTTGACGGCAGCTCAACTGAACAAGCAGAGGGTAATGCCTCAGATTGCTTGCTGCAACCGGTCGCTATTGTGCCTGACCCAGACCGGAACAATGGTTACCTCGTTATGAACGAAGTTCTTAATGCAGATGGAACGCCTCACGTTTCTAACGGACGGGCAACCATTAACGATGATGATGACGACTTCTGGTTTGGATTCGAGCAGGAATACTTCTTGTGGGACATTGATACAGAACTGCCCCCCGGCTTCCCAAGAGGTGGCTATCCAGGGCCTCAGGGTCCTTACTACTGCAGTGTCGGTGCCGCCAATACTTTTGGTCGTGACTGCGTTGAGGAGCATCTTGATCTATGCCTGGAAGCTGGCATTAACGTCGAAGGTATTAATGCTGAGGTGGCTTCAGGACAGTGGGAGTTTCAGGTGTTTGCCAAGAGTGCCAAGGCAGCAGGAGATGAAACCTGGCTAGCCAGATACCTGCTTGAAAGAACCGGTGAAAAATACGGCTATTCGATCAACTGGCATCCTAAACCACTGGGAGCAACTGACTGGAATGGCTCCGGCATGCATGCAAACTTTTCCAATGGTGCTATGCGCGATGAAGGCAAGGAAGAAATCTTCACTGCCATCTGTGAAAATTTCGGCCGTCATATCGAACGTCACATCAGTGTCTATGGGGCCTTCAACGACCAACGCCTGACCGGACTGCATGAAACCCAGTCGATCGATATGTTCAGCTATGGTGTATCAGACCGCGGAGCCTCGATCAGAATTCCGATCAGTACGGTAACCGATGGCTGGAAGGGACGTCTGGAAGATCGCCGAACAGCGTCAAATGCCGACCCTTACAAAGTCGCTGCAGCGATCGTGAAAACAACCAAGGAAGCGTTAGCGTAAAGCTAATTGAGTTATCGGCTGTAATAAAAGGGGACTTGTTCCCTTTTTTATTCACCGGAAATTATATAATAATGAAAAAGATAAAATTCATCAGTTGCCTTTACCTCTGTACCCTGATGCTGTACAGCCTACCAATGGCCTATAGCCAAAGTACTAGGGCAGACACTCATGAATCAGCCTCTTATAACACTATTGCATTCAAAGGACTTGAGTCAGGCCAGCGACTTCAGGCAACAGCCGGCAGCCTGCTTTTACAAGCTACGCTTCGACCGGCACTGAAACCTGGCCACCGCCTTCAGCTTTATATAGATGGTCACTATCATTCAACCCTGGAAACCAGCGGCCGTTTCAGGGTAAACGGTATAGAACGTGGCAAGCAAACATTTCAGTTAAAAATATTTGATATTCAATCCAAGAGCCTGATCCAGAATGGGACTCCGATTACTCTGGACATTCGTCGCAATGTCAACACAGGTAATCGACGGCAAGCACCAAAATAGTGCATAATTGAGTTGGACACACATAATTATCCCGGATTTAAGCCCCATTCCCTCACAATGCTGTGCTAACCACCCGATCTGGTGCGATTTTTGCTTTTAGAGTTAGCTAATGAAGTTACCCAATAAATAACGGCCGTCAACGCCATGTTCACAAACCAACCACACCTCAACAACTTAAGTACAGCCATCCTATCACTGGATGGAGACCTGAGCCTTTGTTATGTAAACCAGGCAGCAGAAAGCCTTTTGCAGTTATCATTCAAGCGCCTGTCCGGGAAATCGATTTTTGAAGTTTTACCCGGCTTCAAAGAAATAGAAAACGTCTTGCTCAATGCCCTGCAATCGAACCAGCTTTATACGCAGCGCAGAGCCCAGTTCGAGCTACACAATGGCCAGATGATTAGCGTCGACCTGTCGGTTTCACCCGTATTTGAGGAAGCACAACCTAATCTGCTGGTTGAACTCACCCCACTGGATCGTTACGTGAAAATTAATCGTGAAGAAGTTTTCCGAGAGCAACAGGAAGTGACCCGACAAATGATTCGAGGCTTAGCTCACGAAATCAAGAACCCGCTGGGGGGCATTAGAGGTTCAGCTCAACTGCTCCAATCGGAGTTACCTACCGAGGAATTAAAGGAATATACGTCCATTATCATCGAAGAAACCGATCGACTGAAAGCGTTAGTCGATAAATTACTGGGCCCTAATGTTCCTTCAAAAATGCAGTTAACCAACATCCATGAAATTTTAGAAAAAGTCCGTCGCCTCATTGAACTAGAGGGCGGGCCAGAGCTCTCCTTCCTGCGAGATTATGACCCCAGCATTCCTGAGATCTACATGGACTCGGATCTAATGCTGCAAGCGGTACTCAATATCACTCGCAATGCCATGCAAAGTTTGAAGGCGACCCGTCACCCTCGGATCACGCTCATCACCCGCACAGACAGACAATTTACTATTGCCTCTGTTCGGCACAAGAACGTCCTCAGGGTCGAAATTATGGACAATGGCCCAGGAATACCAATTGAGTTAAGAGAAAACCTGTTCTTTCCCATGATTACAGGCAGACCCGATGGATCAGGGCTCGGTTTATCCGTCGCGCAATCAATCATCCATCGCCACCAGGGCATTATCGAAGCCAGCAGTGAACTCGGATTGACTCGCTTCACCCTGATCCTTCCATTAGAGGTAAGTAAACCATGACCACTGAGCGCAAAGTATGGGTCGTTGACGATGAAAAATCTATCCGTTGGGTACTTGATAAAGCCCTTGTTAAGGCGGGCATGCAGGTATCCTGTTTTGAAAGTGCCGAGGCCGTCCTAGAGCAGATCAACTTTGAACAACCTGAGGTGATTATCAGTGATATACGGATGCATGGTATGGATGGCCTTGAGCTCCTCAATAGGCTGAAATCGAGCCATCCTGACCTACCTATCATTATCATGACTGCTCATTCAGATCTGGACAGCGCCGTATCCTCTATTCAGGGAGGCGCATTTGAATATATTCCCAAGCCTTTTGAAGTCGATGAAGCAGTCTCAGTAGTGCAAAGAGCCCTGGCTAATATAGTCGAAAAGCAATCACCATTATCAACCGAAGCCTCATCACCCAGACCTGAGATAATAGGCAAAGCGCCGGCAATGCAGGAGGTATTCAGGGCCATCGGACGCCTTTCGAAATCAAACGTGACCGTACTAATTAATGGTGAATCGGGCACAGGTAAGGAATTGGTCGCCTTGGCGTTACATCGCCATAGCCCCCGCCGAGACAAACCTTTCATCCCCCTCAATATGGCGGCTATTCCCCAGGATTTAATCGAGTCGGAACTGTTCGGTCATGAAAAAGGCGCTTTCACCGGTGCAAACCAGGTTCGCAAAGGCCGCTTCGAGCAATCAGATGGAGGAACCCTGTTCCTTGACGAGATAGGCGATATGCCAGCTGAGACCCAGACACGGCTACTGCGGGTCCTGTCTGATGGTCGATATTATCGGGTTGGTGGCCATGACTCACTCTACGCAAATGTACGAATTATCGCTGCAACCCATCAGAACCTGGAAGAACTGGTCGCTGCAAATCGCTTTAGGGAAGATTTATTTCATCGCTTGAATGTTATCAGAATCCATATCCCCAGCCTGGCAGATCGCAGGGAGGATATACCCCTACTGATGAAATACTTCCTTGGCCAGGCGGCAATTGAATTGCATGAAGAAGTAAAAAAAATACTCCCTGGCACAATGGACTATCTAGCCTCGCTACCTTGGCTGGGCAATGTAAGACAACTGGAAAATTTCTGTCGCTGGATCACTGTAATGGCAACCGGAAGAGAGGTGCACATCTCTGACCTACCAGCCGAATTACAAAGCCAACCGTCCAACGCGAGTGCAGAAAATGAAATCAACTGGCATCTCATGCTGAAGAAATGGGCTGATAAGAAACTGCAGGCGACCCTGCCGGAGTCTCCAGGACTGCTTCAGGAAGCACTACCGGTGTTTGAAAAAACCATCATAGAAGCTGCCCTGGAACACACAGGAGGTAGAAAAAAAGATGCTTCTTTACTATTGGGCTGGGGTAGAAACACCCTCACCAGGAAAATGCAGGAACTTGCCATGGACAACTAGAATCCAGATGACTAAGTTAGTCCTGACATCAGTAACCGGATGATCCATGTTCCATATCGCTCTGTATGAACCTGAAATCCCGCCGAATACCGGCAACATCATGCGTTTATGCGCTAATAGTGGCTGTCAGCTTCACCTGATAGAACCGCTGGGCTTTTCCCTTGAAGAAAAGCAGTTGCGGCGGGCAGCTCTTGACTATCGAGACCTGGCCAGTGTCACCGTCCACGAATCCATTCACCACGCTATTGAAAATTCGCAAGCCAGCAGAATCATCGCCGTCACAACCAAGGGCGAACTGAGCTATCAGGAATTATCCTATCAGCCATCGGACCTTCTCATCCTCGGACCGGAAACCCGAGGCCTTCCAGACCACATACTGAATTCGGATTTAATAGACTATCGAGTACGCATACCCATGATCGAAGGCAGCCGCTCAATGAACCTGTCTAACGCTGCAGCCGTCATCATTTACGAAGCCTGGCGACAGCATAACTTCGCTAACGGTTACTGAACATTGGCTTGCTGCCTCTCCTGGGCAAGCTTGGCCTGTTCATACAAGGCATCAAAATTCACTGGCGCCAGCATCAAAGGAGGGAAGCTACCCTTTACAATCAGGGCGTCAATACACTCCCTTGCATAAGGAAACAGTATATTAGGGCAGAAACTCCCCAAAGTGTGGTTCAGCGCATCCTCTTCAAGCCCATTTATGACAAAAATCCCCGCTTGCTGAACTTCAGCTAAATACATGGTGTTTTCACTTTCATCTTTGGCGGTCAATGTCAGTGACAAGATAACCTCCCAAAGTGAATCTTCTATCATGTTTTTACGGGTATTTAGGTCCAGGTTGACAGACGGTTTCAACGCCCCCCTGAAGGTATTCGGAGAACCCGGAGATTCGAACGACACATCCTTAACATAAATTCTCTGTAACGCAAACTGAGGCTTAACACTTTCCTCCGGCGGTAATTCACTCATTGTAAATTCTCCAAATATTTCTCTAGATCACCATTGCGTTCCAGCTGATAAAGCTCATCACAACCCCCCACATGATAATCACCTATCCAAATCTGAGGCACCGTGTGTGAATTCGCCTCAGCCTCCATTTCTCGGCGTTTCTGTCTCGAAAAATCCACCGGAATCTCAGTAAAGGGAACTCCTTTTGACTTCAGCAGCATTTTCGCTCTGATGCAGAAGGGGCAGAATACAGTTGTATAAATCGTAACATTCGACGACCCAACAGATGATTGATTCACTTAACCACCGGTAAATTACTTGAAGCCCACTCCGTCATACCACCTGATAATCGACGAATATCCTGATATCCCTCAGCAATCAGTTTCTTACCCGCAGAACTGGAGTGTGTACCCATCTTACAAACGAGCACGATGGGTTTCTCTTTATATTTTTCAACATCCCTGATCCTTTTCTCTAAAGAACTGAACGGAATATTTAATGCTCCAGCAATATGGCCGCTAGAGAATTCATTCGAATCCCTGAGATCAACTACCAACGCATCACTTTTATTGACTAGTTGAACCAGCATCTGTGTGCCAATAGAGGCTCCACCTTTCCTACTTTCTGTAAAAAAAAGAGCACCCACCAGAAACACAAAAGAACCAACCAGAAACGGATGATTTGATGCAAATTCTAAAACTTTTTCAAACAAATCTGATATCTCATGTATGTTTAGGGACGCAAGTATACACCCTATCGCATTAGCTTTAACCTTCTAACTTCATGGATTCCACGAATACGGGTAGAATAAAGGTTCCGCAGATTAAGTCTTTAGCCTCACATATGAAAAACCGTAAAAACCATGTTCTCATTATACTTGACGGTTGGGGACACCGAGAAGATGCTGACGATAACGCCATCGCCAAGGCGAGCACCCCGACTTGGGATTCACTCTGGCAAAAACGGCCTCAGACGCTGATTTCGGCTTCGGGTACTGATGTTGGCCTCCCAGATGGCCAGATGGGAAATTCAGAAGTTGGCCACATGAGTCTCGGCTCTGGAAGAATCGTAGATCAGGACTTCACCCGTATAAACAAAGCCATTGAAGATGGTTCATTTGCGAGTAGAGAGACATTAACTTCGGCATTTTCGGCCCTGGCCAAAAATGGCAAGACATTGCACCTGTTTGGATTACTATCCCCTGGTGGCGTTCACAGCCATGAACAGCATTTCCGGGCGAGCATTGCATTGGCGCACTCTCTGGGAGTCAAAAAAATTCTTGTACATGCCTTCCTTGATGGTCGAGACGTACCTCCCAAGTCTGCCGAAGCTTCTTTGGCAGGTTTGCAACAACAGTTATCAACACTAAAATGTGGTCGTATAGCATCATTGTGCGGACGTTTTTTCGCCATGGATCGTGATAATCGCTGGGATCGAATTGAAAGCGCCTACCAGCTCATTACCAGCGGCACAGCTGCTCACCAGTATGAATCCCCGATAGCAGCACTGCATGCAGGTTACCACCGGGGAGAAACAGACGAATTCCTTACTCCTTCTGTTATTTCAGAGGACGGGGTTAGCACGGCAATGGAAGACGAAGATCAGGTGCTGTTCCTGAACTTTCGCTCCGACAGAGCCAGACAGCTATCACGAGCATTTCTGAGCGACGAGTTCTCTGGATTTCAGCGCTCTTACAGACCAAACCTTGCTGCATTTATGACTATGACCCGCTACGCAGATGATCTCGATACACCTTGTGTCTATGAAAATGACGAACTTCACAATAGCCTCGGTGAAACTGTTAGCAAGGCTGGTTTATCCCAGCTAAGAATAGCCGAGACAGAGAAATACGCGCACGTTACGTTTTTCTTTTCAGGCGGCCAGGAAAATAAATTGGCTGGGGAGGATCGGATACTGATAGCCTCACCCAATGTTGCCACTTACGACCTGAAACCTGAAATGAGCGCATCCGAAGTTACAGACAAATTACTCGAGTCTATCAATGCCGAAAAATACGACCTCATTGTCTGTAATTTTGCTAATGGCGATATGGTCGGTCATACCGGAATCATGTCCGCGGCTGTTAAGGCCGTCGAATGTCTGGACCGTTGCCTGGGTAGAATTATAGAAGCCATCGATAGCAAGAGCGGCCATTGCCTGATTACAGCTGATCATGGCAATGTTGAAAAAATGACTGACCCCCATTCTGGACAAGCTCACACTGCCCATACGTCAGAACAGGTACCTTTGATTTATGCTGGACACAAAAAACTCCAACTCGTTGACAACGGCCGGCTCTGCGACGTCGCCCCAACCTTACTAGATATTATGGATTTACCCATTCCTACTGAAATGACAGGAAGATCTCTGGTCTCCAAGTCGGCCGCTAAGCACGCAGGTTAGAAACACCATGCCAGAGAGATCCTGCACTTTAATTCCGAGTTTGCTGCTGGTTCTGGCTACCGGCTTCCTCAGCACCCTATCCGCTGAAGAAACCATTCAAACAAGAGAAGAAACAAGAGAAGAAACAAGAGAAGAAACAAGAGAAGAAACAAGAGAAGAAACAAGAGAAGAAACAAGAGAAGAAACAAGAGAAGAAATCGTCCAGCAACTTGATTTACTTGACGAGCAAACCAG
>JABIZD010000172.1 GCA_018666555.1 Gammaproteobacteria bacterium
GATTGATTGATTGATTGATTGATTGATTGATTGAACTGCTTTGTCCAAAGTTTCATCTGTTCCCCCTGAGAATTCAGGGGCAACCGAATCATTGGATCATCTGATGGTCTCATCGAGGCAGGGGTGAGGATGGCAATGCCTGAATAAATGCTCTAGAGCATTCCTATTTTCAATTAACTTCTTTTTTATTACAATAGGTTAGCTATCTGTAGACCATCACTGATGCTAACGGAATTAACCTAAACGGTTCAGTTCAATACTATCTACCCATTTTTGCCCTGGCCGTTTTCACTAATCCATCTAAAATGTTTCGTACGGCTGCCTTGCCTTTAACGTATGGTAAAGGTGAGCAGGCGAATGAATTACCTACCATCAAATCGTAATCGCCATCAAGGGACTCGATACTTTTTATAAACTGAGGCAGGTTCTTGCTGGAAACCCAGTAACGCCAGGTACCATCAACTGGGCATATGGTGTCGCCCATAAAGAGCGCGCAATGGCTTTCCTGGACAAATAGATAGGATAACGCGCCGGGTGTATGTCCCGGCGTAGGTAAGGCAATGAGGTCTTCAAATAGGCTGGTCTGCGCCATAGGCAAGGCCTGTTCAACTGTGACCCCTTTACCGAGTTTTACGGATTCAATTTCACTGCAGGTTATACCGCGATTAACCTGTTTGCATAGTTGCCTTGCAGCTGATTTGCCGTGGTGGCGATCGCCGATACACAAGATGCGGTAGGGCTGAAACTTCTCGATGAGGACGTTGTCGGTGAGGTCCCGGCTAACGCCTAATAGATAGTTTCCCTCGAGTCCTTCCAGGATGTAGGCGTGTCCCGTTTCATTGAGGGCACCCTTAATCCAGTGAATACCGGGTGATATTTCTGTGCTGGAGTCCCTTGATGGGAGCGCGGTCATGGTTGTTCCATGAGACTTTTCCAATTATTGTAATCTAATCCGTTGCTTTGATGTCATTATCTTGGCTTGTTGTCAGCGTGGCCGATCGGGCTCGATAGTCTGGACCTGTTTTTCTGTTAATAGTAACGCTTACCCGACCAAACCCGGTTAGATTGAATTAATGACAATCTAGTAGTGTTCACTACTCAGCTGTCCACCACCGTCTATTTGCAAGGGCCTTTTTACACCAGCTTGTGTAGTCATTGCCAAGCGAGTTCAATCATTTTAAATATCTACCCAACGGGGCTATTACCTACCGTTATCCCCCGCACACAGTGCCAAGGTTAGTTAACAGGTGTGCGAAGCCAGTTCGGCGAACACTATTGCATGGTAATGGCCGTGTTAAAGGCAGGGCGGTCAGCGATTCGAGCGACATAGCTTTTCAGATGGGTCATGTCATCAGAAACACAGCCGAGTCGATTACTCATAAAACAGGCATGTCCAAGCATAATGTCTGCACCAGAAAAGTCACCGATTAAGTAATCTTTACCTTCGAGCGCATCATCGACGGGTTGCAGGGCTTTGCCTAATAGTCGCTGAGCCTGGCTAAGAGCTGTTTCGTCACGTCTCTCGGGTGGCAACAAAACGGTTTGTACCACGATAGTGTTAACAGGTGGCATTACCATGCCTTCACAGTAGTGGAACCACTGCAGATAGGCGGCATATTCCTGTGCCTCTAGATCAGGCTTTAAGCCTCCATTCTTATGCTTGGTCAGGATATATTCAACAATCGCCCCAGATTCAAATAGGGTCGTGTCATCATCATCCAACACGGGAACCCTGCCCAAAGGATGTCGGGCACGGTGTTCATCGGATTTAAGGTCTTTGGGGTGGAAGGCCATTTTGTTTATCTCATAAGGCAACTGTAATTCTTCAAGTAGCCAGACTATTCGCCCTGCTCGAGAATTAGGGGCAAAGTGCAGTTTTAACATAGGTCTCTCCTTTTACTGATCTATTCAGATTAGCGATGCTCGTCAGGAGGCAGTATGCCACAGGGTTGGATAGGCCTGTAGTCAGCGTATTTTTACCTGTCAAAGCTTTGATTTGATTGGCTGTTAAGCGAGCATTGTAGCCGCAGATCTAACGAGTTTCAGAGCAATATACTCCCTGATTCCATGCCCAGCAGGACGCGACCTATGGCCGGGTTATGCTGTGGAGAAACCATAATATGCTGTCTGACAACACCGATATCTCGCAGGCATCGTTCCAGAGGGTTTGATATGAAATTAGCGCTTGCGCCAGCTGCGGATACCAATTTTTCAATGGCGGCTACTGTTTCATTTGCGGCGCCAGAACAGGCCAGCTGTAACAGTGCTTTTTGGCGGTCTGTAGGTAGATCACCGTTTTCAACGGTATCCCAGATATCTGTTACCTGCTCAAATACATAGCTTCTGGCAGAACCCAGAATTCTTTCAGCATCAGCAACGGCATTTTGAGCCTCAACTCGGTCTTTCAGTAAATTAGCCGATCCCCTCGGTTTCTTCTGGGTGGCAAGCTCGACGAAACTCTTGATCGCTTTCATGGTAATGCCAGTTGCGACGCCAACCTTGTTGTAGGCGAGTCGACTGTAGATCGGCATTTGATAGAGTGGCCCGGGTGCTGTCGGCGTTTGAGTCTGCATTCTGCAAACAAACTTGTCCTCTACAAATACCTCCTTTACTAGCGCATCATGGCTTCCTGAGGCCCGCATTCCGGACACCTGCCAGGTATCGATGATTTCCAGTTCGCGAACCGGTATGAGTGATTCACAAAAGACATAACCGCGCGCGTCTTTCAATGGTTTGCCACTTTCTTGGACGATGCTCTGGCACCAGAAATACGCTGCATTATGTATTCCACTGACGAACGGCCACTGTCCAGAGACCTTATAACCGCCGGGTACTTTTGTCGCCTTGCCAACAGGGTTAACGCTACCACTGATGATTAGATTTGGATCCGAATAGAGTGCTTGCAAGCTGGCAGGCTCATAGAATGCACAGAGAATGCCCATGGTTTCAATGCCGATCATCAGGTTCCAGCCGGTGGATCCATGGATTGCTGATATGGCTTCAATGGTTTTGATCTGATTGATTGGGTGTGCTTCCAGGCCGCCCAGGCTGCGGGGTACAGCGACTCGATACAGGCCAGCCATTGCCATGGCATTAGCTACTTCCGTGGTTAGGTGGCGCTGTGCTTCTGCCTGATCGATATCCTTCTCGATTACAGCCTTTAGATCATTGATACTATGACTTAACGGATCAGATTCGCTCAACATAGGTGCTTCCTGTGTGAATACAGTCTCTTGGAACTGCTGGGTGGTAAGTGGCGTACCATGTCCCTGGTTGATTGGTTCATAAGGATTCAGTTTGTTGAGTTCAGGCAAGCGCCTTTTTTGGGTAGTGGAGAGTGAATTAAGGATTCGTTTTTAGCCCGTTGAAGGGCCTGGATATAGGGCTACTTCAACTAAACAGGTGTTGGCGCTGGGTCCTTGGGCCAGTTTTGATGTGCCGATATCAGCAGTCAGGACATTGGGGTTGCCATTGGCATCTGTGAAGTCATCAAGGCGAGAAAACCATGAACCAGTAGGTAGCGAGACAACCTCTCTGAGGCGGTTGCTGTCGAGTTGCAGTGCCGCCAGGCAGGCGCCTCGATCATTAAATACTCGGACGATATCGCCTGCTGATAAATTACGACTGGCGGCTGCTTCCGGATGCATGGATATTATTTCCTTGCCCTGAATTTTACCGGCTTGACTGTGGGCGCTATGGTCTAGTTGGCTATGCAATCGGCGTTCAGGCTGAGGGGTCAGAAGATGCAAGGGATAGTGTTGGCTTCCGGCACCACCGAGGCGTTCAAAAGGTTCAAGCCAGGCAGCATGCCCTGGACAGTCACTGTAATTGAAGTCGGCAATTGTCTTGGAAAATAATTCTATTTTCCCTGAGGGTGTCTTGAGTGGATAGCGCATGGGATCAGAACGAAAATCCGCCAGCCAGATCGGTCGTTGCCCTGATTCTGGAAGCCGAAAAATCCCCGCTGACCAGAATTCCTCAAAACTCGGCAGTGTAAAGTGTTCCCGTGCCGCAAGCTCACTTGATCGGTGCCACATATTCTGCAACCATTCGCGCTCACTACGTCCCTCAGAGAATTTTTCTCCTATGCCCATTCGGCTGGCGAGACCCGCGAATATCTCATGATCGGAACGGGCCTGATGCTGTGGTGGTAGAGCCGCCTGCATAACGTGAGCATAGGGGTCGTGGGAGGATGCGCAGATGTCTTCTCGTTCAAGCGCAGTGGTAGCCGGAAATACGATATCTGCCCATTGCGCTGTTGGGGTCCACCAGGGTTCATTGACGATAACAGTGCTGGGTCGACGCCAGCCCTTGATCAATCGATTTAGATCCTGGTGGTGGTGAAACGGGTTACCCCCTGCCCAGTAGATCAGGTCGATCTCAGGGAAGGTAATGTCGCGACCATCGTAGCTGATCGTCGTATTTGGATTGAGGAGCATGTCGGTGATACGAGCTACCGGGATAGCAAACCGAGTTGGGTTCATGCCCTTACTGAGTGTTGCCCAGTTAAATCTACGTGAGTCGCTGCCAATAAACCCTTCGGCTCCATAGCCGAACCCGAAACCACCTCCGGGCAGTCCTATTTGGCCTAGCATGGCAGCTAGCGTGACCAGCATCCAATAAGGCTGCTCGCCGTGATGAGCACGCTGCAGCGACCAGGCTGCGGTCAGGAAGGTACGTTGTTTAACCAGCCGCCGAGCCAGCAGGGTAATATCAGATACGGAGACCGCGCATATTTTTTCCGCCCATTGGGGGGTTTTTGCCAGCCCGTCATCGAGACCCAGCAGGTAATGACGAAACCGATCATAACCGGTGCAATGACGGTCCAGGAAGTCTCTCGAGACCCGGTTTTCAGTTTCAAGAACGTAGGCCAGTGCCAGCATCAGTGCAACGTCAGTGCCAGGTCGGCAAGCAAGCCACTGGGACGAAGAAAAGTCAGGCATATCTGATTTAATCGGTGAAACGCTGACAAACTGTACCCCCGAAGAGATCGCTTTTGTTAGCCCATCCTTGCTCTGATGTTCGGTAATCCCCCCATAGGCGACTTGCGTATTTCTGAGTGGGATACCGCCAAAAGCGACTACGAGCCCGGTGTTGGCTGAAATATCCTGCCAGCAGGTTTGTTCTACCTCGATCTGATGCCAGGGCGCAACCACGTGAGGAAGAATGACCTGCGCTGCTGCAGTGCTGTAGGAGTTCATGGCACGAGTTGAACCACCCAGCAGATTGATAAATCGATGCAGTTGCGACTGGGCGTGATGGAATCGGCCTGCACTTGCCCAGCCGTAAGAACCCGCGAAAATGGAGGTATTGCCACACTCTTTAATGACTCGGGCAAGTTCTTCTGCTGCTATCGCAAGTGCTTCATCCCAGGGTACCTCTATGAACTCGTCATTGCCTCGTTTATCCCTGGCACGATTCGGCCCGTGCAGCCATCCTGACCGTATAGCAGGACGTCTTATGCGCTCGTCATGCTGAATGCCATCTAAGATGTTCTGGCCCATTGGTGCGGGAGCGGGGTCTGCGGAGATTCCCTGGACGGCAGTGATTTTGCCGTCCAACACTTCTACGTCATATACACCCCATTGCGTCGCTGTTTTGTAGCGCATCATTTTCACATTTGGGTCAAAGAGTAATATAGAGTAATCAATCCGCTCCGTTTTGGCTATGCTACTCACGCATATCTAAGGGCTTGATTCGATTAACTCCACTGGCCTGTCAGTAGTCTCTGTATCAGTTTGGATCTAAAATGGGATCATGGCTAAGCGCGTAGTTTTTGGATTAAGAATATAACGATGTCTGTGTTCCATACGCTTGCACCAGCAAACAAATGGCTGGCGTATTGAATTTAACTCATTGATTTGACGGTTATGGTTAATTCAGGGGCCTGGTTTTGCTTAGCTTGCTAAGCCAATGGGTCCTGTGCCGCCTAGGTAATTATTAACCTTTGTCTGCAGGAAGCAGGATCAGCTAATAAGTCGTTTGAAAGGTTTTTATTCTGCAGTCTGTAGGCTATTTCAAGTAACCGGTCAGCAAAATGTAAAGGTCCATGAAGGGAAGAATGCGATGACGGGTGTAGTAGATGAACATAAATTAAGACAGCAACTGGTTGAGCAATATAAATATGCTGAAAAGCTCGGCCTCAATGAATTGGCATCGGGAAATCTCAGCGTCCGTTTCGAGGATGGCAGGTTAATTTCGGCGTCTGGAGCGACTGCCGATAATATCTCAGTGGACAGTCTAGTGCAGGTTTCACTCAATGGTGATTGGCAGGGCAGTCGGTAAGCCGTCGTCAGAATGGCGTCTGCACGCAGGTATTTATCAACGTCATGAACAGGCTGATGCGGTAGTACACACCCATTCAGATAATTGTGTTGCGGTTTCCTGTCACCTCAAACCTTTGCCTGGTTTTCATTACCTGGCGGGGGAGTTTGGAGGTAATGATGTGCCTTGTGTGCCTTATTCAACATTTGGAACCCAGCAACTGGCTGACGATGCGGCTGCAGCACTGACAGATCGCAGCGCCTGCCTGCTGGGCAAGCACGGCATGATTTCTCGCGGCAAAGATATAAGCGCTGCATTAGACCTTGCCCACCGGCTTGAAATCATGTGTTGGCAATTTATCCTCACCCGTCATTTGGGTGAGCCAGAATTGCTCAGTGAAGAAGAGTGGGTTGAATTCCATGAGCGAATGGAGAAGGTCAGTTACGGTCAGTTCATCTGATTGGAAATTATCAGTGCCAGGTTAAGGCATCTCTTAGCAGGTTCAGGCTTAGGGTAGGTACCAGATCGGTGAAGTCCAGGCGCGTTCCTGAATGGTTTTTTCAGCATCGGCGAATTCATCGCATCGGTTTTCTTGCTTGCACTGCACGGCGGTCCATCTAGGGGTCGCCGCTTCAATGACTCTGGCATACCAGAATGATGGGGCACTGTCATCAAAATCTGGATCCTGCCAGGTTGCACAGATGGTCAACCCTCCTTTGGCATTTTCCCATATTGTTGTCCTTGATTCCTCTAAGGTGCCGTTACGCAGTTCTCCCTTAATTATTTCGATGGACTGGATGGGAGTCTTGTCATAAAGCGCCTGGACTTGGAAGCTGGGGGTCTGTCTGGTTTTGGGGAGTTCAGCTCCCATGGCGATGATTTCAGCCGGGATATCTGACTGGCAAGAAAGCGCTTCAGTTGATGCCAGCAATTTTACCTGGATACGCGGTCCACTGGTGCCATAGACTTCGCGGCGCTGTAACGCGTCAAAAAGGCTGTCCCTGGTATTTTCTTCAGCCCAGACGCCAACCAGCCCACCCGGATTCCATGATGCCCGGACCATGGCTCGGTCGAGACTGCCAATGCCAAACACAGAACCTTTCCATTGTGCCTCATCAACCAAACCGCCTGTACCGGCATGGGTATCAGTCGAGCCTATTATGCCCATCTGTAGTGGGTTCAACTTTTTGTCAGCCGATTTCCTGTAGGCTACCAAGCCCTTTTTTAATAGTCCTCGTACATATCCGCTGCGCATTTTTTCCCATTCCTCACGGGTGTATCCGTCAGCTGTCATTGGTTTCGAATTTAGGGTCAGATACCGCTCAAAATCGCAGTCTTCATCGGTTTGCCCAAATGCCGGAAGACATTCACTGTTGCCTTTCTCCTGGTGGATTTCGATCAATTTTTCGTATTTTGCTCTGAGTGAGAGTAACTCGTCAGATGCGGTTTCAACCTCGAAGCTTTTCCCATCGCCCATGTTGGTGTTGTGAGGGATAACCAGTGCTTCGCATCCGTCTTCAGGATGGCAGTTTTGATCTAACTGTTGCCATAATTGTCCAGGACTGGGGAAATTCATATAGTCTATGGCTTGTTTGGGAACGATCTCATTGCGGAAAATTACATTTCTATGATTGTGGCTGAAATCTGGAGTTGCCGACCACTCAAAACCAACGAACGTAGTAAATTGGCAAGGATCGTTAGCCGAGTTGGTCTGGTTCTGGATGCGTTGCCACTGTGATTTCATGGTTTTATCACAGTGAGCCGGGTCACCAGTACAGATTGGGGTAGGTTCAGGTTGCGCCTTGGTTATAGTGGGAAGGACATATTCTGCGAACACCTCACCGCCGTCTTCTCGGGTGTTCTTTTCAGTCATGATGTTGCAATAAGGATCGTTACTCCATTCAGGGTCAGTGCAGATGTACAGAAGATTGAACCATTCAGCATGGTCAGTCACAGCCATGAAATCCAGTGGTCGTTCGAGCTGGGCAGTTAATGTGTCTGTTAACTTGAGGCTACCTCCTCGTGCAAAAGCGTAAGCCTCGGCTGGTGTTGCGGCGGTGCCATAGCCCCAGGCGTCTAACGAATAAGCTGAATGTACATGCAGGTCTCCCCAGTAAACTTGTTTTACGTCCGCTTGAAATTGTGGGCAATGCTGGCTGTCTGAGGCTAGCGCCTGGAGGGGAACGAGCATTGCCAATATGAAAGTCGCTACCTGTTTCAATTCATCTCTCCCTAAGGCGTTAACTGTTCTTCATTATACATCGTGCCCGAATAAGCCAGGCATCGGTATGACTCTGGCTCCCGTAGCAAGGGTCGAAGAGCTCGACCTTAACTGAAAATGCGATTTATTGACGCTCCGGTTGACTGAGATTGCATGCTTTCTATAGTGATTGGTGCGTCGATAGTCAGCTCTGATATTAAGTGTGTGTCAATTATCCTCAAATACATAAGCGATGTGAAATCAAGGCCTGACGGTTTAATTTTCGTTCCTGCAGGGTTGATTGGAGGTTTACTTTTTGAGCCCTGCATGCCTTTAAAGTACTACAGGGGTGTATTCGACGGAAGACCGAGCAACAATCTACCGTAGGATTCGCTGGAGACATCCAGATCAAAAACGGTGTGACCGGAAAGTGTTTCAAGATCTCTCATTGCTCGCTGCAACGGATTATCCAGGCTGTGGGCTGATGCCCCGCTTGCTTCGATAATATCCCGTACAATGTTTCTTGCATCCCGGACGACATGGCCTATACGCACTCGAAATGAAGCTCTTTCGATATCGGGGCAGGTCTGCCCACTCTCGCCCCAGGCGGTCACTTCACGTGCGATCTGCAGTAGGGCCTGTTCGGTATTGTTAATTCGCACAGTGAGATGGGCTAACTTGGATTGGGCCAGGGCACGGCCAGAGAGCTTATCCTGGGTGCCATACACTGTTCGTTGAAGCAGGTTCTGCTTGAAAAGCTCGACCACTTTTTTAGCACACCCTACCGCTGGTGATGCGGCAGTTAATCCCAGTACGGGCAACATTGGCATTCGGTAGGTCGACGTCTTATGGATATTGGCCCCTGGTGAATCGCCGGCTCGCATCGAGGATAAATTCTGGCGCCTACAGGCGGGTACAAATACATCCGTGATGGCGATATCGTTGCTTCCTGTCCCTGCCATACCCGACATTTGCCAGCTATCGATAACTTCTACCTGTTCTATTGGCAGAATATACATGCATAATTCAGGCGGGTCTTGTCCTTCGGTCATGGCGCCGATCATTACCCAGTTTGCATGCATTACCCCGGTTCCCCATTGCCAGCGACCAGTAAGGCGGTAGCCACCTTCTACGGGGGTTGCAATACCTTTCGGGGCGAGTGCACCTGGTGCGATGATGTAAGGATATTGGCCAAAGATATCTTCCTGGGCTTCCTGGTTATACAGGCTTAATAACCAGTTGTGTTCCATACAGAAAGTAATAACCCAGGCAGTTGAAATATCCGCTGCTCCGAGGGACATGCCAATTTCCATAAAGCCTAACAGGCTGAATTCGAAACCGCCGTACTTTTTAGGCACGAAATAGCGATAAGCCTGGGTTTCTTCGACCGCCTTCATAACCTCATCAACCGGCTTACGGAGGCGCTCGGCTTCATCGGCGTTTGCTTCTAACATTGGTACGAGGGCATGAATAGCTTCAATCAGGTTTTTTTCATTCATCGAAATCCGGCACCCCTTCAGCGTTACGGGTTACAATTTTACATATCACAGTTTTATCATTAAAGTTAGAAATGTCAATTTTATTGACAATATGGCAAGGCGTGAATCTAATGCAAAGACAGTATTTGGCAACAGGACTAAGCTGGTTAGGGATGGCTCTAATCGCTAGAAACTGTGACTGGATTTACAAGTAACATTGACAATTATTGTGTTTCGGCATCATTCGGCCAGGAGTAATTCAATGGGAGAACCGGGTTATAAAAGGACCTTTGTGTCATTATCGTCGGCAACTGCCGGACGTAATGGTGCCGGCTTTCTGCCTTGCCAGGGGCTTTATTACCAGCCTGCTTCAGGCAAGGTAAAAACCGCACTGATAGCGTCCCACTACAATGTTGACTTCAGTGAACATTATCTAGGCGAGTATATGGCACGGCGTGGTTATGGCTTTTTGGGATGGAATACCCGATTCAGAGGTAACGAAGGTTTTTTCCTGTTAGAGCATGCCCTGGTTGATATTGGTGAAGGCGTAAAATGGCTGCGTGAAGAAGCCGGTGTGGAAAAAGTCGTGTTGCTTGGTAACTCAGGTGGAGGCTCTCTAATGGGGGCCTACCAGTCTCAGGCTAAAGGCGTCACTATGAAGGCAACACCGGGACTGAAATTACCCGCCGCTCTTGATAATATTGAACCTGCAGATCTCTATATTTCCCTGTGTGCTCATGCCGGTAGGCCAGAAGTTTTAACAGACTGGTTTGACCCTTCCATTATTGATGAAAAGGACCCAACCAGTATTGATCCGTCCTTGAATATGTTTGATGAGCGAAACGGACCACCGTATTCACAGGACTTTATTGACAAATATCGTGCCGCCCAGCGGGCCAGGAACGACAGGTTAACGCGCTGGTGCCATGAGGAATTAGAGCGAGTTCAGAGCCTGGGTTTGACTGATCGCTCTTTTAACATGTATCGGACATGGGCGGATTTGCGCTTAATGGATCCCAGTATTGATCCTTCAGAACGCAGGCAGCGGTGGTGCTATGCAGGTGACCCAGAAACGGCAAATTTTTCTCCCAGAGGCATTGGTCTGACTAATACGCTGCGGACCTGGTTATCGATGTGGAGCCTTAAAGAATCCCATTGTAAGGGGGCTCCTCATCTGGCCAGGATCAATGAGCCCGCTTTGGTCATCCAGAGCCTGGCAGATACGGGTGTATTCCCTGCCGATGCCAATGCAATATATGACTTGCTGGCTTCGATGGATAAAGAACTATACATGGTGAAAGGGGATCACTATCTGCAGACACCTGATACCGCAAGGGACGATGTGTCTGATTTGATTGTTGACTGGCTGGCCCGTCAAGATGCCTGATTGACTCCATTGGTCAAGCGTTGGATTAGCCGCAAGCAGGGGGCCAGTCGGGTTAAGGGATTAGACCAGTTCGGCTCAGGGACCAGGCACTTTTGGGCTGTTAACGATGTCCGCGCAAAGGAATTTTTTTAATATATTTGTATTCATTTAGTTTATGTTGAGGAGCAGTGGAAATGGTCGAATCGACACTCCAGACAAGTCTGGTAGGTAGTTATGCTCAGCCCAATTGGTTGATAGACAAACAGCGGCTGGGTCAACGGTTGCCGCCTCGAGTGGTACTCGACGAATTATGGAAGGTGAATTCTGACGCCTTGGAGGAGGCCCAGAATGATGCAACCATCCTCGCCCTTGATGACCAGCACCGAGCCGGTGTTGATATTGTCACGGATGGAGAAATGCGGCGAGAGAGTTACTCTAATCGTTTTGCAAATGCCCTTGATGGCATCGATATAGATAACCCGGGCGAGGCGATAGACCGAACCGGTAAAGCGGTGCCGGTGCCCAGAGTGGTAGGAGAAGTCAGCCGTCGTCAGCCGGTAGAGGTGCCGTATATAAAATTTTTAAAAGCACATACCAATAAACCCATAAAAATAACCCTGCCAGGACCTTTCACAATGAGTCAGCAGGCCCAGAATGATTACTATGCAGACCAAGCTGGTTTGGCCATGGCCTATGCCGAGGCTGTTAATGCAGAGATGACTGCTTTATTCGCTGCCGGAGTTGATATTGTGCAGCTAGATGAGCCTTATGTGCAGGCTCGTCCAGAGGCAGCAGAGGACTATGCCCTGGAAGCGATTGATAAAGCCCTCGCGGGTGCATCAGGTAGCACAGTATTACATGTCTGTTTTGGCTACGGTAAACATGTCGCCGATAAGCCCAGCGGTTATGCTTTTCTGGACGCGCTGGATGCCTGTCGAGCTGACGAGATTTCTATTGAATGTGCTCAGCCCAGGTTAAAGATGGACCTGGTATTGGGCTTGCCTTCGAAGAGAATTCATGTCGGCGTCATCGACTTGCGCGACACCGAGGTCGAGTCGGCAGACACCGTGGCACGGCGTATCGAGGCAGCGTTGGAATTCCTGCCGCCAACACGCCTTGTTGTTGCTCCGGATTGTGGTATGAAGTATCTGACTCGGGATGTTGCCTTTGCCAAACTGTGTAATATGGTCACCGGTCGGGACTTGGTTTTAGGCCAGGTTCAGTAATACCAGTTTGGCTGTAGCGTAAACCTGGCCTAATCAGGGTTATTGGTTTTTCCACGCCCCACCTGCCCAGTCAGCGGCTTCACCTTCGGCTGGTACCGGCACTTCTTTAATTCTTTCCGGGACATCGTCAAATTCCAGACGTAAAGCCTTGCAGCAGACCGCGTGAAGGTTGTAACCCATGATGTGATAAGTCAGTTCGAGGATATCTTCATCAGAAAGATGTGAGTGCAAGGCCGCGAAAAGCTCATCGGAAGCTCGGCCACCGTTGAGAATAAGGGCATCTGCCCAGGCGAGGATCGCTCTTTCCTTGGCATCGAATACGTCTGAGACCTGCCAGTGGGGAATCGCCTGAATTTGCTCATCAGGTATGCCAAAGCGCCTTGCCGCCTTGCAGTGCTGGGAAAAAACGAACTGGCTGGCCTGGGCATAACCGGCGCGCATAATACCCAATTCTCTGACCTTGCCATCGAGTTGGCTGATGCTTTTATCAGCAAACATACCAAACATGCCAAAGTGCCCGGTGGCATGATCAAAGATGTAAGGTACCAGGGCAAAGACTGACCACCAGTTACCCGGAGTTCCTGTTGCTGTGCCGGGTTCTTCCACTGGGTCTCTACCACCGAAAAGTGCCTGGTAGTATTTTTTTACGTTGTCGGTTGCATCCTTCAAAGATACTTGTTTGAGTCTTGGCATGAAATTTCTCCTTATCTATGTTCAGACTGGAATACTAGCAAAAATGCCGTGCTGTCAAAGTAAAAGATTGACAGTAGGTTTTATAGATTTCTATCATGGGTAGATTATTTTAATGAAATTGCGCGGGTGAATATAGGATTCGCCTATAGATGGGCTAGTATCGAGACTGCGTTATAACTGCGGTATAAAAGAGTAAGGAGCAAAAATGAATACGAATGAAAAGTATGAAATCAGAGGTATTAACCATCTTGCACTGGTCTGCAAGGATATGCAGAAAACGGTTGATTTTTATTCTGGGGTACTCGGTATGAAGCTGACCAAAACCATTGCCTTACCCGAGGGCATGGGTCAGCACTTTTTCTTCGATATTGGTAAAGGCGACATGCTGGCTTTTTTCTGGTTCCCGGATGCTCCTGGGTCACAACCTGGGGTCACGCACTCGGAAAACCTGGTGGGCGGCGGCTCTATTACATCGGCTCATGCATCAATGAACCATGTCGCCTTTGACGTTCCGGGAGACAAGATCGACGAATACCAGAAGAGCCTGATTGCGGCCGGGGTTGAAGTAACTGCAGTGGTTAACCATGATGATTCTGAATATGGTGCCAGCGCCGACATAACTGATTCCACCTTTGTAAGGTCGCTCTACTTTAAGGATCCAGATGGAGTTCTTTTGGAATTCGCCTCATGGACACGTGAACTGGACGAGCGAGATGTTAATTTAGCGCCGCAAAGTGCCAGCTGAGAATTAGTTCACTGTAATATTTAGCTTCTGGGACTGAGGTGTCTGCTATGTCAACACAGGATGAATCTAGATCATCAACTTCGCTGGTCTATGCCTGGTACGTTGTGACGGTATTGCTGGTCGCCCAGTTGTTCTCGTTTCTGGACCGGATGATCATGGGGCTTCTAGTTGGCCCTATTCGAGCTAGTTTCCAGATAACTGATACGCAATTCAGCTTACTTGCGGGTCTGGCATTCTCGCTTTTCTACGCGGTTATGGGCCTGCCTTTGGCACGCATAGCGGATAGAAGCAGCCGCCGGAATCTGATTGCAGCAGGTATTGCTGTATGGAGCGTTATGACCGCACTGTGTGGTTTTGCACGCAGTTATTGGATGTTGTTTTTTGCCAGAATGGGTGTTGGCGTAGGTGAGGCAACTCTGGCTCCTGCGGCTTATTCAATGATTGCAGATTATTTTCCAAAAAATATTCTAGCCAGAGCATTATCAATTTATATGATTGGCGTAACCCTTGGGTCAGGGTTTGCTTATATGCTCGGTGGGGCTGTAGTCGGCTATGTTGAAAATATCAGCGCGATTCAGGTACCCATTGTTGGCGAAATGGAAGGCTGGCAGCTAACGTTTTTCATAGTAGGAATACCAGGCTTGCTGGTGTCCCTGTTGATGATGGTCAGTGTTCGTGAACCACCCCGCAAGGGCGTGGTAGCCAGTACTGAGATTCCCTTGCGAGAGGTAATGGATTATATCTGGGCTCGTCGTAAGGCCTATTTTGGGCATATCCTCGGCCTGTCCATTTTTATTATGGTGGTTTATGCCCTGAATCTATGGGGTCCTACTTACTTTATAAGGACCTTCGGTTACAGTCGGCCGGAAGCAGGCTGGATCTTCGGCCTGGTTATGATCGGCGCTGGTACTGCCGGCTTGCTTATTGCCGGTACGATATCGGATAAGTTGTTAGCCAGTGGCGTTGAAGATGCCTACGTGAGAATGATCTTATTCAGCATGCTGGCGATATTACCCTGTGCTGGTTCGCTAGGGTATATCTCGGATGACAGAGTCGCCATTGTATTCATGTCGCTGGCGGTGTTTTTCTCGGCTTTCCAGGGAGGATTGTCTGCAGGAACGCTGCAGTTGATGACCCCAAATCGTATGCGAGGTCAGGTGACGGCGCTTTATATGCTAGCAACCAATTTGATTGGTTTAGGCCTGGGTCCAACCGTAATAGCGCTGACAACAGATTATGTGTTTGGTTATGATGCAGCGATTGGGAAATCTATATCCCTTTGCTCAGTCATAGTCTGCCCGATTGGGGCAATCATACTCTGGCGCAGCATGCCGGCTATCAGGAAGCAGTTAGCGGAACAGAAGTAGCCGCCTAAAATCCCGTGGACTGCCAGGCTAGCATCACGGCTTTTGTATCATCTAAGTACCACACACTGAGAAATTTATTGCGTAGCTTTTTCTCAGCGCCGTTTTTAATAACATCACCGCTGATAATTCCCGAATAGATGAATAATTTATCGTGTTGGCTGATATGGGGTTCCGCTACCTCAAGTGACCGATACAGGACGCTGCCAGAGCGTATAGAATCAAGTAGCGCTGCTTTGCCTTCGGTTTTTCCTGATGAGTGAGTCCAGTGTATATCCTCATCCAGATAGGATGCCAGATCGTTTAGGTTCGCGTTGACCATGGCTGCTCGCCGAGCGGCGTCAGCGTTCTCAAGTGCCTTGAATCGAGTCATATTAATTTCTCTTAGTTATGCTTTGATGGTGCGCTTTTCTAAAGCCTCAACCAGTGCCGTCAAGGTGGCATTGATTGGCGCTGATCTGCCGGTTTTTTCAGCAGCCCGGGGGATTGCGCCATTAATCATGCCTATTTCACTGAATCGACCTGCTTCAATATCCAGCAGCACCGACGGCTTGGCATTTGGCATGCGCTGGGCAAATTCCTGGACCAGTCGTACGGGGTCAGTAACATCGATGGCAACCTTACTTGCTAGTGCTATTTGCCAGGCCTCAGTCGCGGCATTTCGACTGACCGGACCAATGATAGGGTCGTTCATTACCTCTCCAATGGTTTGTCCCGTCAGAGCGCACAGGGCGCTGTAGGCGACATTACAGATCAGTTTTTCCCATTGCATGGCAAGGATATCTGCTGTGCTGCTGGCATCAAAACCGGCCTTCTGAAATATCTCCGTCACCGGCGACACCCATCGTTTGCCGGCCTCACTATAGGCCCCCATTTTGATGGCCTTCATCGCCTTGTGGTGGGCATGACCAGGCGCTTGCAGTGAGGCTCCAAAGCCTTGGGCAACGCCGACGATTAACCGGTCGTGGCCGACCAGATCAGCAACCTGTTCAGCACTGCCTAAGCCGTTCTGTATGGTCAAAATCACCGTTTCCGGGTTTAACAGAGGTTTTGCCAGTGTGCAGGCAGGTTTAATTTGCCTGCCTTTCACTGCAATTATAAGCAGTTCTGTGGGTTGATCGGGAGGCTGCGTATAAGCGGGTATTTTTACGCTGCGGTCGCCGCTAGCGCCGGTAACTCTTAACCCGAAGGCATTGATCGCTCTAACCTGCTCAGCATTGTTGTCAATTGCACTGACATCATGGCCACAAGAGGCTAGCAGAGCAGCATAGATGGAACCCATGGCGCCACAGCCGAGCACAGCTATGCGCATGTTAGTTCTGGGCCTGTAATTGCTGGCCGCAGCAAGCATTATTGTAATTGTGGCTCATGCGTTTCCTTGTTGAGGATCTGTTTACAAAATCAAAATAGTGACCAGGGCCGGCCATCAGCAGTGCTTGAAAACATGGGTTATGCAAATCCTGGCGTCATGTTTATAGCAGTTCATCGGTATCATAGGCTGAATGGGTAACTGAGGTTTAAGTAGTTTATCAATTTTTTTTGACCAATTTACAGGACTGTTCGGACTGGCCGTTAATGTTGTAAAAAAAAGCGCGTAACGGGTGCTTCCTTGGTGTGGCTGCGGCCTGGAAATAATTGCTAATCTTGGAATGCCTAGTGCTATTAAGCATCGTTTGTTAAGCCTTAGCTTAAGATTCAGCCGGGCTTATCTGCGACATGAATATAATCAAGATCAAGGAGAATAAAGGCCAGTCCAGAACAGATTCATCAGCACACCCAGGTGTTTGTATTCCTGGAGCTGGGTGCTAGTGGCTAGTGGCTAGTGGCTAGTCGGATTATGCATCAGCAGTCGCTGTACTTAGATCAATTGCAGGGCCATGTTACTAACCCATTCAATCACCGGGGCAGGATAGACACCAAGAATCAGCAGCAGCAGCGTAACTGCTGCCATAGTCCAACTACTGGTCACAGGTATGCTGACCTCGGAGCTCGCCAGGCCTTTTTTAGTCATAGCGTAGATTACTCTCAGGTAGTAGAAAAGTCCGATGCCACTGCCAATAACAACGACTGCCAGGAGATACCATAGTTGGCTTTCAACACCTGAGGCGACAATATAAAACTTACCTATGAAACCGGCCGTGAGAGGAATACCTGCGAGCGACAGCAACATGATGCTCATAAACGCAGCCAGTAAAGGTCGTTGCCAGAATAACCCTTCATAGGCATCCAGGTTATCAAGGTCATGGTCTTCGGCTTTATCGGACATAATAGTGACCACACCGAAAGCACCAATCGTGGTGATGAAATAGGCAATAAGGAAAAACACCGCGCCCTCGATTGCAAGATGTTTCCCGGCAAGTTCACTAACGGCAATAAAGGCAACCATTAAATAACCGAATTGGGCAATGGACGAATACGCCAGCAAGCGCTTAATACTGGACTGAAGTAAGGCCAGGATATTGCCAAGTATCATTGATAAGCCGGCAATCCAGTAAAGACCCGTCATGATGGACTCGTATTGATAACCATCGGCGGCCAGGAAAAACCGCATCAGGGCTGCAAAGACAGCGCCTTTTGATATGGTTGCGAGAAAACCGGCAACGGGTGCAGGAGCACCTTCATAAACATCCGGTGTCCACATGTGGAAAGGCACGAGGGATAATTTAAACCCGATGCCCGCCAGCATCATTGCACTGCCAATCAGCATAAACAGCTTACTGGAGTCTGTTGAGCCTATACCGGAAGCAGCAAAATCGGCAAATGAAAGGGTACCGGAGACGGCATATAGCAGGCCGGCACCAAATAAGATAAAGGCTGATGATACCCCGGATAGAATCAGGTATTTCAAGCCTGATTCAAGACTGAACTGACCCTGGTTCGGGTAAGAGATTAACGCATAGATTGAGATACCGAGTAGTTCCAGGCCAAGAACGAAAGAGGCAAAGTGAACGCTGAGGCAGAGAGTGACGGCCCCGAGGGTCGCCAGCAGCAGCAACAGGAAGAATTCATCCTGTTGCTCGCCACGCTGTTTATGGTAACTATAGGCGAGCAGGCTGATGAACAGGGCGGAGATAACCATGATGCCGGAAAATAGCAGTCCAAAGTCATCTACCTTAAGTAAAGGTGTGACATAGGCAGGCTCTAGATTGAGATTTACCCAGATAATAGAGCCTAGAGTCAAAGCAAGCCCAATGACTGATACACCGCAGGACAGCGCTAGATTGCGCATAAAGGCAATGGCCATCATGAGCGTCAGAATGACACCGGTGAGCACCATCAGCGGTAAAAGCGGCAGGAAGTTTATCATGGCATGCTCCCTATTAGCTGACTGCCTGCACCGGCCAGTACCTGCTGGATACTTGCTAATACTGGATTGACCAGATCAAAAACCGGTTGTGGATATACACCCAGCCATAAAAGGCCAAGCATAAGGGGTATCAGCGCGGTAAATTCACGGCCGTCCAGGTCTGATAGTTCCCGTTGATGATCATCGCTGCCCTGAAAAACGCGTTGCATGGCAATAAGTGAGTAAATGGCGCCAGTAATTAACCCCAGTGCAGCTATAGCGGTGATGGTCATATTGACTTTGAAAGCGCCTAATAGAACCAGGAACTCACCAATAAAATTACCCAGGCCCGGCATGCCGAGTGAAGCAACGATAAAGAATAAGGCAACGGCACCCATTTTTGGCATAGCCTGCCAGAGGCCACCCATCTGGGTCATATCCCGGGTATGGATACGATGTTGAATAGCACCGGCCATCATGAACAGGGCCGCAGTTGAAAAGCCGTGCGCAACCATCTGCATTACAGCTCCCTGCATGGCTATGGCGTCAAAGGCGTAAACGCCGACCAGCACAAAGCCCATGTGGCTGACGCTGCTATAAGCGACCAGTCGTTTGAAGTCGGTTTGGGCGAAGGCCAAAACAGCGCCGTATAGGATACTGATGGCACCCAGAAGCATGGCCAGCTCAGCTATCTCTATAGAGGCCTCGGGAAACAATGGCACCGTGAATCGAATCAAGCCATAAGCACCGGTTTTAAGGAGTATGCCTGCCAGCAGCACACTGGCGGCGGTAGGCGCCTGGGTATGTGCATCGGGTAGCCAGGGATGTACCGGGAATGCTGGCAATTTGACCACGAAGGCTATAAAGAAACCCAGCATTACAATGAGGCTTAAACCTGAACCAAGGTCATGCCCAGCCAGTTCGAAATAGTTGAATGTTATTTGTCCGGTTTGATTTGCGTTGACCAGCACCAGTGTCAGGATTGCCACCAGCATCAGCAGTCCACTGAACTGGGTGAAAATAAAAAATTTCATTGCGGCATAAGCACGCTTTTCATGACCCCAGATGGCAATAAGGAAATACATGGGAATCAGCATGACCTCCCAGAAGAAGAAAAACAGGAATAGGTCCAGGCTGGTGAAGACTCCAACCACGCCTGCCAGTGTCCATAACAGGTTAAATTGAAAGAAGCCGGGTTGATCACTGATTTCTGTCCAGGAAGAAAGTATGGCAACAAAACCTAGAAATACGGTGAGGCTGACCATCATCAGGCTTAAACCATCCAGGGCGAATATAAAACTGATGCCAAATCTGGGAATCCAGGAGGTCTGACTATATTCGATCCAGTTTGACGGTGCTCCTGCCAGCGATATTACGATGGCGGGTTCCTGCGAATACAGAGGCAGTAGGAGAACCCCAGATAACAGGCAGGTAATGAGCGCTATCCATTTTGGCCAGTTTGAGTGCCAGCGTTCTGATAGCCACGCCAGCACACCGCCGACAAACAATAGCAGCATTACTTGAATTACAGTCATGGTATTAAAATCCCGAGGAAAACAGCAATGGTCAGCACCAGTCCTGCAGCAACCACAGCGACGTAAGTTCTGAGTTGTCCGGACTGGCTGATAATCGAAACCTGGTGAGCCTGTCTGAGAACGCTAGCAATGCCATTGTAAAACCAATCGATGATATCTTTTTGATTTAAATCGGCGATGGCGCAGTAGGGCTTAACCACCAGTTGATCAAAGATCCAGTCCATTGCCCAGTGACTGTACCAGAAAGCAATGAGTTGTTTACCCAGTGCAGACTCGGTAAACAAACTGATGGGAATCACTGGTTTCAAATACATGAAGTAGGCAAGCAGGACCCCTAAAATGGGTACGCCGGCAATGATAATCGGCATCCAGCCGCTATGGTCAGCTTCTACAGCTGCAGGGAAAACGGCTTCGACCGGTACAGCGATTGTGCCACCCACTAAAGCAAGAATGCTTAGAATGATTAATGGCAAGGCCATCAGCCTTCCAGCGGGTGCTTCCGGTTCAGTCTTGGTTTCGCCAAAGAAAACGATAAATACCAGACGGAAACTATAGATAGCAGTGAGCAGTGCACCGAGCATCCCGGCGGCGAGAAGCCAGCCTCCGAAAGGAGCCTGATCATAGGTAGCCAGAAGGATTAAATCTTTCGAATAAAAACCCGAGGTCAGGGGTAAGGCCGCCAGGGCCGCACTACCGATCATGAAGCTCCAGAAGGCCACTGGCAGTTTGCTCCGCAGCCCACCCATACGAAATATATTGTGCTCATGATGGAGGCTATAGATGACAGCACCTGCGCCCAGGAACAGCAGTGCCTTGAAAAAGGCATGTGTCATGAGGTGGAAGATAGCCGCTGACCAGGCGCCGACGCCGAGCGCAAGGAACATGTAGCCAATTTGGCTAATGGTTGAATAAGCCAGGATGCGCTTGATATCAGTTTGCGTCATTGCTGCGAAGGCAGCCATGAGCAGAGTGACAGCACCAATTACTGCAACTGTCAGCAGGGCTGTCGGTGCAAGTAAGAATAGTTCGTGGTTACGAGCGATGAGGTAAACGCCAGCCGTCACCATAGTCGCAGCATGAATCAGCGCACTAACGGGTGTAGGTCCAGCCATCGCATCCGGAAGCCAGGTCTGTAGCGGTAATTGAGCGGATTTTCCGACTGCACCACCCACCAGAAGCAGGCAGGCGATGGTGACTACCATATCGCCGGGTAGCCAGATTTCAGTGGCCTGTCTCGCCATGGCTTGCATATCCAGGGTGCCCAGGTGTATGAACAATAAAAACATTCCAAGGGCCATAGCGGTATCACCGATTCGGGTGACAACAAAGGCCTTCCGGGCAGCCGCGCCATTAGCGCGCTCTTCGTGCCAGAAGCCGACTAGTAGATAGCTGCATAAGCCAACCCCTTCCCAGCCTACGAACAGGACCAGCAGATTATCTGCCAGAACCAGCAATAGCATGGCGGCAACGAATAGGTTCATATAGCTGAAGAAACGGCTGTAGTCCTTATCCTCCCACATGAACAGGGCTGAATAGACATGAATGAGGAAACCCACACCGGTGATAACTGACAGCATGGTGAGTGATAAACCGTCTATCAGGAAACTGATGTTGGTAGTGAATCCTTCCAGTTGCATCCAGGTGTAGACATTCACTGTATAGGGTAATGGTTCAGGCTGGCTGAGATATTCCAGGCCGGTCAACACCACCAGTATAAAAGCAATCGCAATTGAACCAGCGCCAACCAGTCCGACCCATAATCTGGGCAATTTACCCAGTGTGCAGACCAGCACAAGGAAGCCAATCAATGGCATTAAGGGTATAAGGGATACAAATTCAGCCATGATCAGCCCCTCATCCTGTTTGCTTTGTCTATATCCAGCGAGTCAAATCGACGGAATACCTGCAATAACAAGCCAAGTCCGACAGCAACTTCCGCGGCTGCGACGCTGAGGATCAGCATGAACATAATCTGACCATCTGGCTGTCCCCAGTGAGCACCGGCAATGATAAATACCATGGCACAGGCATTTAACATGATCTCAAGGGACATGAGAATGAAGATAATGTTTCTTCGAACCATTACCCCTAGCAAACCGATACTGAACAATATGGCTGCGAGAAGCAGGCCATGTTCCATTGGAATGGTGAGTGCAGCACTCATATTGACTCCCCTCTCATATCTATCAGATACCGGCGGCCCAGATGGTAGGCACCGACGAGACCGGCTAGCAGTAGCATTGAGGCGATTTCCACAGCGAGCACATAAGGCCCGAATAATTCGATACCGACGGCTTTTGGGCCTATGACCACACCGGATAGCGCCTGATTGGAGCTACTCAGGAGGTAGATTATTTCCGCTAGTAGAGCCAGGCATAATAGAGATGGGATAACCCAGGTTCGAGGTTTTAACCATTGCTGCTCGTTTTTGACGCCTGCGGCGCCCAGGTTGAGCATCATAATTACGAAAACAAACAGAACCATGATGGCGCCAGCATAAATAAGCACTTCAAGAACCGCTGCAAAGGGAGCGCCCAGGACGTAGAACACAATCGCCGACCCAAGCAGAGATACGATAAGGTAAATCAAAGCATGGCTGGCATTGTGTCTTGTTATTGCAAGCAGTGACGAGGCGATAGTGATCGTCGCTGCTATATAAAATAGTCCTAACTGGATCATAAAATCTCCTAAGGTAGCAGGCTCTTCATATCGATAGGCTGCGCTTCATTGAGTCCTTCGCCCTTATCCTTATCCTTGATGGCTTTGCCAGCTACATTATAAAAACTGTAGCCCGGATATTTGCCCTGTCCACTGATCAACAGATGTTCTTTTTCATAGACCATGTTCTGCCGGTCGTATTCGCACATCTCAAAGTCTGGGGTCAGTTGGATCGAGTAAGTAGGACAGGCTTCTTCGCACATGCCGCACATAATGCAGCGAGAAAAGTTAATACGAAAGAATTCTGGGTACCAGCGGCCATGTTCATCTTCTGTTTTTTGAAGGGCGATACAGTCGACCGGACAGGCAACTGCACACAGATTACAGGCAACACAGCGCTCGTTTCCGTCAGGGTCCCGTGTTAGCACAATCCGACCACGGTAACGTGGTGCAAGATAGGGCATCTCCTCGGGATACTGTACCGTATCGGCTTTAGCAAAAATGTGCAGGAAAATTCGATACAGGGATACGATCTGGCTCCAGATGGCTTTTATCATGGCAGCCTCGTTAGTAGCGGCAGGGTGAATAGCGGAGTACTGACTATAGCCATAAGAGTACCGCTCCGGTAATGAGTAGGTTAACTAGGGTCAAAGGCAGCAAAATTTTCCAGCCAAACGACATCAGTTGGTCGTAGCGTGGTCTTGGTATAGCTGCCCGTAATAAAATGAAGAAACAAATACAGGTGCCTGTTTTAGCAAAGAACCAGAAAATGTGCGGTACGAAGTCGAGTACAGCATCAGGCAGGAAACTAGGCCCAAGCCAACCGCCAAAAAATATGGTGGTAATCATCGAAGAGATGAGAATCAGGCTGAGGTATTCTCCTAACATGAACAGACCGAACTTCATGCCTGAATATTCAGTATGGAAGCCCGCTATTAATTCGTGTTCTGCTTCAGGTAGGTCAAAGGGCAAGCGATGGCTTTCAGCTATGCCGGCGACTAGAAAGACGATGAACCCAAAGAATTGCGAAATCACGAACCAACCGTTTTCTGCTTGGGTATTAACGATATCAACCAGGCTGAATGAACCGGTGATCATCACCACTCCCATCAGTGATAGACCCATGAAAACTTCATAGCTGACCATTTGCGCTGCTGCTCGCAAACCGCCCAGTAAGGCATATTTGTTGTGAGAACCCAGACCACCAAGCAGGACACTGTAAACCGCGAGAGAGGTCATCCCCAGGAAAAACAGCAAGCCGATATTAAGGTCCGCGATGAACAAGTGTTCTGTATAGGGAACGACAGCGAAACCGAGCAGCATGGTGATGACGACAGCAGTTGGCGCTAAAATAAACACCAGCCGGTCAGCAAATGGCGGGATCCAGTCTTCCTTGGCCAGCAGCTTGATAACATCTGCCAGGGCTAGACCTATACCAAACGGACCAACCCGGTTGGGCCCTAATCGGTCTTGCCAGAATCCCAGCAATCGCCTTTCGAACCAGACCAGGACTGCCGCGACTGCGAATGCTCCCAGCAAGGTGCCATAAATAACCAGGAAAATAGTAAGCTCTTCCATCAGTTCGCTCTGTCTGAAGTGATCAGTTGTGCCTTTCCTGCTGGTCCGGGAGGCGTCCAGTCATCTATGCGGGTCAGAGAAACCTCGTCCAACCCTGTCAGACAGTCAGTGTCTGGGACCAGTGGATATACCAGGCAATTGTCTGGAATTGCATTATCGATGATAACTCGGAACTCGAGGCTTTGACCGTCCGCCTGATAGCTGAGGCCATCATCGCTGCTAACGCCGAGCTCGCCAGCTGCCTGGTCGTTCATCTTGATATAGAGTTGTGGAGCCAGGCTAGCCAGCTCTTCAGCGTGATTACTCAGGGGATCACTGCCAAAAATGTGGTGTTGAGGAACCAATTGACCGATCTGCTTGACTGTTGCGTCATAAACTACCGGCGGTTGCGTTTTTTCGACTAACAGGGCGCCGGATATACCGAAGCGATCAGAGCCGGCAACCGATTCCTGAAATTTCATAATCGATTGATTGGAGTTCCATTCCGGTGACCAGGTAAACGCCCTTAGACTGGCTGGCGCCTGCTGTTGAACGCCTTCCATGCTGAACGTCATGGCAGAATCTGCATCCGCTGGCTGTTGCGGCTCGTGTACCGAGACATCCGCCAGCATAGCAGTACGTCCGCTCGCTCGA
Source organism: Gammaproteobacteria bacterium (assembly GCA_018666555.1). Lineage (GTDB taxonomy): Bacteria > Pseudomonadota > Gammaproteobacteria > Pseudomonadales > Azotimanducaceae > UBA9926. The sequence continues at coordinate 25,027 of JABIZD010000172.1, forward strand.
TGGGACATACGCGCAATTTTACTGCCACGGACCGTAAAGTCTTCGCTAGGTGCTGCGTCGATAACCTTCTGCAGCTGCGGGCTATGGGAAACCATTTCAGCCCTGACTTCAGATGAAGTACGGCTTCGATCGGCCAGGTTATCAAGCAGATGGTAACTGGCCTTTATATCGCTGGCAGCGCCATGATGCCCGGGTACAAATACGGCCATAGACCGCTGCGCTCTACCTTCGTTGTTGACATAAGTTCCCTCTGCCTCTGCAAAAGTAGCTGCTGGTAGAACCAGGTCAGACATGGATGCGGTGGCGTTATCGAGGTGGTCTATGACGACCAGATTTTTAATGGAAGAGGCAATTTGTTTGAAATCTGCACCAAGGGTGGTGGCAAGGTCGTTTTCGAGAACCACAACCGTGTCTGGCGATGAGCCGAGCAAAGCTGTTAGTGAATGCTCGTTATCCATTAACGCAACACCGACACTGTTACACTCGCTGGCACATAGGCATAACCCTGTATTTGGGTTGATTTCTTTTAGTGCTGCAGCAACATTGGCAGCAGAGCGCATTACATCAGCATTTCGGCTGCTGGTACCACTGATAACCAATGGTCGCTTCGCTGCTGATAAGGTCTCAGTTATGGCTGATACTGTGGCTTCAAGGGCGTCATCTTCGGCAATCTTAATATCGTGTAGCTGATCGGCAATCGCGAAACCCAGTCGGGCAATGCCGGCCGAGTCGAGTCGAGTACTTAAAGTAGCCACATCGTCGAGTCTGTCCTGGGTAGGGGTTGCTATCATTAGCGGGCTAAGACTATTTTGTGCTAATTCGCGTACAGCAGCATCCTGCCAAAGTGCCAGTTTTGTCTCTACGGCCATTTCACCGGCTTTGTTACGCGTTGCCTGGCGCACAGACAAAGCCAGGCGAGGAGCGTGATTGGTAATATCTTCACCCAGGATAAGGATGGCGTCGTATTGCTCTACTTCCCGCATGCTGGGAGTGGCGATATCGCTTTTTAGTGCTTCTATGATAATAGCGTGCATTTCTCGTTCGATATCAGCCATACCATTGCAGTAGTTATCTGCACCTACCAGGGTTCGTAGAGCCTGGTTCGATTCCAGACTGGCCCTGGCTGAACCTATGCCGACTACGCGTTGGCTGGCATTGATCATATCGCTTGCCTGGGATACTGCCTCGGCCAGGCTAACAGCCTCATACAACCCATCGTCTCTGCGGATACCGGCTTGCTTGATACGGTCATCAGAATTAACGAAACCTGCCCCGAATCGACCACGATCACACAGGAAGTAACCGTTGACGTCCTGGTGGAAGCGGTTATGTACTCGACGAACTTCACCGTAACGCTCTGATGTATAGGTATTACAACCTTGTGCACAACCCATACAGATGGTGGCTGCAGATTGTAAATCCCACTTACGGGTGTAGTGTTTAGACAACGTTTTGTCTGTAAATACACCAGTAGGGCAGACGTCGACTAGATTGCCGGCAAATTCATTTTCCAAGACGCCATCTTCTGCTCTGCCAAAATAGACCTTGTCTCGAGAAGAGAAGGCGGCAAGATCAGAACCACCGGCATAGTCCTGGTAAAAACGGACGCACCGGTAGCAAGTAATGCAGCGATTCATTTCATGGCCTACAAGCGGGCCGAGATATTGATTTTTGTGGGTTCTTTTCTTACCCGTGTACTGGCGATCACGATGTCCGACCATGACAGTCATGTCCTGAAGGTGGCACTCGCCTCCTTCTTCGCAGACAGGGCAGTCGTGGGGGTGGTTTAGCATGAGGTTTTCTATGACCGATTCGCGAAACCCAGATGCGCTCTCGGTTGCAACTGAAAAGCGCGCATTATCAGTCACTGGAGTCATGCAGCTCATGATGATTCGACCTTGAGTGTCATCATCATTGGCATATTGTACAACTGCGCATTGTCGGCAAGCGCCAACACTACCCATCGCAGGGTGCCAGCAGAAGTAAGGCACATCAAGGCCCGCCGATAATAGTGCTTCCAGAAGATTAGAACCGGGTTCTACTTCATATTCTTTTCCGTCGACGTGTATCACTGTCATCGAACCGCCTCCTGGCTGTAACGGCATTTCTGGTCTTTTATGTGGGCTTCAAAATCATCTCTGAAATACTTCAGGCCACTGGTAAGGGGTTCAATAGCACCGGGCGCGTGGGCACAATGGGTATTACCGAGACCGCCAATAAATTTCGCCTGTCTTTCCAGGGTCTCGATGTCACCTGGCTGGCCATCGCCAGCTTCGATGGTATCGAGAATTTCCTTGACCCAGGGCAGGCCCTCTCGGCACGGCGTACAGAATCCACAGGATTCTCTAGCAAAGAATTTTTCAAGGTTCGCGACCATGCCAACAGGACAGGTTTTATCGTCCAGGATGATCATGGTGCCGGTTCCCATCCTGCTGCCGGCCTGTTGAATCGATTCATAATCCATGGGCAGGTCAAGGTGTTCATCAATAAGGAAATCGGTGGAGGCACCACCCGGCAGGAAGCCTCTTAGACTGTAGCCTTTCTTCATGCCTGCAGCGTGCTGTTCGACGATTTCTCTACCCGTTGTACCGATGGGTAGCTCCCAACAGCCCGGGTTATTGACTCTGCCAGATACGCCATAGAGTTTTGTACCGGCATCTTTACCTATGCCAAGTGATTTGAACCAGTCAGCGCCATTGGCAATGATGTGAGGGATATTGCACAGCGTTTCAACGTTGTTGACGATCGTTGGACGTCCCCACAAACCGCTTACCTGCGGGAAAGGGGGTTTCGCTCTGGGAATGGCTCGTTTGCCTTCAAGCGAGTTTAGCAGCGCTGTTTCTTCACCACAGATATAGCGGCCAGCGCTAACGTGAACATGTAGTTTGAAGCTGAACTGGCTGCCTTGGATGTTATTGCCCAGGTAGTTGCGGTCTTCTGCTTGCTGGATAGCCTCTCGAAGTCGCTGGATAGCGGTATGATATTCATGACGAATGAAAATGTATCCGATATCTGCCGATATGGTGTAAGCAGATAGGATCATACCCTCAACTAACTGGTGAGGATCAAACTCCATCAACAGTCGGTCCTTGAATGTTCCTGGTTCCATCTCATCGGCATTGGCAACTAGATAGCGGTGACCTGTGTCACTCGGCGCTGGCACAAAACTCCATTTCATCCCAGTGGGGAAACCCGCTCCGCCCCGGCCGCGCAGATTCGCATCGCTTATCGTTTCCAGAACACTTTTAGGATCGGCCTGACCGATAGTGTCGCGAACGGCCTGGTAGCCTCCGTTAGCTTCATAGGCTGTCAGGTCGGTGGGTCCCTTTTCGGGGTTGATATTACGCGTCAACGGTGTTTCGGTCATTTGAAAATCTCGTCGACTTTGTCGGTAGTAAGGTCTGAATGCAGGGTGTCGCCAACCATCAAGACCGGTGCATGATCACAGGCGCCTAAACAGGTGACGGGTAGCAATGTATATTTGTTATCGGCGGTGGTTTCGCCATAGTCTATATTCAGCCGGGATTTAACCGCGTCGCACATTTTATCACCGTCCATAATCCAGCAGGAGACGCTGTCGCAGAACAATATTACTTGTTCGCCGACGGGCTGGCGGTAAATCAGGTTGTAAAATGTAGCAATCGCATCAAGTTCAGCATTGGCTACACCGAGCAGCTGCGCGATAGAAGAAAGACTTTCGTCTGAGATCCAGCCTCGATGGTGCTGCACAATTTTTAAAGCATCAATGGCAGCCGATTTTCTGTCTGGCAGATGAGTGATCTCCGCCTCAATCTCTGCAATCTCGCCTGCCGACAATGCATTGATCAAATTATTATTAGCGACATTCATGTCAGTCCCTTTAAATAGTTTTTACCTATTAATTCAGTTCTATTCATTGCAACCCCTAACGATCCACGTCAGCCATGACAAAGTCGATACTGGCGATGATGGCTATAAGGTCAGCAATCATCAGCCCATTGCTGATTAATGGTATCTGTTGTAGATGCGGGAAAGATGGCGTGCGAATTCGAGTCCGGTAGGAATTGGTACCACCATCGCTTACCAGGGAATAAGCATTTAAGCCCTTGGTGGCTTCTATGGTCATGGTGCACTCCCCGGCCGGAATAACCGGACCCCAGCTGACATTGAGGAAGTGATGAATCATCGTCTCAATATCGTACATGGTGCGTTCTTTGGGTGGAGGCGTTGTCAGCGGATGATCGGCTTTATAAGGTCCCGCTGGCATGTTGTGCAGGCACTGTTCGATGATCCTGAGACTTTCCCTGATTTCAGCGACTCGAACTTGAGCCCGGTCATAGCAGTCTCCGTTCTGGAACACGGGAACTTCAAAATCAAACTGATCATAACCGCCGTAAGGACGATCGCGACGCATATCATAGTCGAAACCCGTGGCTCTAAGATTTGGGCCAGTGACACCCCAGTCCAGCGCCTCTGCACTATTATAGGCACCAATCCCCTGGGTTCGCTGTTTTAGGATGCTGTTTTGCATCGACATTTTTTCATAGTCGTCGAGGCGGGCCGGCATCCAGTCGATGAAGTCCTTGATCATGGCTTCCCAGCCATTCGGTAAATCCTGGGCAACGCCACCGATTCGGAACCAGGCTGGATGCATCCGGCCACCGGTGATTGCTTCAACGATTCTGAACAATCTTTCTCTATCAGAAAACATATAAAACACGGGCGACATCTGGCCAACGTCCTGGGCAAAGGTACCGTAAAAAACGAGATGGCTGGAAATGCGAAACAATTCTGCCATCATGATTCTAATCACTTTGGCTCTATCCGGAACGGTAATTCCAGCCATTTTTTCCACGCCCATTACATAGGGCAGGTTATTCATGACACCGCCTACGTAATCGATGCGGTCAGTATAAGGGATATAGGAATGCCAGGTCTGCCGTTCAGCCATCTTTTCAGCACCGCGATGGTGATAACCTATCTCTGGGACTGCATCTACAATTAACTCTCCATCCAATTGCAGAACAATTCTGAATACGCCGTGGACGGAAGGGTGGTTTGGGCCAAGGTTGAGGAACATGAACTCCGTTTTGCCGTGTTTGCGCTTCATGCCCCACTGTTCGGGTTTAAATCGCAGCGCTTCCTGCTCTGTATCCTGACGAGCATCGTCCATTCTAAATGGCGGCATTTCTGTGGCTCTCGCTGGATGATCCTTGCGCAGCGCATGGCCTTCCCAGGTCGGGGGTAATAGGATTCGGAAAAGATTTGGGTGACCGGTGAAGGTGACACCAAACATATCCCAGACCTCACGTTCATACCAGTTTGCGTTGGGGTAAACCTGATGGATGCTGGCGACATTAAGGTCCGCTTCAGCCAGCGCAATTTTGAGCCGAATATCGCGACGGTGAGTTAACGACATTAAGTGATATATAACAGTGAAATCACTCGCAGGCTGGCCCTCTCGATGGGTTCGCATGCGTTCATCTATGGCTGATAAATCGAATAGCATCTCGTATTTATTTTTCAGGAAAGCCAGTATTTCTTTGCTATCAGACCGCGAAATCCAGTAGGTTGGAATTTGATCGATGGTTGCTTGAAAGACAAACGACGACCCTGGAAATGCTTCCAGCAGCGCTGTTTCAATATCTGCATCTACAGTTGGTACCGCGGCAGCGGACATTTAATTCCCCTTAAAGCTTAAACACTATCAGGCTCTCTCAGATCGGTCGCCTGCATGCGCGACTCCATCAATCTATCCCGTTGGCTGTTTTTATCTGGTTTGATTACGGTTTGCTCACCTATCGTCCAACTCAGAGGTCGTCTTTCTTTGCCGACCTGGTCCTGCAACATCATTAAGCCTTGCAGGAAAGCGTCTGGTCGAGGTGGGCAGCCAGGTACATATACGTCCACAGGCAGGAATTTATCCACACCCTGAACGACGCTGTAGATGTCATACATGCCACCGGAATTGGCACAGGAGCCCATTGAGATGACCCATTTAGGTTCCAGAAGCTGTTCATAGAGACGCTGTACTACCGGCGCCATCTTCAGAAAACAAGTGCCAGATATAACAATCATGTCTGCCTGCCGGGGCGTACCCCGGATGACCTCGGCACCAAATCGAGAGGCGTCATAGCGGCTGGTCAGGGCCGTGGCCATCTCTACATAGCAACATGAAAGGCCAAAATTAAAAGGCCAGATTGAATGTTTTCTTCCCCAGGCTAGCATGTCCTCGAGGTTAGTCATTACCAGGTTTCGCTTCAGATGTTCATCAACTGCACTGTCCACATCGGTTAGCGGTATGGTTTCGTCGGCTTTGCTGAGACTCCATTCCATAATCAGTCCTGTAGGCGTTCAAGTTTGTAGCTGGGAGGGGGATTTGTCCGGGTTTTTCTGCCCCAATCAAGAGCGCCGGATTTCCATTCATAAATCAGTGCCACTACCAGGATGAAAATAAAAAACGAAATGGCCAGATAGCCATACACGCCAAGTTCGTAGAAGGCGACAGCCCAGGCAAAGATAAAAACTGTTTCCAGGTCAAAGATAACGAAGAATATAGCGACCAGGAAAAACTCCACCGAGACCGGGTTCTGCGCCGAGCCAATGTGGACCACGCCTGATTCGAAGGGTTCACCTGTGGCTCTGCGCATCGGAGATTTCTCGCCAATGACCGAGGATAAACCCAGAATAATCACCACCAGTGCTACGACTGAGGCGAAATAAAGAACGAGCGGCCAGAGTGAGGGTTCAGTCACAAGTCACCTGTGTCTTTGAGTTGTCAATTGAGTACTCCTGAATGCCCTTAATATGCAGGTCTTGCAGAAGAATGCGGTTGTCTAGAGCTCGGTTTATGGCCACGCTACCTCTTCACGAAGGGTACATACAATCGGCTAAGCAAATCTCTCGCACAGTGCAAAATAACGAGGCCGAATTTCAGATACGCAATCTACACTAAATGGCGTCTGAGGCGCAAGCATAACAGTGCCTAAAATGAGCTTTTAAGCTAAACATTCTGATGCTGGCCAGGGCAATTATAGGGACTTTCGAGCTATTCAGGGTTGAAATGTTTTTTGAAGCCTTTCCAGCAATCGATATAGTTGATTTGACGCAAGGGGGTGTCCATTGCCCATTGGGTCGGTTGGATGATGTAACGGGATTCCAGCATAAAAGCGATGCTACCCTGGTTATGATTCGGCACCAGTTCGGCCTGGCTTGCTTTCTCGAATACGGCTGCTTCAGGACCATGCGGGCTCATGGAATTATGTAGACTGGAACCTCCGGGTACGAAACCATCTGGTTTGGCATCATACTGACCTTTGATTAGGCCCATATATTCGGACATGACGTTGCGGTGATACCAGGGCGGCCGGAAGGTGTTTTCTGCAACCATCCAACGAGGCGGGAAGATGACGAAATCAATATTGGCGACGCCCTCGGTCGCCGATGGAGAAGACAGTACCGTATAGATGCTGGGGTCTGGATGGTCGAAACTGACACTGCCCATGACATTAAAACGGGCAAGGTCATATTTGTAGGGGGCTGAATTACCGGTCCAGGCGACTACGTCGAGGGGTGAGTGATCTAAACTTGCTCGATAAAAATGGCCGGCGAATTTACATAACAGCTCCATTTCCTGGTCGATATCCTCATAGCTGGCACAGGGGTAGATAAAGTCACGATCATTGGCATAACCATTGGCGCCGACCGGGCCACGTTCAGGTAATACAAAAGGTGTGCCGTAGTTTTCACAAACATAGCCGCGAGCGGTTTGGTGGAGCAAGTCGACAGCAAACTTGATTCCTCTGGGTATAACAGCGATTTCCCCAACCTTCAGATGCAGCGGGCCACATTCGGTGCGCAAGAGCAGCTCGCCCTGTTCAGGGATGAACAGTAACTCCCCATCGGCACAATAAAAATAACGGTTTTGCATGGACCGGTTAATCGCATAGAGATGAATGCCCATGCCATATTGGCCCATGGCATTGCCATTAGCGGCAATGGTAATCAGGCCGTCGATGAAATCGACGGGTTTGCCCGGGACCGCTATGGGGTCCCAGCGCAGCATATTAGGTGGGGTGGTAATCTCGGTGACAGGGCCGGTGGTGACCGATGTCTGAGCGTAGGGGGTGTAATCACCCTGCACTACTGAAGGGCGAATCCGGTAGAACCAACAGCGCCTGTTAAGTGCTCTCGGAACAGTAAACGCTGTGCTGCTGAGTTGTTCGGCGTATAGGCCTAGAGGTGCTTTTTGGGGGCTGAACTGTCCGACGGGCAGAGCGCCTGCAATGGCTTCGCTTTCATGCTCATTGTCGAAGCCGTGCTGGTATTTGATATCTTTGACGGATTGTTGTGTTGAAGATCTGGTAGTTTCCATACTGAAATCTTTTGTGGGTTAGCAAAATATTCGCTTATTTGCCCATGGGTTAGCAAATAAATAATGTTTATGGCATTTGCTCGTCAGAATTGGCCGTTGATGATTTGGCTTGTAAACAGTGATATCGAGTACTCGGTAAGCGAGCTTGGCCGATAGCAAAATCACTCTGTGCGATGGCCTATACAAGCCAGCGATGTAGTTGGTTGAAGATGATTTTCTGGATACGCTGAGCAAGACAGGGTGCGATAAGAAAGTTTTGTAATGAATCTTCCTGCGTTGGAATGGCTGTAATGGCCAGCCGCAGTCAGGCGCCGAATTTAGTTCAAATGCTTTTATCTCAAAAGCGCTTAATTCAATCACGCTTAATTTGAATAGCTGTTACATACAAGGATTCAATAAAGGAATAGCTGCTAATGATAGGTCTAGTGTGGCTGATGGGTTACATTAGCCTGAATGTCCTCGTCCCTGATTTGCTAAGGCGGAAAATGTGAAAACCGAATATTGGTCGTCCCAAACTACCTTTCTTCTTGCTACAGCCAGTTGTTCTGTGGGTCTCGGGAATCTATGGCGCTTTCCTTATATTGCCGGTGAAAACGGCGGCGGCGCATTTGTGCTGGTGTATCTGGCTTTTGTGTTATTTATCGGTGTGCCCCTGGTGATGGCGGAACTCGCCATCGCGCGTCGCGGACGTAGTAGTCCAGTCAAGGCTATTGTCATTGTTGCCCGCGAAGAATCTCGATCTTCGGTTTGGCATTCCATAGGCTGGATGAGTGTGCTTGGGCCTTTGCTGGCTTTAAGCTTCTACGCTGTTGTGGGCGGCTGGTCCTTGGATTATTTGCTTCAAGCAACTATGGGGGGATTTAGCAACGTTGGTGCAGAACAGGCCCAGCAACTGTTTGCCGGCTTGCTGGACTCTCCCATGCGCATGATAGTCTCGTTTTCGCTGATGCTTGTCGGCGTTGCAGTTGTGGTCGGCACGGGGCTGCGTAAAGGCATAGAGAAGGTTTCGATGTTTATGATGCCAGCACTGGCTGTTCTTCTTGTGTTGCTTGCTGGCTACGCCGCAGTGGTTGGTGCCTCAGCCCAGGCCTGGCAGTTCATGTTTGATGCGGATTTTTCAAAACTGAACCCTGAAGTTATTCTAATGGCCTTGGGGCAGTCGTTGTTCTCAATCGCGATTGGAACAGGCGCATTGCTCGCTTATGGAGCCTACCTGCCCAAAGACGTTTCGATTCCCAGGGCAGCCTGGGTGATAGCACTGGCTGATACAACGGCGGCTGTTCTGGCAGGGTTACTTATTTTCCCGATTGTTTTCGCTTCGGGCCTTGATGTCAGCGAAGGCCCCGGTCTGATCTTTGTGACCATGCCGGTCGCTTTTGCTAACATGCCTGGAGCACAAGTGGTTGGCCCGTTATTCTTTTTACTGGTGTTTTTTGCTGCCTTTACATCTGGAATTGGTATGTTGGAACCCTTCGTTTCCTGGGCCGAGGAGCAGCCGGGCCTGAATCGTCCCAAGGCCGCTGCAGGCACTGTGGTTATCGTTTGGTTGCTGGGCCTGGCAGCGGTATTTTCATTTAATATCTGGAAAGATTTCACACCCCTGGACATGATCCCGCAGTTAGAGGGCCGAACCGTATTCTCGATTCTTGACTATGGCATCTCCAATATCGTTTTACCGATTAATGCGCTCTTGATAGCGCTGTTTGCTGGTTGGGCTATTAAAGGTAGCAATATGCGTCGTGAGCTTGGCTTGGAGTCGAGCTATGGCTGGTGGGCTTGGCAGTTCTCTGTTCGGGTGTTGGCGCCGGTCGCTGTATTGTGTGTGTTCCTGTTTAATATTGCCGACTGAGATGAAGCCAGCAGTTCGATGTTACCGGCTGCGACCATTGGGCCCTTGGGTCCTGATCAGTGAGGGGGTTTGCTCAGCCGCATAGTGGTAATAAATAGTGGTAATACATAGTGGTAATACATAGTGGTAATACATAGTGGTAATAATAGTAGCCCCATGGCCCATTGTTTGTCGCTAGCGGGTTTGTTGCTACCTGAATTATGACCGGACTAACCCGAGTATAACATTATATTGCTACAGCGCCTCACTCACTGAACTTGTCTTAGATCTGTTTGGCCGGCATCAAAGTTGTTGAGTATTTCGGGGCAAGCGGTTCCTTGCGGCGCACTTCCCAGGGTCAGTATGTCCAGGAAGGTGGTGGTGGCGAAGGTAGCAAACCCGGGTACACCGTTGGCAATAGTGGTATCCACAATGGCATGTTCTACGGATACCTGGTAGGCATTTTCTGGTATCAGGTGTTCAGCCGGGATAACGAATTGTGTTGCAGAGTAATCCAGGTAAGGCTTGTTCTCGAAAGGGCGTCCGCTATGTGAACGACGTTCACCGTGGCAGTTGCCCATAATGACGAATACCAGGTCGTTAACGATTCCCAACGGGTCCTCGTCGCCTTGTTTGAATTCGCTCCAACTTACCTGAAGCGCCATATCCGCTCGAATCATGCGTGGTAAAACTGGTTTACCTCCCTGCGATAAAATGATTTGTGGCGCATCCGGTATGCGCGAACGATTTGAGTGAGAGTTGCTTAGTGCGATCGTTTGTTCTACCGGACCCGTAGAGGGCGTGTCGTAACGAAATATATAGTTACCATCCGGATAGTGGTTTTCAAGTTCGGTTTCAGCGGCATATCTGCCACCATGCATTTCAAGAGCATAGCCGCTGTCTGAAAAGGCAATTGCGTCAGTTGGTTTGCCAGGCGTTAACAATCCAGACTGATTTATGACGCCGTTGGGCTGAACAAATATTTCTGCGAAAAAATGATAATTGAGGGCTTCGACCCGACTATTATCGAATTGCCTGAAGTTAGCTGTTTTACCGGCGACGATAAAAGTAATGTCTGTCTGTAGCTGGGGTGCTTGATTTGCCGCAGCGCCAGCGAGACTGGAACAGGACATAGCCAGTGCGGATAATAAGACTGCAAGGTGCTTGAATATCATGGTTTTCCGCTCCACCACCAGGTTGATTTATGACGACGTCTGTTTACCAGCTTATCATCGAGCCAGAGGGCCAGTCGACGCAAGCAAGAATTAGCAATGTTGCGCCAGACCCGGTTGTACCATCGGCGATAGTCTCGGTTAAAGGGACAGACGCGAATACAGATGGAGCAGTCGGTATTCTGATTGACCCAGAATTTGAAACATTTTTCCGCGTCGACAGTCCATTTTGTTACCCCGATAAGATTGGAGCGATTGTGAGTTTTTTGACTTGGTGGTTCAAAGGGAATAGCTGCAGGGGGGCACCCCTTGGCGCATCGATCGCAGATCTGGCAGAAGCTCTGGACGCCTATTTTTTTTGGTGTGTCGTACGTTAGCGGTATATCAGTAAAAATCCTGCCTAATCTAAGTCGCGGTCCGAATTCAGGTGTAATAAGCAGGCTATGACGACCAACCTCTCCAAACCCGGCCTGTACAGCCAGTGGTATTGCCAGGGAGGAATCGTTCATGGTGGCATAGGCGCGATAGCCAAGATTACGTATATATTGGGCTAAAGTAAGTAAGGTGAGTGCATCAAAGGAATAACCCATGCCAGTGGCGCTTCCAGATAATGCTGAAGGTACCGTTTTGGTAAGGTCCTCATCCATGGATTCGCCAAGGACGATAACATTAGGGAGGTCGCCTGGAACCTCATTGGCCCTACTATCCAGGGTTTGTTCATTGAATGTACCGCTATACATCCAGCGTTCATCAAAGGCACAGAAACCGACCAGGTCTGCACCACATAATTTTGCGACCTTTCTTACATCGGCACTGGCTTGTTCGGGGCTTTCGAAGGCATAGGGCTCTGGCCAGCCGGCTTCATGTGAGGAGAAATAGTCGAAGAAGCCTTCTTTTCGACCTGTATCTTGCCTGCGTATATCGCGCAGGACATTGGTTATATGCCAGGTGGCATTGCGAAGCGCATAATCTCTCTGGCTGAAGCCATCAGTCCGGCGAGACCGTGCTTCCGGCATGAAGTAACCGTTAAAAAAAGCCTCGGCTTTATCTGATTGCACGGCGGGGTCCCAGAGTGACCGACAATAGATATCGTTTTTCTGGTTAAATTGCTGGAAGTCTTCTGATACGTCAAAACCCGTTAAATCATCTATTGGTTTGTTAAAGGGCATGTCAGGGGTCATCCATATGGGCAGTAATGAGTATTACCCAATGTTATAGGGGCATCAAGCCGGGGTCGGTTAAATTAATGACTCGATTGCATGATGGTTAATGGACTATAGCAAGGGTTGGTTTTAAGACAGTCAGGATGGTGCTGGTCTGATCATCAAGCTATGCATTTTTTCCCTTAAGCTAACCTGGTGTATCTGAACCGTGACCTGATATGCCTCAACTGGGAGCAAGCAATGATTACGTGTGGCGGTCATCGCTACTGTCTTGTACCATCACTTCAGGAAAATAATGGAGAACTCAAGATGGGACTGATTGATATAGCATCGACGCTGGCCGAGGTTCCTACGTTACTGAAGCTGAAAAAGGGCATGATTCCGAAAGGCCTGGATGTCACAGACTGTTTTGGTGCGAGGGTTCAGGGTAATGCAGAGCGTTACCCAGATCGTCCGGCTGTCTTATTTGAGAATCAGTCAGTTACCTGGTCGGAGTTTAACGCGCTGGCTAATAGATATGCTCATTATATGATCCAGCAGGGCGTGGAGCGCGGTGATACGGTTAGTGTCATCATGGAAAACCGAATCGAATTTCTGGCACTGTTGGTGGGACTCAATAAAATTGGTGTCACTGCGGGACTGATTAATACGAATCTCACGGGCAAGCCGTTAACTCACTGTATTAAGGTGACGGATTCCCGGAAGTGTATATTCGGCAGTGAAATCGCCGCGGCTCTGAATGAGGTAAAAAGTGAGCTGGACCTTGAAGAAGGTGAAGATTACTTTGTTATGCCAGATGGTGGACAAGAAAATGCGCTTAACTGGGCTAAAGATTTTGTCGAAGGCGCAGCGGATGCCGATAGCCTAAACCCGGCAGAAACGGCGCATACCAGTTTGGGAGAAATCGCGCTGTATATATTCACGTCAGGCACAACAGGCTTACCGAAAGCGGCGGTGCTGTCCAACCGGCGTTACCTTATGAGTGCTGATATGTCAGCCATGGCAGGTTATAAATGTACGGAAAAAGATCGACTGTATATCTGTTTGCCACTTTACCATGGCACTGGGTTAATGGTCGGAGCGGGCGCTGCATTTACATCCGGTGCCAGCATGTTTGTTCGAAGGAAATTTTCGGCTTCTAATTTTCTCAAAGAAGTTCGCGAAAATAGTTGTACCTGCCTGGTTTATATTGGTGAGTTGTGTCGGTATCTGTCAAATACTGAGGCTAAGCCTGATGATCACAAAAACCCGCTTCGAGCGATGATGGGTAATGGTCTGAGACCCGATGTCTGGAAGGGTTTTAAGCAACGTTTTGGTATTAAGCGGGTGGCCGAATTCTATGGTGCTTCAGAAGGTAATGTCGCATTTGCAAACTTGATGAATAAAGACTGCACGGTTGGTATGACTTCTGCCGAAGTGGCTTTAGTTGAATACGACGTTGACAACGATGAGATAGTCAGAGACGCCCAGAAACGGTGTGTCCAGGTTGTTCCCGGAGAACCAGGTTTGTTGTTAGGGAAAATTACCGAAGATACTGTTTTTGAGGGCTATACGGATAAGCAGGCAACTGAAAAGAAGATCATACGAGACGTATTTTTAGAAGGTGATGCCTGGTTTAATTCTGGTGATCTGATGTCAACGGTGGATGTCGGTTTCAGCTTAGGCTATCCCCATTATCAATTCGTCGACCGCGTCGGCGACACGTTTCGCTGGAAGTCAGAAAATGTGTCGACTAATGAAGTCGGTGAAATTCTCAATGGCTTTGAACAGATTAAATTCTGTAATGTTTATGGAGTTGAAATCGCTGGGGCGGATGGTCGAGCTGGAATGGCAGCAATCACGCTGGTGGATGGCCTTGAGGCTTTCGACCTGGCAGCATTTTCCCAGTACATACGGGCGCAGTTACCAGCCTATGCGATTCCTGTTTTCCTGAGAGTGCAGACAGAAATCGATGTTACCGGGACCTTCAAGATGGTTAAGGGTGAGTTGCGAAAGCAGGCTTATAAGCTATCTTTATTCAGTGACCCAGTTTATGTTTTGCTGCCAGGTGAGCCAGACTATCAATGGCTGAATGAAGATATTCTGGCAACCATCGAAGCCGCTCAGGCTGGGTTTTAGACGCTGTCACCGAGGAATATGCAGGCGAGCCAGGATACTTGTAAGTAAGATTGCTTTAGCTACCTGCGGCAATGAATTGCTGTTGACATACGTTGCCGGTCCAAGCATGTTGTCAGGGTATTGGAAGGAATAACCTGAATGAGTGTGAGTACCAGTGAATTAAGTATTGGGCGTTATACCTTTGATGTGCGGCGCGCAGGCGATCAGGGTGAAGCAGTCATTTTGTTGCATGGTTTCCCGGAAACCTCGCATATGTGGGTCCCTCTGATGGCGGCCCTGGAGACGGCGGGTTATCAATCAGCTGCTGCTGATCAGAGAGGCTATAGTCAGGGTGCCAGGCCTGCTGATGTCAGCGATTATGCGTACTCGGAATTAGCCGCAGATGTCATTGGTCTGGCAGATGCCCTCGGCTATCAAAGGTTTCACCTTATTGGTCATGATCATGGAGCAGGGCTTGGCTGGTTGGTCACCCGTCTTTATTCAGATCGAGTCATCAGTTGGACTGCGATGTCCGTTCCCCACATAGATGCTTTCGGCCAAGCCATTGCCAGTGACTCCGAGCAATCCGAAAAGAGCCAATATATCCAGTTTTTTCAGCAGCAAGGAGCCGCTGAAGCAGCCTTTGCGGAAGATGACTATGCCCTGTTGAAATCGGTATGGGATAAATCAGGCGAGGCACAGGTGCAGGAATATATGAGAGTGTTCCAGCAAGACGGTGCTTTAACCGGCGCACTTAACTGGTATAGGGGGTCAATGTCTGCAGATTCTCCCAGGCAGCCGATTGGAATGATAACCAACCCCACACTGATGATCTGGGGGAACCAGGATCAAGCCATCGGCAGGACCGGAATTGATGCAACGCCAGCATTGATATCGGGCTACTACAGGCTCGTCGAACTGGATGTTGGCCATTGGTTGATCCAAGAGGCTGAGGGTCCGGTAGTAGATGCTGTATTGACCCACTTGAAAACCTTCTCTGGGCCATGAGCTGGCTTGCGATTAGGCGGGTGCCCGCTGAGTTGTTGGGTTTGGGTCTGCCTTTTTGCAGGAGGTTATAGGCTGCCTGGATAGCTGGGCAGCTAATTGGGATGAGATTCAGGCAGTGGTGAAGAAGCGCTATGACAATCTGGTTGGTTGCTGCATCAGAGGGCACATCATTTGCTGGTGTATGGCTGCCCAAAAAGGATGCAAGGGGTCGCGCCTCTCTGCAGCAGGCAATTTAAATCAGTCGGCAGTTTCTGGCTGGTGAAGGTTTAGCTGGGTATAACTTCGAATTGAAAGGGCCGAATTGAAAGGGCCGGATTGAAAGGTTCGGATTGAAAGGGTCGGATTGAAAGGGTAACGATATGATCGACGGCAAGGTCTCTTTTAACGTAAAGCTTGCATATGGAATTGGCCAGGCTGGCGAGGGCATGTTTGGTACTGGGCTGAGTTTCTTCCTGCTCTTTTACTACAGCCAGATCCTGGGGCTGAGCCCGGGCCTGGCGGCTTCAGCCATCGGTCTCGCTGTCATTGTTGACGCCTTCTCGGATATTTTCGCGGGTTCTCTATCAGATCACTGGCAATCCAAGCAGGGCAGAAGGCATCCTTTTATGTACGCCTCTTTTCTGCCTTTATCGGCCTGTTTCTTTTTGTTGTTCTTTCCATTGGTGACCACTGAATGGGCTTTGTTTGTCTGGTTGGCAGTCTTTACTAACTTGGCAAGAACCATGATGTCCCTTTATCACGTACCGCATATTGCTCTGGGTGCTGAGATTACAGAAGATATTGAAGACCGCACCGCACTGGTAGCCTACCGGCAGTTTTTCGGTAATATTGGTGCTCTTTTTGCTTTGATACTATTCTTCCTGGTTTTTTCGCCTTTTTTTAGAAGCGAAACTGCCGAGGGTCGTTTCGTACCGGAGGCCTATGTTCCGTGGGCTCTGTGTGTCGCGGCAGCAATGGCCATTACAATATTTTGGAGTGCCTGGGGTACGCGAGGGGTTATCCCCTTTCTTCTTAAAGTTAAACCACAGCCGAGGGTCTCTTTAGCCACTATTTTTTACCGGCTGTTCAGTGACTTCAAAGATGTAACAAAGAGCAAGAACTTTCGATTCTTATTTACCGGGGTGCTGGTCGTCTACGTTATGGTAGGGGTCACCGGAACCCTGGACATCTATATGTTCACTTATTTCTGGGAATTAGACGAAAAGATTATTATCCCTGTCCTGGTTGCTTATGCTGTTGGTAATGCCCTGGGTACTTTTGCCTCGGTAAGGCTGTTCTCCAGATTTGGCAAGAAAGCCTGCCTCATCTTCGGTGGCCTCTGCTGGGCTTTTTTCCAGACTTTGCCGGTGGTGCTCAGGTTACTTGACTGGTTTCCCGAAAATGGTGACGCTTTGTTAATGCCACTTCTGGTTGCTCTTAAAGTGATTCAGGGTTTTTCCACCGCTCAGGCAAATGTGGGTTATGGTTCTATGATGGCGGATGTCTGTGATGAGCATGAATATCAAACCGGCCGTCGTCAAGAAGGCGCTTTTTTTGCAGCGGTTGCATTTTCAGCGAAAGCAACCAGTGGTTTTGGTGCCGTTATAGCGGGTTGGGCGCTGGAGTTCATCGACTGGCCGGTAGG
This sequence comes from Gammaproteobacteria bacterium, assembly GCA_018666555.1. Taxonomy (GTDB): domain Bacteria; phylum Pseudomonadota; class Gammaproteobacteria; order Pseudomonadales; family Azotimanducaceae; genus UBA9926. The sequence continues at coordinate 42,272 of JABIZD010000172.1, forward strand.
GCCGGACATAAGAACCGCCGCTGATGTAGCTCCGGATACGCTGCTAAATATGGGTATTTTCTATGGTCCTATTATTGCTGGCTTGGGTTTCCTTTCAGTGTTGTTTTATACCGGCTATAAATTGACGCCGGCACGACATGCCGAAATGCTTGTTGAGCTAGCTGCTAGAAGGCAGTAGGTCATAGGTAGAACAGGCACCAACTTCATGTTTGCTGTGCCGGACTCGGTTGTCTGCGGCAGCAGTGATAGCCCTGCCTGTGTTGGGCGTTCGGATAGTGAGGGTTGTTTAAGCTTAAACGTGGACTTGTGTTTAAGCTGCAATATCGTGTTTGTTTAAGCTGCAATATCGTGTTTGTTTAAGCTTAAAGGTGGACTTGTGTTTAAGCTGCAATATCGTGTTTGTTTAAGCTTAAAGGTGGACTTGTGTTTAAGCTGCAATATCGTGTTTTTTTAAGCTTAAACGTGGACTTGTGTTTAAGCTGAAATATCGTGTTTTTTTAAGCTTAAATTTAGATTTATGGTCAGGGTAGGAAGATTTGTTGTTCTCATCGGGCTAATCAATAGACCTAAAAAAGGGAGTTATCATGTCGATACAGCTTAGCGTTACCGATCCTTATTTGATTCCGCTTGATGATGTAGACGTTTCTGATCCCCAGTTGTACGAAAACGACTCGCATTGGCCTTATTTTGAGCGACTCAGAAGCGAAGCCCCCATCCATTATTGTAGAGATAGCCTGTTCGGCCCCTACTGGTCGATCACTTTATACGAAGACATCATGGCTATTGAAAAAGATACCCGGAATTTTTCTTCGTTTCCTTCTATTGTTATGGGTGACCAGGATCCTGAGTTCACTGTTAAACAGTTTATTGCAGCAGATCCGCCCAAGCACGATATACAGCGCAAGGCAGTGACTGCTGCCGTGAGTCCCAGGAGCTTGAGCCAACTTGAGCCGGTTATACGCGAACGGGTGGTGGCAATCATGAATGATCTGCCCTTGGGTGAACGGTTTGACTGGGTTGAGCGAGTTTCCATTGAGCTCACGACCCAGATGCTGGCAATCCTTTTTGATTTTCCGTTCGAAAGGCGCCATAAACTGACTTATTGGTCTGATATGGCGACATCAACTGAGGAGATCGCCGGAAATGATGCGGTCAGTGCAACCGATCGCCAGGCAGCCCTGGAGGAATGCCTGGCTGAGTTCACTGCGATCTGGCAGGAAAGGGCTCAGCAATCAGCCGTTGGCAAAATTGATTTTATTACCCTGATGGCACACTCGCCCGCGTTTGCTGATATGGATCCCATGGAGTTTCTTGGAAATTTACTGTTGCTGATTGTGGGTGGTAATGATACCACCCGAAATTCCCTTTCCGGCGGCGTGGTGATGTTAAACGAGAACCCGACAGAGTATGAAAAGGTTTGCTCGGATAAATCACTTATCCCAGGTATGGTCTCTGAAATTATCCGTTTTCAAACACCACTGATGCATATGCGTCGAACTGCAACAGCAGATACAGAATTTAAAGGCCATCACATTAAAGCCGGGGATAAAGTTGTTTTATGGTATGTGTCTGCTAACAGAGATGATACTAAGATCATACGGCCGGATGAATTCATTATTGACCGAAAGGACGTGCGTAATCATATCTCCTTTGGCTTTGGTGTGCATCGCTGCATGGGTAATCGTCTTGCGGAAATGCAGCTGCGAATTGTCTGGGAGGAAATTTTGAAACGGTTTCGAAAAGTAGAGGTTGTAGCGACACCAACGCGGTTGAAGTCTAATTTCGTGCGGGGGATTACAGAGTTGCCCGTGGTGCTGGTGCCGCATTAACTGGATTTTTTGGGCGAGCAGCCAGTTCTTGGATTGATCTTCTTAATCCCGTAAGCAATTCAGATTCAGTAGGAATAACTTGTGTCGAGGTTTCGGGTTCTCTACTCTGATGCTCTCTTGGAATAAAGGCTAAGCCGTGTCTGCAACTGATCCTGTGTCCCTGCAAGGGGGAAGTAGTGCCTATCCGGCCGCGGTGCCCTCTAAGGTGAAGTTTGTCTATGGTATTGGCGCGGCTGCAGAAGCGATTATCGGTGTCGCGTTTAATGCTTTTAATTTCTTTTTTTACACTAATATTATGGGGGTTCCTGGAACCCTTGCAGGGCTTGCCATCACCATTGCCCTGGTAGTCGATGCAATCACTGATCCACTGGTTGGTACGCTCTCGGATCGTTGGCGCTCCAGGCTCGGCCGCCGCCATCCCTTCATGTTCGCAGCCCCCATACCGGTGATGTTATGTCTGTTTTTAATTTATACCCCGCCGGCTGATTTCAGTAGTTTTGGCCTTTTCCTGTGGTTGACTGGGTTAACCGTCGTCATGCGGTCAGCCATGACCCTGTTTCATGTGCCACACCTTGCTCTGGGTGCAGAATTATCGGCTGATTTTACTGAGCGTACCCGGGTCATGAGTATCAATACCTTGCTGGGTTCACTGGGTGGTTTTGGTACCGCTTTTATAGCCTATTCTTTTGTGTTTTCAGCCACTCCAGAGTACGCCAATGGCTTGATGAATCGCGATGCCTACCCGGCCTTTGCGATTTGGGCCTCCTGCGCAGGTGGGTTGGTTATGGTTGTTTCCACAGTGCTGACACTTGATCTTGTTCCGAAGTTACCCCAGGTGCCAGTTGATTTTCCGCGACTCACTACGCGCGAGTTTATTCGGGATGTTCAGTCAGCCATGTCGAATCGTAACTATCTAATGTTGCTGATTGGTTATTTATTACTGTCCGCATCATTGGGTACTCGAGATACCATCGGCTTGCATATGAATACCTACTACTGGGAGTTGTTACCCGAGCAGATACGTTATTTCATGGTTTTTGGGTTGATAGCACCCATTATTGGTTTTATTGTAGTGGCGCCGTTACATAATAGATTCGAAAAAAAACCGGTGTTGATTACCGGCCTGGTTTTGCTGCTGGTTTTTGCCACCTCGCCAGTAATGTTAAGGATTTCAGGCTATTTTCCGGAAAATAGCAGTGAACTGCTAATACCCCTATTGATGGTTTTTTATCTGTTGACCCTCACGTTTGGCGTCATATTATTGATTAGCGCCATGTCTGCACTAGCTGATATTGCTGACGAGCACGAACTCAATACGTATCGTCGCCAGGAAGGAATATTTTATGCTGCTCGTTCATTTTTCGCTAAGGCCTCTTCTGGGCTGGGCCATCTTCTTGCTGGCATTGCAATCGATGTCATTGATTTTCCGGTCGGAGCTGAGCCAGGTACGGTAGATCCGGACACCATTTTCAGGCTTGGTCTTATTGATGGACCTATTGCCCTGGTTCCGGGTGTTATTGCCGTATTCTTCTATTTGAGATACAACCTGACCAGGGAGCGTCATGCGGATATCCAAGCCCAACTTCAAGCCAGGAATGGCAGGTAAACCGGTTTACCTGTGGCTTCTGTGTGGGGGAGAACTATTCCTGGCGATGTAAGCATCGCGCCCATTTATGATGTCGGCGGTGTTAGCACCTTAAATGGGTGCTTCAATACTTGCGTCCGGGCGTGCGGCACTTTACATTCTAGGGATAACCCTGGGTCAGTGGAGTAGACCATGATAAAGCTTGTCAGTCCTATGAAGCGCAAGCCAGGCATGTCGGTTGAAGCCTTTCGTCAATACTATGAAAGTCGGCATAGATTGATCGGTGAAAAGTATCTGCAGGGATTTGTAACTCGGTATTCCCGCCAGTTTTTGAATCCGTTGCCCGATCGGTCAGGTGTGATCCATGAGCCTGAATACGATGTTATCCTGCATATTTGGTATCCTGATAAGGCGAGCTTTGCTGCCTGTGCTAAACGCTTAGCCGAGCCGGCTGTAGCCGCAGAGATACGAGAGGATGAAAAAGAGTTGTTTGACACTCGATACATGCGTTCCTACCTGGTCGAAGAGCATGAATCTGATATGGCGAGCTGAAGCCTGTTGTTAGCGGAGATTGGTTTTGGGGAGGCCCAGAGAGAAGGCCCAGAGAGAAGAGCGAGAGGGAAGATAAGATATGAATAATGATCCATACCTGCTTATAACCGCAGATACCCATGCAGGCGGTAGTCATGAGCAGTACCGCGAGTATCTTGAGCCGAAATATCGAGACCGTTTTGATCAGTGGCGAGGAGGTTATAAGAACCCGTCCCAGGCGCATTATGGCAATAAAAAGATGCGCAACTGGGATCTTACGATTCGTAGCCGGGACCAGAACAGTCAGGGCGTGGTTGGCGAGGTTATTTTCCCTAATACGGTGCCGCCTTTTTATCAGAAGAGTATTGTAACGGCCAGGCCGCCCGCACCGGCAGACTACGAGTTAACCTTGGCTGGTATTCGAGCACATAACCGCTGGCTGAAAGACTTTTGTGCTGAAGACCCTGATCGGCGTGCCGGAATTGGCTTGATCTTGCCCAACGACTTTGATGAGGCGATTCGGGATATTGAGTTTATAGCTGAGGCAGGATTACGGGGTGGTGTACTGTTGCCTCTGATTCCACCTGATTGTACCTGGCTCAAGCCGCTTTTTGACCCTGCCTGGGATCGGGTTTTTGCCGCTATTCAGGATCATGACCTGGTGATGAATCAGCACTCCGGGCAGGGTTCACCTGATTATGGTACTAGCATGGTCGGTCAGGCGCTGTGGGTTACCGAAGTGACCTATTATTGCCAGGCCGGATTTCGTCATTTGATTATGAGCGGGGTTTTTGAAAAATTTCCAAAGCTAAAGTATGTTTTGACCGAATCTGGTTGTGCCTGGGCTCCCGCATTACTGGCCCAGATGGATCGAATTCACGCAGGAATGGCCGCGGGTGCGATAGGAGAATTGAATTACGGTGATCAGGAATGGGTATTAACTGAATCGCCGAGCTTTTATGCGAGCCGGAACTGCTGGTACGGAGCAAGCTTTCCAAGTAAAACGGATCTCGCCGGTATCGAGCAGATTGGTGTTGATCGGGTCATGTGGGGTAACGATTACCCCCATTATGAGGGCACCTTTCCTTATAATCTTGAATCGCTTCGACTCACCTTTGATGATGTTCCGGAAGCACACCGAAGGAAACTTCTGGGGCTGAATGCCGCTGGTGTCTATAAATTTGATCTTGAAAAGCTACTTCCGCTGGCCAAAAAGTTCGGGCCGACACCAGAGCAAGTAAGCCAACCTTTGCCCCGAGAGGAAATTCCCAGGGATTCAATGTGTTATCTTTTTCAAGGAGCTCGAGCAGGCGGTTGAGCCTAGCAGGCAGCTTCATCAGTGATCGAGGATTTTAAGGAGAAAGTGATATGCCCATCCCGACTGGTATAGGTATTATTGATACAATGATTGGCTTCCCGGCAGAAGATTTCGCCATGTACGATTTTATTCGTAAGCAGTTGAAAGATCCTTCTGCGAAATTTGACTTCCCGGTCGAGTATATGTTCAAGCAGGTTCCAAAGGAAGTCTACGGTAGGAGCCAGGACCCAATTGCTGTCACGCTTGGCGAGATGGACAAGTACGGTATCGAGCAAGGTCTCATAGGCGTCGGTGGTGAGGTATCACGAAAGGCGCTGCAGCGTTATCCGGACCGATTTGTCGGCCAGGGTTCTGTTGATCCGAATAAAGGCATGCAGGGCGTGCGCGATATGGTGCGTCAGTTTGAAGAGTTTGGAGTGACTTCTTTTGGCGCATTTAATGCGGGTTATGACCCGCAAGTGGGTATCAATGACGCGAGAATGTATCCTATTTATGCCAAATGCGTTGAGCTGGATGTGCCTATTTTTTCCTGTGTTGGGGTGCCCGGGCCAAGGTTTCCCATGTGGCCCCAGAAAGTCGAACTCATAGACCAGGTTATGTATGATTTTCCCGAGCTTGTCTTTGTTACCCGGCATGGTTGTGAGCCCTGGGAGGATCTGGCGGTGAAGCTTATGTTGAAGTGGCCTAATCTGTATTACTCAACCACCGCTTTTGCGCCAAAGCACTATCCTGAGGCGATTATTAAGTACGCTAATAGCAGAGGTGCAGACAAAATAATCTATGGCGGGTATTTTCCGATGGGATTGAGCGTGGAACGCATCATGACTGATATGCAGGGTTTGGAACTTAAAGAGGAAGTCTGGCCAAAGTTTCTTCGGGAAAATGCCAGGAAGGTGCTTAAGTTAGCTTAATGCCGGGCGCGGTTAAATCACCAAGACTGCTATCAGAAACCAAGGGCTGAGAGCCCAGATAAAGAGCCGTACAACAGCTCCTGAAAACACAAATATTAGCCAGGAATACGCTATGCCCGACAAGGATTTTTATAGTAAACGCCATCCGGTTACCGGCAAGTTCTACGACCCTCGCATGCAGCCTCGGTTTACTGAGTTAGCTACATTCATGCGAGCCCCGAGTGCTGATGATTTATCACAAGTTGATATTGGTTTGATAGGGGTTCCTACTGATTTGGGCGTGACTAATAGAGCCGGAGCAAGACATGGACCCAGGGAGATTAGAAATGCTTCCAGTCTGATGCGAACCTTTAATATTGAACGTAATATTAATCCCTTTGATCTGTGTCGTATTGCCGATTTGGGAGATGTCCAGTTTGACGATTGGTATAACCTTGAAAGCCAGGTCGACACGATTGAGGATTTCTACCGGCAAGTCCATGCTGCCAATGTTATACCCCTGTCTGCAGGCGGGGATCATTCCATTACCTTTCCAATTCTAAAGGCGATTGCCAGTGAACCGTTGGCGCTGGTTCACATAGATGCACATACGGATACCTGGGATGAGATATGGGGGTCAAAGTTTCATCATGGTGCACCATTTCGCCGTGCAGTTGAAGCCAACTTAATTGACCCGACCAAGACCGTACAGATTGGTATTCGGGGTGGCCAGAACTTTGCTGAAGGCCTGGAGTTTTCAAAAAACAGTGGTATGCGAGTCATTTTTATAGAGGAATTTGCGGACCTTGGTGTTCCTGAGGTTATAAAAGAGGTGCGACATATTATAGGTGATCATCCGGTTTACCTGAGCTTTGATGTGGATGGTCTTGATCCTGTTTATGCTCCTGGCACGGGTACGCCCGAAGTCGGAGGGCTTACCACTTTAGAAGCGCAGCGCTTGCTGAGAGGCTTGCATGAATTGTCGTTTGTTGGTGGTGATGTAGTTGAGGTCGCTCCACCGTTTGACCCGTCTGGTAATACCGCATTAGTGGGGGCGACCCTGATGTTTGAAATTCTGTGCCTGCTGGCGGTTGCGCGCAGCCAACCAGGTGTCTGAAGGGATGGCTCATTCGGCTTCATCCATGCCTCTCAGATCGATGCTGGCAGCCTGTTGTCTGCCCGTTATAGGTGCGGCCTGTTTCTTTGCTACGCCAGTTATTCTCGGCGCTGCAGTAGTTGATCTTGCCTTGTCGGAAGTACAGGTTGGTATTCTGGGGTCTTCGTTACTCTCTGGCTCGGCAATTTCGGCTGTGGTAACGGCTTTTCTGGTACGTAGGCTGCAATGGCATTTGTTAGCCTATGTGGCGCTCCTGGCCGAGGCAATTGGTTTTTTTGCTGCTGCTCATGTGGATACTTTCGCAGCGATACTGGTGCCGTTTTGGCTGGCAAGCCTAGGTGGTGGCGCCCTCTATTCTCTGGCGTTGACGGTACTTTCAGACCACCCCCAGTCGGTTCGGTTATTTGGCCTGTCGATATCCGTTCAGGTGTTTTTTCAGGTTTTAGTATTATTGAGCATGCCCTGGTTTATGGTCCCTGGCGGATTAGCTGATTGCCTTTATGGTCTGCTTGGTCTATGTCTTATTGGTGGTTTGTTAGTTCATCTGTTACCTAAGCAGAGCAGTATCCCGGCCGACCAGGAAACCATGTCGGTTGCCGAGGTGCTCAATCAACCAAAGGCTCTACTGGCCCTTTTAGGATGCCTGGTGTTTTTTGTTAATATTGGTGCGGTGTGGGCATATATAGAACGTATCGGGAGCCTTTCGGGTTTTACGCCGGTTGACCTGAGCCAGGCTCTGGCTGCTGCAGTTGCCGTTTCCATACTGGGTTCGCTGGCAACGGTATGGCAGGGCAAGCGATACGGTGAGGTTTGGCCTCTGGGATGTGCTTCAGCTGGCATGCTCGTTGCTGTTGTAATGATGCAGATACCGCTGACCCTGGGTCAGTTTTTTCTGGCTTTTGCCATCTATAATTTTTTCTGGAATTATTCCCTGGCTTATCAGTATGCGGTAGTTGCTCGTATTGACTCGAGCGGAAGGTATGTTGCGGCGACGCCAGCGTTTCATTCTATTGGCGGAGCAGTCGGTCCACTGATTGCAGCAGCCTTTGTAACCTCTGGACAGTTAATTGCTGTGAACGTGGTTGCTGGCATTGCTTTGCTGTTCAGTTTCTGGCTTTTTGTTCTAGGTTTGAGAACGCATTCTGAGGCTTGATCGTTAACCTGGTTTGAGGGATGTATCAGATAAAACGGCTACTAATTAACAGCCTGAGCCGACTCTTGCTGCAGGAAGTTAACCTTGATTGATTTTCTACAGTGTTACTATGCAGGCTGTCTTAGGAGCGGGAGGAATTATTATCGCCTTCTACGGATAAATAATGATCGCTTAATTGAAGCGCTGGCAGTTTCCTGAGATAGTTAGGATGGTTTCACCGAGAACCTTTAACGTAGGAAGCGGTGAAGTCTTTAGAGTTCCAACGAGTCCATTTCATTAGTTCAGGTCAGGAAAGTAACCTATGAGTAATGCCGACGTCATCATCGAAATTCTTGAGCAGGAAGGGGTCGAGTACCTGCTGGGATTTCCCAACAATCGACTATTTAATTCTGCGGCTTCACATTCTATTCGGCCGATTATCGCCAGGACGGAACGAGTCGCTATCAATATGGCTGACGCCTATACCCGTATGAATAATGGCAGAAAAATCGGCGTAGTTGCAGTTCAGGATGGGCCTGGAATCGAGGCCAGTTTCCCTGCTGTCGCTCAAGCCTATGGCGATAATACGCCCATTTTGATGTTGCCAGGTGCGCATGCTCCTCTGATGCAGGATTATGACCCTCAGTTTATTGCTTCCAGGTCCTTTAGAGATATCACTAAAATGGCAGGGCTGATTAATGATGGGCGTAGTATTCCTCGAAAATTCGAAATGGCTTTTGCTGCTCTTAAAAATGGCAAATCGGGCCCGGTCCTGCTCGAAACGGCTGCGAACCTGCTCTGGGGCCAGTCCGAAGGTGAATCAGGGTCTTTGTATAAATCACCAGGGCGATATCGGTCGATGGCGGAGGAGAGCGATGTAGCCCAAGTTCTGGAAGCGCTTCTACAGGCAAAACGGCCTGTGCTGATTGCTGGCCATGGTGTGTTGTATGCGCAGGCCTGGCAGGAGCTCAGGGAACTCGCCGAGCTACTGCAGATTCCTGTGACAACGACCTTGCTGGGTAAGAGTGCTTTCCCTGAAACTCACGAGCTGTCTCTTGGCACTGCCGGTCGTACGATTACCAAAGCTGCAGCCCATTTTGCTAATGAGTCAGATTTTATCCTTGGCATTGGCACCAGTTTTACCATCAATGATTTTACTGCGCGGATGCCGAAAGATGCTGTCTTGGGTCAGATTACAAATGCACCGGCTGATATTGCAAAGTGTCGCCCTGTTACCTGTGCGGCGATAGGAGATGCTGGGCTGGTATTGAAACAGCTTATCAGCCTGGCCAAGCAGAAGCTGGGGGAGTCTGGTCGAGCTCGATCCGACGACATGATTGCAGAAATAGACCAGTTAAAAACAGATTTTTTTAATGATTGGTCGGAGCGTCTCTTGTGTGATGACGCAGGAGCCATTTCTCCTTATCGGGTGATTCACGAAATGAACACCTTATTTGATAAAACCAAATCGGTCGTGACGCATGATGCCGGCAACCCTCGAGATCAGATAGTGCCTTTTTATCAAGCGGTCACGCCGAGAGGTTACCTGGGCTGGGGTAAATCAACTCACCTGGGCTCCTCGCTTGGCATGGCAATGGGCAGTAAGCTGGCTCGACCTGATTGGCTGTCTGTTAACTTTATTGGCGATGCTGGTTTCGGCCAGACAGCCAATGATTTTGAAACAGCGGTACGGTCCAAACTGCCGATAATGACCGTGTTGGTGAATAATGGCGTTATGGGCGGTTATGGTGCTTATATGCCTGATGCGGTTGAGCGCTTCCAGTCAAGTTCACTGGGAGGAGATTATACAGCTATGGCTATTGCCATGGGCGGCTATGCTGAGCGTATCGAGCAGGCATCTGACGTCTCGGCGGCACTGCGTCGAGGTATTGATCAGACCCAGGCAGGCCGGCCCGTATTATTGGAATTTATAACGAAAGAAGAGCCGGTTCTGGCCATGGCCAATCAATGGGGAATGTAAAATTTTCAGGATTGTCTGGTCTTTTGATCTCGGTCAGGGTGCCCAGTAGGCAGTCAGCGGGGTCCGGTCTTGTTTGATGATGGCGGCGATGGGTAGGCGATAGATATCATCCGTCTGCTTCGCCTCTAAAAATACTTCGTGCTTTGCTTGGCCTCTGAAAAACAGGATTAACTGGTGGCTGTCCAGCAGTCGCGGCAGGGTCAGGCTGATTCGAGGATGATTCGAATTGGCTGGTGTGATGGCAATACTCGAGTTTGAGTTGTTCAGATCCAGGCCCGATTTTAGCGCCTGCGAACCCGGGAATAGTGAGGCAGTATGACCATCGCTTCCCATGCCTAGCAAGGTAATATCGAAAGTGGGCTGGCTGGAAAGTTGCTTGTTCGCGGCTATGGCTGCCTCGCTGACACTAGATTTGCTGTGGTTTAATGGCAGAAAGTGGGCCTTGCTGGCTAGGTTAATGAGGAGCTGGCTTTTGACCAGTTTCGCATTGCTGTCTGGGTGGTTATCATCGACCCAACGTTCGTCGCTCAGGGTAACCAGGACTTTTGACCAGGGTAATGGCACGGTGGATAACTGATTAAACAAGGTTATAGGCGTGGAGCCCCCAGGTACCACCAGGCTGGCCCGGCCAGACCGGTCTATTGCCTGGTTAAGCAGGTCTGTTATGTGGTCGCTCAGTGCGGTATGCAGGGTTGATGGATTCGTAAACGTTTTCAAGTGCATGGTTAGTTTTCGTACCAGCTGCGTTGGTCCTTCTCAATGAGTATCTCGGCTCTGGAAGGGCCTGAAGAACCGGCTGGATAAGCATTAGTTCGGACTGTTTTATCCTCCCAGGCATCGATAAGGTCATCGCACCATTTCCAGGAGGCGTCAATTTCCTCTCGGCTGACAAACAACCATTGATCACCCTTTATCACTTCCAGGAACAGGCGCTCATAGGCATCGGGAATTCGGGTATCTCCAGTTGAATCAAAGAAATCAAGATTAAGCGTACGCCTTTCCAGGCTGAGCCGATCATTAAGGCTTTGCTTCTTGGAGACCATTTCAAGTTGGATGCCTTCATTGGGTTGGAGTCTGATCACGAGTCGATTGTTCGCCTCATCCAGATGCCCTGGAAATATAGCGTGTGGGTGGTTTTTGTAGGTAATAATGACTTGGGTTACTTTCTCTTTGAGGCGTTTGCCTGTCCTGAGATAGAAAGGCACGCCAGCCCAGCGCCAGTTGTCGATAAAGGCCTTCAACGCCACATAGGTTTCGGTGTCGCTGGTGGTATTGCTACAATCTTCTTCCTCGGTATAACCGACCACGGGGGTACCGGCTATCCAGCCAGCAGAATACTGTCCCCGAACTGCCTGTTCGGTTATGTTCGATGAGTTTATTGGGCTAAGGGCGCGTAGAATTTTTACTTTTTCTGCTCTGATTTCATCCGCTTGCAGGGAGTTAGGGGGTTCCATTGCAACCATACACAATAGTTGTAAGAGATGATTCTGGACCATGTCTCTGAGCTGGCCGACCTGGTCGTAATATCCCCATCGCCCCTCAATGCCGATAGTCTCAGCAGCCGTGATTTGGATGTGGTCAATGCAAGTGTTGTCCCACTGAGAGTTAATCATGCGATTCGCAAACCGTAATGCCAGCAGGTTCTGTACCGTCTCTTTACCGAGGTAGTGATCAATGCGGTAGATGTTACGCTCTGAAAAGAACTGTGCGACGGTGTCATTCACTGATGTCGAGCTCTGCTGATTGTGACCGATGGGTTTTTCGAGAACGATTCTTGAGGATTCATTAAGGCAATCTGCTCTATGCAAGTACTGGCTGATCGAGCCAAACAAGGTTGGAGGGGTGGCGAGGTAATAGATCATAGTTCGATCAGGGTTTCGCCATTCAGCCAGCGTGGCATACTGTTTAGCTTCTGCAAAATCGATTTTTATATAGTCGAATCGTTGGCTGAACCGGTCCCAGGTAATCTCACTTGAGGATGCGTTAGCTAGGATCGGTTCCAGGGTTTTTGCGGTCTGTTTTATAAATTCGCTGGTATCAATGTCGTCTCTGGCTACGGCAGCAATTCTAACACTGTCCGCTAAAAGCCGGGCATGGTCTAGCCAGAATAGGGCGGGAAACAGTTTGCGGTTGGCCAGGTCTCCCCTGGCGCCAAAAATGACAAGATCAATCTGTGTGTCCATTAAGAAGTACTCGCAGGTCGGTGTTTGGTCAGGGTATAAGCCGTGGCAAGGGCGGTTTTGGACAATGCGTGAATCTCAGGCCAATTTTGTTGCGCTATCAGTGATGGATGCACCATCCATGATCCGCCGACTGAATGCACATTGGGTTGCTTGAGGTATTGGCCCATGTTCGCCAGGCTGATGCCACCTGTGGCACAGAACTGCACCTCCCTGAACGGCCCGAAAATAGCCTTGAGCGTTGCAACTCCACCGAGAGACTCTGCTGGAAAGAACTTGAAGTCCTGGTATCCCAGTTCTAATCCGATCATGATCTCACTGACCGTTGATATGCCAGGAATGAGCGGTAAGGGTGATTTTTTGGCGCCTTCCAATAACGCTGGGGTCGCGCCGGGGGACACCATGAAATCGCATCCCAATATCTCTGCCTGAGTGATTTGCTTGCTCGAGCAAATAGTGCCCGCGCCGATGGTTAGATCCGGGAACTGCGTGCGGATACGCTCAATTGCGGATAGTGCTGCATCCGTCCTGAGGGTGACCTCAATGATTTTAAAACCCGCAGAAACCAGACTTTCAACCAATGGGACAGCGTCCCCCTCTCTGTCCAGGGTAATTACCGGTATAATGGGGTTTTGGGTCAGTAAGTGTTGCATTATTTGTCTACTCTGTTGTGTTAAGGCTCATTGCTGCACCGAATAGGCCCAGGTTATCTCTAGTCACGAGAAAGGTCGGGATATTACTCAGGTAAGGCCTGAATCGGCCTTTGTCTTCGAATTTTTGCCTGAAACGGCTGGCGATAAACAGCTGCTCAAATCGGGGAATGACACCGCCTGTAATATAAACGCCCCCCCTGGCACCATAGGTGAGGGCCAGATTTCCAGCGGCTGCACCCATGACCTCAGAAAACAGTTCCAGTACCTGTAGTGCGGTCTCATCCCTACCATGCAAAGCAGCTTCAACCAATTGCCGGGGCTGCTGGAATCGCTGCTTGTCAGAGCTGTTGCCAGCTAACGCCTTATAAATGTTAAGCAGACCCGGGCCAGACAGCAGTCGTTCTAGACTGACGTGACCGTATTCCTTTTTAAGAGTTTCGTTTATGTGGATCTGCAGATCATTGAGCGGTGCAAAATCGGCATGGCCACCTTCGGTCTCAATGACCTGATAGCGACTGGAACCCGGGATAAGCGCGGCCATCCCGAGCCCCGTACCGGCACCTAAGATCGCTATAGGCTTGTTGACGATGGCTCTGCCGATGCCAATTTGCGTAACGTCTGCATCGGAGATTGCCTGAACACCATAAGCCATGGCGGCAAAGTCATTGATAATGAGGATATTGTCGCAATCGAGCGTTTGCTGCAGGTCATGGCGGGAAAATTGCCAGGGACAATTAGTTATCACTAAAGGATCCATGTCGACAGGGCAGGCTACAGCAAAACAGACCTTGCTGGGCGGATGCGACCAGCCGGTTGTGCCGGCTATTTGCTGCATTAAGGATTCAATTAATAACTGGAACTGGGGTTGCTGCTCGACCGAGTAATGGAACTCGCAGAGATGGTTAGCTTCTCCGGTTAGCAATACCGCAAAGCGTGCGTTAGTGCCGCCGATGTCAGCGACCAGATTCCAGGAAGGTTTCATTTCAATCATTACTCGCAAACAGGTAGGAAGCGCCCTGATCGGCAGAACTGATATTTGCCCGATTCAGAGAAAATAACTCCCGCCCGCAACCCAATGGGTCAGGATTTGATTGAGAACAGGCAGGGCGGTTATTGAGCTCACTCATGTCTCCCAGATATTCTAGGTTTCCTTGCAGGGCATCGACCCTTAACCTGTCACCGTTTCGCAGTTTAGCCAGACTTCCACCTTGGGCAGCTTCGGGTACCAGATGTACCACCGCTGGAACCTTGCCGGAAGCGCCCGACATTCTGCCGTCCGTCACTAGTGCAACTCGGTAGCCCTTGTCTTGCAGGCTACTGAGTAAAGGAGTGAGCTTATGCAGCTCTGGCATGCCGTTTGCCCTGGGTCCCTGGAAGCGGACAACGATAATGCTGTCCCTGTCCAGCGCGCCGGATTCGAACAGTGGTTTGAGTTCATCCTGGCTATCGATAATCACGGCAGGGGCCTCAACGATGCGATGTTGCTCGGCAACTGCCGATACTTTGATGATGCCTTTACCCAGGTTTCCTTTTAAAAGTCGTAAGCCACCTTCGCTTGCAAAGGGCGCGTCGGCACTGGCTAATACTTCAGGGTCATGCGAGCTTGCAGGAGCGTCGTGCCAAACCAGTTTATTGTCCTTGAGTCCGGCTTGTTGATTAAAACTGCTAAAATTCTTGCCCCACACGGTCATTGCTTCAGCATGCATAAAACCGGCGCTGAGTAACTCATTGAAAAGGGTGCCGGTTCCCCCAGCAGCATGGAAGTGGTTAATGTCGGCTTGTCCATTTGGATATACCCGGCATAACAGCGGTACAGCTTGTGATAAGTCTGCAATATCATCCCAGGTAATCAATATTCCAGCAGCTCGGGCGATGGCGATGAGGTGAATGCTATGATTGGTAGACCCTCCAGAAGCGAGTAAAGCGACGATGGCATTAACAATAGCCCGCTCGTCGATGATCTGGCCTATGGGTCGATAATTGTTGCTCCGGGTGGAAATTCTAGCCAGTTGGCGGCCAGCTTCAGCTGTGAGCTCCCCGCGCAGGGGATTATCAGGGTTGATAAAGGAACTGCCGGGTAGTTGCATCCCAAGAGCCTCCAGGATCACCTGGTTGCTGTTGGCAGTGCCGTAGAAGGTGCAGGTGCCTGGGCTGTGGTATGAAGCCAGTTCGGCTTCGAGTAGGGCATCCCGGTCTATTTCTCCTCTGGCAAAGCGTTCCCGGGTTCGTTGTTTCTCTTTATTACTGAGTCCTGATTCCATTGGCCCAGCAGGGACAAAGATAGTTGGCAGGTAACCAAAGGCCAGGCATCCTATGAGTAGCCCAGGAACAATCTTGTCGCAGATGCCGAGCGCAAGAACACCATCAAACATCTGGTGCGACAATGAAATAGCAGCGCATTGGGCAATCAGGTCGCGACTCAGCAGGCTTAGTTCCATGCCAGTTTGCCCTTGGGTAACGCCGTCGCACATGGCAGGGACACTACCCGCTACCTGGCCTGTACAGCCCATCTGGCGGAGAGCCAGTTTCAATTGTTCCGGATAATCACGATACGGTTGATGGGCTGACAACATATCGTTATAGGCTGTGATAATGGCCATGTTCCCTGAATCCATGATCTTTAGCTGTTGCTTGTCGGTAGCGTCGCAAGCGGCCATGCCATGCGCCAGATTGCCGCAGCTTAGTTGTTCGCGTTTGGGTAGATTGTTCCTGTCTTGCTCCAGCTGATTGAGATAAGCAGCTCTCAAGGATTTGCTGCGCCTGATAATGTTTTCGGTTACTGCAATGATCTGGGAATTAGTTTGGGTCACGAGAGCTCTCTGCAAACAAAAGTGAATTGTAACAAAATTACATAAATATGGAAATTAAAGCCAACAATGACTCATAATATGTAATTTTACTACATATTTATTGTTAATGGATATCGTCGGATAATGCTTCGCAGGATGAAATAAATGGCCTGACCACAGTAGCGAAATGTACCTGCGGTAGCTGGGAAATCTCAGTAACAACCAAGTGACGCAGTATTCCCCATCTGACCCAGGTTGTTCGGTAGCCGAGCAGTTAATTCTTAACGGCGCTTTAGCTGCGAGTCAGCGAAATCGCTGTTGCTTCACTTAACTGAGCATGTGGTCAAGGTACTTTGGCCTTGGAGCCTGCCTTAAGTGGCTCGATTGTAATATGGGTTAACCTGGGCCGATGGTACTTTCCGTTGCCAGTTCAATATCAATATCTAATTGAATTGACAGTTTTTCAAGTGTTTCGGTCAGTCCCTCACTCTGATCGAGATTCGTGTCTTCTATCAGAAACTGGCCATTGAACATGGGGTCGCCGGTCATTGCCGCTTTGGTTATTTCTGTTTTCAGGTCAAGAATATTGAACTTTTTTGCAGCTAGAGCGCTGGAAATTTCCTGGATGATTCCTGGCCTGTCGAGGCCAAACAGAGAAATCAACTGGGTTTCCGGATGATGTTCTGTCGAAGAAACCGCCTTTTCTATGACCAGGGTTAGTCCGATACGGTTAAGTTCCTCTAAGCTGTCTCTGAGCTGGGATAATTGCTCTACTTCTCCCGCTACCTCGATCATGCCGGCAAATTTGCCGCCCAATTGAGCCATGCTGCTACCCAGCCAGTTAGCCGAATGACGATTGACGATGGTTGATATCTTTTCAATGAGACCGGGGCGGTCATTTCCTATTATTGTGAAAACTAGGCTTTCCATGGGTTCGATCCTAAAGCTTAAGAATGTGGTCCTGTATGAGGACGTTTAAAAAACCATTCTAGGAAGAAAATGAATCAAGTTGCAATTGTGTTCCTGCGACTGGCAAGACAGCTTGCCTGTCCAAGACCTTGGGTCTTTCCCTTAAGAAAAGGTTTCCCTTAAGCAAAAAATGTGCAACTGGGATAAGTCAGGTTTTAACGTCCGAAACAACTTTGACCAGGGTTTGCCTTAGCCATGCCCCTATCCTGTCTGCTTCGGTGCAGTGAATGTTTAAAATCACATTGTTGCAGTGAGGCATCACAGGGTTAGGAGTCGGCACGGATGATCACTTGGATTTTCACTGCGGTTGCTTTCAGGTAACATCCATCACTGATTCAGGTAAAACTCCAGAGAGACCGATTATGGCAGATGCCTACATTATTGACGCAGCAAGGACACCCAGAGGCATAGGTAAAGCAGGTCGGGGTGCTTTAGCTGGTTTTCATAGCGGTCGGTTACTGGCCAAAGTTTTTGAGGCCATCGCTGATCGAAATCAGTTAAATACAGCAGATATAGATGATGTTGTCGTGGGCTGCAGCTCGCAGGTCGGCAACCAGGGATCCTGTGTCGGCAGAATGGCTGCACTCGATGCGGGCTGGAGTACGCGCGCGAGTGCGGTCACTTTGGATCGATTCTGTGGTTCGGGAATTACGTCTGTTAATCTGGCAGCGGCTAATATCATGAGTGGCATGGATGACCTGTGTGTTGCCGGCGGCGTTGAGATGATGTCGTATACAGCAACGCTGGGGAACGCAACTAATAACCGTACCGTTGATGGCGGTAATCTGCATTTACGGGAACTTCATCCCCAGCCCCACCAGGGTATCTGTGCGGATATGATAGCAACGCTGGAGGGATTTAGCCGGCAGGACCTGGATGCACTGGCCGTGGAAAGTCAGAATCGCGCCAAACATGCCATGGACCAGGGTTTTTTTGATAAGAGTCTGATTCCGGTTTTCAATGATGATGGTTCCTTAGCCCTGGACCGGGAAGAATTCCCCAGGCCAGGCACGACCATGGAATCACTGGCAGAATTAAAAACCGTTTTTAATATGTTTATGGATGCTCCTATTGATAATGGCGGCGAAACGTTTGATCAGTTGGTCAAGCGGGCCTATCCAGATTTGCAAATCAACCATGTTCATCATGCCGGTAATAGTTCTGGGGTTGTTGATGGGGCTGCTGCATTGATTTTGTCGAGTAAGGATTATATGGGCAGGGTAGGCTGGACGCCCAGAGCCAGGATCAGCGCCATGGCAACGGTCGGTGGTGACCCGACCCTGATGTTAAATGAGCCTGTGCCGGCTGCGCGAAAGGTCCTAGATAGAGCTGGCATGACGGTGGACGATATCGATCTGTTTGAGGTTAATGAGGCATTTTCTGTGGTTGCTGCGAAATTCATTCGCGATCTCAAACTGGACCCTGAAAAAGTTAACGTTAATGGGGGTGCTATGGCCCTGGGTCATCCTATCGCTGCGACGGGTTCAATCCTGATCGGCACTGTGCTGGATGAACTGGAAAGACGAGACCTGAATACTGGCCTGGTAACCATGTGTACAGGCGGTGGTATGGCGCCTGCAATCATTATTGAAAGAGTCTAATAAATTGTTAGTTAATTCTAAGCCGTCGCTAGAATAAGTAAAATGAGGCGTTGGCCAGGGGTCAAAGGAAGCGGTGAAAACAACCTAGGCGCGTTGTTTCCATTGATTTGAGTGAATTAACCCTTACAATGAGGCAAAACGTAGGGTGTGGTCAGATGGGATTAGTCCACTCAGCGGTCTAAAACACGGATGAAAACTAAGTTATTTTATTTACTTTGTTTGAAATCAGGGATATAAAGAAGCCTGTAAGGGTCCAGCTTAAAAAAATAAGAGCAATTTTAATAAACGCGAACACTTTTTTCTGAATCTAATCAGATAAATCAAAGGGGAAATCAATGCTGAATAATAATTTAGGGGAACTACTATGGAAAGTGTCCGTCGGGTTTCTCATAACCTGGACGGGAACGTTGTTAGCTGCTGAAGGAGGGCGCCGTATTGAAGAGGTCATCGTGACGGCAGAGCGGCAGGAAGCATCAATCCAGGATACCTCTATATCAATCACAGCATTTACCGGAGAGATGCTGGACGATTTTGGTATTAGAAACCAGGAAGACCTGCAGAACTTTATCCCGGCAACCACTATCCAGCCCTATGACGCAACCATTCGTGGTGTAGGCAGGAACTTCCGCGCATTAGGCGGTGACCCCGGTGTTGCAACCTATATGAATGGTGTTTACTCAGAAGATTTGCTGACGGCGACTGCCGCGACTTTCTGGGATGTTAAGAGAATTGAGGTGCTTCGCGGACCTCAGGGCACCCTGTATGGTCGAAATGCGGTCGGTGGGGCAATTAATATTCTATACAATCAGCCTTCGCATGAATATGATTTTGCTGTTAAGGGCATTATAGGTGATTTTGGTACCCAGGAAGCCTACGGTATGATCAACGGTTCCCTGGTAGATGGTTTTCTCTCAGCCCGTTTTAACTTCAGCCTGCGTGACCGCGATGGCGTCGTTGAAGAAATCGGACCGGGTCCTGATCTTGACGGGCTAGGCACTGAAAACTATGCTATCCAGTTACAGTGGACACCGACTGAATATTTAACCGGTGATCTGCGGTACAATGAAATGACCATCGATCGTCCGTTTGGTGGCGCTAATGGTGGTGGGCTCGTCATTCTAAATGAAGAAGGCCACGGCTATAGAAACACAACGGATATCGTCCCCGGTTACAGGGCAATTGATACTACCAATACCAATCTTGCTAACTATGGGCAAAGCACTTGGTACGACGCCTCTCAGCCAATATTGGTTTATACGGATCCGATAACAGGGGCTTCTGTCAACGCTCAACACAATCGTTTAGGTGTTGATTTGGCTGAGTTTGCCGGATTTCGAAATGCTGCAGCATCGCTTGATGGTTTCGGCGTAACCAGCCCGGAAAGTGCTGCTCGCTATAATGCCTGTGTATTTGAGGGAGATATTTCAGGTGATGACGTCTGTGGCGCAACTAATGGTCACAACTGGGAAAGATTTGTCCAGGAAGGCACCCAGCTCACGCTGTCCTGGGAAGTCAACGAAGATGTCGAGCTGAAGTACATTTATGGCAAGAACTCAATGTCTTATCAGAGAATTACCGATGATGATAATACCGCTAGCATGTACCAGGATCGTCAGTTCTATGTTAACCATGAGGCGGAGTATTCTTCTCACGAACTTCAGGCATTTACAACCTTAAGCGATAATCTGTCTTTCACTACCGGAGTCTTCTTCTACGATGCAGAGATAGACCAGCGCGGTGATTTTTATTCATCAGTTGGTGAAGATCGTTTCATTAATCCCTATAACGATCAGGTTATGATTGCACCGGGATTATCAATGACTCAGTTAGTGGTTAATCTGCTACCGGGCGTTATCAGCGGGGGTAACCCAGCAGGGGTTCCAGCAGCCACTGCAAATGGTCAGCAGGCGACGCTCCATTCTGCACGGGATTTGTGTATGAACCCGGCCACGCGAATGGCTCAATGTGAGGTCAACTATGCCACCAATAACCCGGCACCAGCCGAGAATAACAACCTCCACCTGAGTGTATGGGGCGGCGATAACGGCACTAACCCCGATCTGGATGTCTACCATGGCCCCAATACCAAGGGTAGTGATCTGCTCTATCACACCAATAGTAAAAGACGGGCATTTGCCGCTTATACTCAAGGGGTGTGGGATATTAATGAAGACTTTACATTAACCTTTGGTATTCGATATGCCTATGACAAGTTCGATGCCGAGGAAAACCTGTTCCGCTACAATGAAATTGCTGCGGGCTTCCTGCCAGCATTTGGGCTTTTCAATGCTCTGGGAGAGGCAGATCTGTTTACCTTCAATTTAGTCAATGGCGGTATCGTCCCGGATGCGACAGCGGCAGGCGGCTGGAGAGGCACAAGTCGGGCTGTGAATGGTGGTTTCCCGGTAGCGGTCAGTGTGTACCGGCCATTCTCGCGTAAAGATACCAAGACTACTGGGCGGATTAATCTAGACTACAATGTCACCGAAGATATCTTGGTGTATTTGTCAGCCACATCTGGATACCGGTCAGGTGGTAATAACCTGGTTTTCTTCAGTGCGACACCGGCATATGATCCAGAAGAACTGGTAGCCTATGAGCTGGGCTATAAAATGCAATTTGCAGATGGCAAAGTGCAGTTGAACGGTTCGTTCTATCTTTACGACTATGATTCCATTCATACTGTAGCAACCGAAGTAACCCCTCCTTTAGTACCAGGCGGTGCTCCAGGTACGACGACATCGGTACTTCCTGCACCGGGTGCAGAGATCAGTGGTATCGAGGCTGAGCTGACCTGGTTGGCGACTGATAGTTTGACTGTAGGAGGTAACTTCAGTTATACGCCAAGCGAATATACTAAAGATATGTTTATTAAGGACCCCGCAGGAATTGACGCTCCAGAATCACTGTTTCCTAATTTTGAAGCTCAGATCGTCAACATCAAGGGTAATCGGTTACTTCAGGTTCCAGAGCTAAAATATACTGCCTGGGCTAGCTACATGTGGCCGAACAGTGACGGCTCGAACGTGGTAGCTTTTGCTGTGTATAACTGGATTGACGAGGTTTACTACTCTCCTTTCCAGAGTCAAGCAGAGAAAGCCGATGATTATGATAGATTCGACCTTCGTGCCACGTGGACATCTGCAGGCGGTAACTGGAAGATATCCGGTTATGTGAACAATATCTTTAATGACATAGGTGTGTTGCAGGTAGTTAGAGAGGGCGAGGATGAGTTTATGCGTCACTCTGCTGGAACCACAGTACCTCGAGTAATGGGTCTTGAGCTGAGCTATTCTCTAGGAGGAAATTAATAGCGGATAGAAAGACACTAGTTCTTTCACTGCTTTTACTGATAACGGCGCCTTTTAGGCGCCGTTTTAGTTTATGGAAAAGCGCTGTTCTATCCTGAAAACACCAACAGGCCCAGGGGCAAATCGAGCGCCTTAGATCCTAGAGCTCACCCGCCTTAGATCCTAGAGCTCACCCGCCTTAGATCCTAGAGCTCACCCGCCTTA
>JABIZD010000166.1 GCA_018666555.1 Gammaproteobacteria bacterium
AATTCCTATTTTCGCCCATCGCCTTCGGCATCGGCCTGCTGGCGCCGCTCATCGCCCAGATAATGGCTTTTGCTGGCTTATCCGTGGTTGGCGTTCCTGAGATCGCGGTGGGTTTGTTCATCGGCGCTCAGCTCGGCTTAATTGCCCAGCTGCGCGGTAGCTGGGTATGGGTCAAACCATGAGCACGGTTGATCTTGATAGCCTCAGTGAGGATGAACTCGATGCCCTGGAGCGACGCATTGCCGGCAAGTACATGCATATCGTTCCCTGGGGAGCAGTCGCCTGGGGACTGATCAATCTGCTGGTCTGGCTTTCATTGTTTCCGCTGGTCATGCTTGGGTTGATGCCTTTGTGGCTGGCCTTTCCTATTGCTGTGTTGAATGTGATGCTATGTTACCTGCCGTCGCATGAGGCACAGCACAATATTATTGGCCGGCAGGGGAGCAGGCTACGCTGGTTAAATGAGTTGGTAGGGCATTTGTCACCCATCCCCTTGGGCACACCTTACCGGGTGCTAAAGCACACCCATCTCGAGCATCATGCCCATACCAATGAGCCTGGCCTGGACCCGGATTATTCGGTTCATGCCGCATCCAATAAAGATTTTTTCTGGCGCAGCCTGATGAACCGCCAGCCTGGCTCGACCAGTAATGCGGCCTATGCCAATGCGCTCGAGCGGGTGGGTAAATCGCCTATGCTGATTGATGCCCTGGTATTGCAGCTGATCTATCTGGCGGTGCTGTTCGCCCTGGCCTGGAGTGGTTATGCTCTGGAAGCCGTACTGCTGTGGTGGCTGCCCAGGCAGATTGGGATCACCTATATTCAGTACTACCTGAGTTGGGCACCGCATCGGCCGGGGCAGAATCAGGATCGCTATGGCGATACCCGGGCCTTTAAAAGTGCCCTCGGGAATCTGTGGTCCATGGGCATGCAGTATCACATCGTCCACCATCTCTACCCGAGAATCCCGCTCAGTCTGACACCGGCGGCTTATCGGGAGCTCAGGCCGATCCTGGCGCGTAAAGGCTGTGATTTAAGCGGTATGTAAGGGTTAGCCTGAGGCTGCTTGTAGAAGCAACCTGAGCCTGCTATTTCTGTAGAAACCAATAGGTTTGCTATTTCAGTGGAAACCAGAGGTTGCTGGTTTAGTAGAAACGAAGGGGTCTGCTAGTTTAGTAGAAGCTTAGATTGCTGAAAATCACAAGCCGGCGACAGGATGGCTGCTTAGATGCTCGCCAATTTCCCTCAGGATATTCGGCCTTACTGCATCCGGGATGTTATGGCCCATACCCTCGAAGATCACCAGCCTGGACTCATTGATCAGCTCGGCCGTATGCTCGCCATGCTCGACGGTGAGCAACGGATCCTCCCGGCCATGGATCACCAGGGTCGGCGTGGTAATAGTTTTGACGGCATCAGAACGGTCGCCTGCATGCAATATAGCCATCACCTGGCGGGGAATGGCCTCGGCGTGGAAGCCCATTTTCTTCATGAATTCAGCGCGTTTGCCTTCTTCATCTTCATTATCAGCCATGTTGCGAATGGCATCGGTGGATTGTTTGTCGGGTTGGGGCAGATGCTTGGCCCAGGTGGTGGACATGATCGACACCAGGGTTTGGCTTCGCTCAGGATGCTCTGCGGCAATCACCTGAGCAATCATGCCGCCCATAGAAGCGCCAACCAGGTGGGCCTTATCTATCTCCAGAGTATCCATTACATTAATGATATCCTCGGCCATATCGCTGAGCTGGTAAGTCGTGGAAACGTTGAGGCCCAGGCGGTATTTCAGCAGTTGCCACCACAACACCGGATTATCTTCCTCGGCGTATCTGATCGATTCACCGGTGTCTCTGTTGTCGATTAGAACAACCCGGTAGCCGGCAGCGATAATGCCGCGAACAAAATCGTCTCCCCAGACGGTGTGTGAGGCGCCCAGGCCCATGACTAAAACAGCCGTCTCGGCATTCTCTGGGCCGAGTACTTGATAGGCAATCTCGACGCCATTGGTATTGATGTGGCTCATGGGCTGCGAGTCCATGTAGCTGCGCGAATACTCGGCCAGGGCAATGGGTCCATAACCGGCCAGCATGGTCAAGAGCAGGGTGCTGATTAATTTGGCTGGTTGCATGATTTTCATAGTCGGGACCTTTGTTACTGGCGATGGCTGAACGGGATCGATGCCGGTGCTATTATGACAGCGCCATTAAACCCTGTTTTTATTAAGTCTTGCAATTGAATCGATTGGTTTTTATGAACTCTCACAGCGCTATACCCTAAGGCTGCAAAGGCTAGGGTCGCCATCTGGTTCTATGGTGCATTTGCAGGTTATGATCAAGGCACCTGTCGAGGAGAGATGATTTATGCCACTTGCCATGCCGACCAAAGGAACACCCTGGGAAACCCTGCAACCGGATATGATTGCCCGGGGCCAGGGTGACGCCAAATGGCGGGAAGGCAAGACGGCCGTTTATGTATTCAACGCCGGTGAAGACGTTGCTCAAGTTCAGAAGCAAGCTTACACGCTGTATATGTCTGAAAATGGTCTTGGTCCGGCCGCCTTTCCATCTCTGATGCAAATGGAGCGCGATGTAGTTGATATGGGGCTTTGGCTGCTGCATGGCCCTGAAGGCTCGACCGGCAATATCACCTCCGGCGGTACGGATTCCATCACCATGGCGGTCAAAGCCGCCCGGGATTATGCCTTAGCCCATAAAAAAGTCTCGGGTCAGCCGAATCTAGTCATTCCTTATTCGGCCCATCCCGCGTTTGATAAGGCCTGTATGATGATGTCGTTGGAGTTGCGGCGGATTCCTGTAGGTGATGATCTGCTGGCCGATGTGGCTGCCATGGCAGCGGCCATTGATGACAATACCGTGATGCTGGTGGGTTCAGCGCCGAGTTTCCCTTATGGCCTGATTGACCCGATTATTGAATTAGGCCAATTAGCCGAAGAAAAAGACCTGTGGCTGCATGTGGATGCCTGTGTGGGCGGCTATTTAGCGCCGTTTGTGCGTATGAATGGGACGGATATAGCCGATTTTGACTTTTCTGTTGCCAGTGTCCACTCCATATCAGCTGATCTGCATAAGTATGGTTACTGCGCTAAGGGGGCTTCAACAGTGCTGTTTCGCAGTGAGGCACTGCAGCAGCACATGATCTTTGACTGCAAGGACTGGCCCAGTGGCCGCATGATTACCCCTACCTTAGCCGGCACACGCCCTGGCGGCGCTATCTCGGCAGCCTGGGCGGTGATGAATTATCTGGGTGTCGAGGGCTATCGACACAAGCAGGGCCAGGTAACCCAGGCCCGTGAACTGATAGAGGCAGGTGCAGCCAAGCTGGGTTTTACCGTGCTGGGTGAACCCGTGCTTGGCATTACCACCCTGGCGCATGCTGACTGTGACGTGTTTGCGGTATACCGGCGCATGTTCAAGCGGGGCTGGATTACCAGCCTGACCACCGAGCCGAAGGCGCTGCATCTGATGCTGTCACCGTTTCATCTTGAGGTCACCGATGTCTACCTGGCAGACCTGAAGGCCAGCCTCGATGAAGTCAATGCCGGTGATACCCGCACCCTGGGTGAGGCGCGCTATAGCTGAGGTCAGTGCTTCTTTGTGGCGCTTTTTTTGCGTTTCTTTCTTTGGGTTCCTTTATTTTCTTTTGCGGTCTTTTGTGGTCCTTTGCGGTCTGTTTTAGTCCTTTGCGGCCCTTGGAGCGGTGCTTTGCAGTTTAGGCGTCGCCGAAGCCGACGAAAGAGGCAACTTCTTGTACAGGGCGGCGCCTCGATACCACTGCATTGGCCGGGAATGCCTCGTCTGGATAACCCATGGCAACGCAGATCATGATGACCTGGTCGTCGGGTATGCCAGCGTGTTCACGTACCACGGGAGACTGCATGATACCCTGGCTGTTAACCACAGCACCCAGACCCCGTGACCAGGCAGCCTGGACCAGGCCAGCGACGATCGCGCCGCAATCAAACTGGGCTATGTCGCCGCCTTCGAGTTCCTTATCGTAGGTGACGACGACGCACAATGGCGCATCAAACTGCCGGAAACCACGCAGCACCCAGTCCTGGCGCCGTTCGGCATCATGTCGCTCGATGCCCATGGCTTCGAATAACTGTACCGCAATTTCAATCTGCCTTTGTCGGTGCACGCCTTCGTAAGCACCATGCGAGCGTATTTCCCGGGACGGCTTGACCCCGGCCAGGTTGAGCTCCGTATTGCCTTTCCTGATTTTATCCAGCGGCTCACCGGTGACCACGAACAGGTGCCAGGGCTGGGTGTTCATGGAGGACGGTACCCGTAGGGCCAGTGATATGACCTCCTCGATGATTTCTTTTGGCACTGGGTCGGGTCTATAACCCCGGATGCTGCGCCTGCCCTGGACTACTTCCTCAAATTCCACTAAATCAATCTCCCTGTCATCGTATTCTGGTTTCCGCGTAGGTTACGCTAACTCAGGTAGTTAAGGCAAAAACTGGTTTTCCAGTCGACTCGGCTGGTAGTACAATCAGGATGCCTGGCATGATAGACCGAGGTGGGAGCTGAAGTTTGTTTTTCAGCTGTACGAGGACGGGCATTCAGGCCCTGGCAGGGTTTGGCCAGGACAGCGTCAGGGCCAAACAATTTAACAGGCGCTGCGCCGATGCTTGTGTCCACAGGCGTAGTCGAAAACGGGCTTGCTGTTGGAAATAGCTGGAAATAGCTGGAGAGGGGTAAAGAAGGCAAAAATGCTGAACCATCGAAACAGAAAAGAAAACCCCTATCTGCAGAAAAACTATGCCCCGGTTACGGATTTAATCGAAGAATCTAACCTGGAGGTTATCGGTCAGATTCCGCAGGACCTGTCCGGCCTTTTTGTCAGGAATGGTCCCAATCCCATGAACAATCCCAAACCGGCAAAGCATCACTGGTTTTCAGGGCAGGGCATGTTGCATGGTGTGCGCCTGGATTCAGGCAATGCCCTGTGGTATCGAAATAGACCCGTCTCAGCTAACGGTAATAGCCCCAATACCCATGTCATTTCGCATAGCGGTAAGATCTACGCCATTGTTGAAGCCGGTGCTGCGCCGGTTGAGATTGATCCAGAACTCGGCTCGCTCAGTGATGCGCCGTTCCAGGGAACTTTGAAGCGCGGTTTTACCGCCCATAGCAAACTGGACGCGGCCACGGGCGAATTGCATGGCATCTGTTACGATTTTGCCAGAGGTTATCGTTTGCAGCATATTGTTGTCGGTAAGGATGACCGAGTCAGGCAGACCCAGATCATCGATCTGCGTAGCAGGCCTATGGTGCATGACTGCGCCATTACCGAAAACTATGTGTTGATTCTTGATCTATCTATCACCTTCAATTGGTTTCGGCTCGCTCGTGGCTATTTCCCCATGGCCTGGAACGATAAGCACCAGGCCAGAATTGGCCTGCTCAACCGAAAAAATGCCGCAGCTGAGATCAAGTGGTTTGATATCGATCCCTGCTATATTTTTCATCCGGTTAATGCCTATGAGAATACAGTGGGTAATGTCGTGTTTGATGCCATGCGTTACCAGCGGCTGTTTGATAAGGACCGCAATGGGCCCTTCACGGAATCGCCCCCCTTATTAACCCGCTGGCAGTTGGATCTAGCAAAGGGGACTGCCCACCAGCAGCAACTGGATGATAAGGCAGCTGAGTTTCCGAGAATCCATCCCGGTCTGGAAGGTCAGGCGCATCGTTTTGGCTATGTATTGGGTCTGGGTCCCAGTGCGTTAACACCTGATTTTGATTCTATTATCAAATACGATTTCACTAAAGATCGTTCTGAGGTTCATCAGTTTGGTGCGGATAAAATGGGAGCAGAACCCGTATTCGTGCCGGCAGAACAGGATGAAAGTGAGGACCAGGGTTATCTGTTGTCTTACGTTTTTGATCGCAGTAGTAATAAAAGCAGTCTGGAGATTTTCAATGCCCAAGATCTGCGCTCTGGGCCGGTTGCGGAAATCAAGCTGCCGCAGCGAATCCCTTTTGGCTTCCATGGCAGTTGGGTACCAGCAGCATAAGTGCCGTCAGGCAGTCTCTGCTGGCAGGGTTGCTTTGTAAGAAATGTTTGAATGGAGATGAGTAATATGAGTGACCTTGGCTGGCCTTTCGTTGCGGGTAAAAACACCTTTATTAAACGAGCTGATGGCATCTACCTGTATGATGCCAGTGACAGACAGATCATGGATGCCGCTGGCGGGGCGATAGTCGTTAATGTCGGCCACGGCCGTCAACGCGTTGCAGATGCCGTAGCTCGAGCCACCCTGGATTACAGCTATGTCGTGCCTCCCTGGTTGACACCCTCGCGACAAGCCATGCTTAAGGTATTGCAGGAACACTGGCTGCCTGAGTATCTGACCCGTGTACACATCACCTCCGGGGGCTCAGAAGCCAATGAAGCGGCTATGAAAATGGCCCTGCAATATCAACAGGCCATTGGTCAACGTGGTCGTACCCGTATAATCGGTAGGTCAATCAGTTATCACGGTACGACTCTAGCGACCGCTTCCATCAGCGGCCACCCAGCCAGGAAGAAGGGTCTGGAAACTGCCTTGCCTGGCTATCTTGAAGTAGACACGCCTTACCCTTTGCGGTGTCCCCTCGGGGCCTATCATGAAGACGCAGGCGCTTTCTATGCAGACCAGTTGAGAACATTAATCGAACAGGAAGGCGCAGAGACCATAGCGGCTTTCCTGGCTGAACCAATTACCGGTTCCTCCGGCGGTGCAATTGTACCCCCAGATGACTACTGGCCGCAGGTACGTGAAATCTGTGACCAATATGGCATCGTCCTTATTCTTGATGAAGTGATGACGGGTTTCGGCCGAACCGGCAAGAAGTTTGGTTATCAGCACTGGCCAATCCAGCCAGACATCCTGGTGGGGGGCAAGGGACTGGCCGGGGGCTATGCACCATTAGGCGGCGTATTTGCAACGGATAAAATCGGCGACGCTATCCAGAATGCGGGCTTCCCGGTTATGTTCAACACCTTTGGGGCGCACCCGGCGGCCTGTGCTGCTGCAGCCGAAGTATTACAGATAATGGTTGAAGAAGACCATGTGAACCGGGTAGTTGAATTAGGTCAATATCTGCACACAAGCCTTAATAATGCCTTCTCTAACCACCCACATGTGGCTGAAGTGCGCGGTCGGGGTTTGTTGGCTGCCATCGAGATAGTCCGTGATCGGGATGATTTGTCCTCGTACCCGGTTGATCAGGAAATAACCAACAAGGTGGTTGGCGCAGGCCTTGAAGCTGGGGTATTTTACTATGGTGGTGGAACGGGTGATGTACGAGACGTGGTCTGTATGGGCCCACCTTTTGTCATCTCTGAAGCGGAAATAGATAAGATGGTCGATACGCTTTCTTCAGCCGTAGACAGGGTCCTTGCCTGAAACCAGCAGATCTGGATCTGGATATAGTGGTTGATAGGCTGTCTAAATTAACTATTATAGCTTGGCCTGGCTGGAGATCGTTAGCCCCGTTATTTGGTCTTCTTTCGGTGCCTATTTGATCCAGTGTGCATACCGATGGACTGGATACCGCGATTCGCCCGTTTCAAACAGACAAACGGATAAACAAACAGATAGCAGGAGAGATGTGATGAAATTAGGATTAGGTGTTGGCCCCATGGGAGCGCCTGGTGGCGAGCGGATTATTGAGCTTGCCCAGGCAGCAGAAAATCTTGGCTACGACACGATATGGTGTCCTGAGATTTATGGTATGGATTGTTTTACACCATTGGCATGGATTGGCGCGCACACTTCCCGGATCAATCTGGGCACCTCCATTATGCAGATCTCTGCGCGCAGCCCAGCCAGTGCTGCCATGCATGCTGTTGCCATGGACTACCTGTCTAATGGCCGCCTGATTCTAGGCATAGGCGTGTCCGGTCCACAGGTAGTAGAAGGCTGGTACGGCCAGGCATATCCAAAACCGCT
Source organism: Gammaproteobacteria bacterium (assembly GCA_018666555.1). Lineage (GTDB taxonomy): Bacteria > Pseudomonadota > Gammaproteobacteria > Pseudomonadales > Azotimanducaceae > UBA9926. The sequence continues at coordinate 7,964 of JABIZD010000166.1, forward strand.
GGCTCGGACCCGGGAGTGGATGCAGATATTCCGTAAGATTATTGAACGCCAGGAGCCAGTCTCTTTTGATGGTAAACATTATCAGTTGCCGCTGGATGGAGGTACTGGGTTGGGTAAGCCGCTGAAGTTAATGCAGCATCCGCTGCGTGATCATATTCCTGTTTACCTGGGTGCTGAAGGCCCTAAAAATGTGGCTATGGCGGCTGAGATCTGCGATGGCTGGATACCCATGTTTTTATCGCCTTATCGGATGAATGATCAGTATGCCGATGCCATGAATATCAAGCCAGCCGATTTTGAAATTGCCGCAGCGGTACCGGTTGTGATTAATGATGATGTCGATAAAGCCAGGGCCGCCATTAAACAGAACGTCGGTTTTTATGTCGGCGGCATGGGTGCGAAGAGTTTTAATGTACACAAGGATCACGTTGGTCGAATGGGCTTTGGTGATGCAGCGGATGAAATTCAGCACTTGTTTATGTCGGGTAAGCGCGATGAGGCGTTTGCGGCTGTGCCCGATCAGTTGGTTGATGAAATTGCCCTGTGCGGCCCTAAAGAACGTATTCGAGAGCGCCTGCAGGGCTGGAAAGACAGTCCGGTGACCCAGATTAATGTGGGTGCATCTGACCTGGCGACGCTACAGTTTTTTGCTGAGGAACTACTTTAAAATCGCGATTGCTCAGCAGGAAGGGCAGGATGGCCTGGCGGCTATCCTGACCAGGCAGCTGGGCTCCGAGTGGCTTTAAGGTTAGCCGCTGATACGAACTGGCATTTTAGTAAAGCCGCGTACGGCATTGGAGTAGGTTCGCTCGGGCGTGCCGACGACTTCGATCTTTAAGTCTCTTGACAGGATTTCTTCCCACAGGATACGTAGTTGTAATTCTGCCAGACGATTGCCGACGCAGCGATGGATGCCAAATCCAAATGAGAGATGATGCCGGGGTTTGGCTCGATCTATAATGAACCGGTCAGGCTCGGGAATGACGGACTCATCGCGGTTACCCGAGAGATACCACATCATTACTTTTTCGCCCTCAGGGATTTCCTGACCACCCAGCTTGACTGCTCGGGTGGTGGTCCTGCGCATGCTCGTAAGGGGTGTTTGCCAGCGGATAATCTCTGGTATCAGATGCGGCACTAATGCCGGGTTAGATCTTAATTTTCGCATTTCATCGGGATACTGGTTAAGTGCCAGTAGTCCTCCTGATATGGAATTCCGGGTGGTGTCATTTCCTCCGATGATGAGGAGAATTAGAGTCCCCATAAATTCCTGGGCATCCATATTGATCATTTCCGAGTGAGCCATCATCGATATGAGGTCATTTTTGACTGGTTTTCTTGCCCGCTCCTGCAGTAGTCCAGTGAACGTATCCAGGCAATCTTTTAATTCAGCCAGTCGCTGTTGTTCAGAATTAATGGGTCCATCCGAGGTGAGATCCATGCTGGCGACGTCAGACCACCAGGTCAGCTTACGTCGCTCTTCAAAGGGAAAGTCAAATAAGGTAGCCAGCATCTGGGTGGTGAGTTCGATAGAAACCAGGTCGACCCAGTCAAATGTTTCATTGCGGGGCAGGCTCTCGAGTATGTTTATGACTCGCTGGCGAATAGTATCTTGAAGGTTGGCAAGATTAGGAGGTGCCACCATGGGTGTAACCACCTTGCGCCTTTCATCATGTATAGGTGGGTCCATGTTGATAAAGTTCACTCGCTCAGTACCCGCTTTAAAATCGATGATCTGTATGCCAGCCTTCTGGGAGGAGAAATCATGATGGTTTTTGTCAACGGACATGATGTCGTTAAAACGAGTTACTGACCAGTAAGGGCCGAAGCGGCTGTTTGGGCAATAGTGAACAGGAGATTCCTGTCTCAGGCGGTTAAAGTACAGGCCGACCGTATCGTTTTGAAAAAGTTCGGGTTGGCTAACGTCAATTTGCTCTAGTGGGATGTCGGCAATTTGGTTTTCAACGTCAGTGCTGGTCATATGGGTTGCTCCCCTTGAACTGTGACTCGATGCATTTCGCGTCCTAAGTCTGCGTAGTCGTGTACAGCATAGTGCATTACACAGCGATTATCCCACATGACAATGTCGCCAACCGACCAGCTATGGCGCATGGTCAGGTCAGGCTGGGAGCCTTGCGCTACCAGATATTCAAGCAGGGGCTTACTTTCTGCAACGCTCATGCCTTCAAAATGTTGGGTAAAACCACCATTTACATAGAGGGCCTTACGACCGGTTTCCGGGTGGGTGCGCACTACAGGATGTACCGCTTCAAGGTCAAAACTTTTGTGGACGGCAGAAAGAGGCATTAGCATTTCTCGCAAAGCCGGGGACAATCGATCCAGGGCCTCATACTGATTAGCCCACATCGTATCACCACCGAAGGGTGGTATTTGAATAGCCTGGAGAACAGAGATAGACGGTGGCTTTTCCTCGCAGCTTACATCCGAGTGCCAGACTTGAGTGATGTTCTTTTTTTTACCTCGATTGTTGAGCCATAAAACTTCGGGGTGACTGTTAACACCCCTAGCAGCAGGGTGCGTATGCAGTGCGCCGAACCTTTTGCCCAGGGCAATATGGTCTTCGATGGGCAAAGCCTGGCATTTAAAAACAAGCACCTGATGCTCCCATAGTGCGCTTGCGACCTGTTGGAAGTCCTCTTCGGCCAGGTCGTGTAGACTGAAATTTACAATGCTGGCCCCTAGTGAGCCGCTTAACTTATCAATCTTCAGGGTTTGCACTTACTATTCTCCTTTTTCACTTCCTGTCCTGGTGGAAATTAATTTGTTGATCCCGTCCAGCGTCATGGCTTTCAGCCTTTTGGGGCTGCGATTGCGGTGGATAGGCCGGGTGCTGCCCAGGGTTGTCCAACTGCCCAGTGTCAGCGTTAATATTTGAAAGCTGGTAGATGCACATTCCTGGCGCGACCAGGTGGGATGTATTTCACTGATCAAATCACGATATTGGCTGGCTAGGCCCTCATACCAGTTTTCTCGCAGGTTACGATAGCCAGGGTTTCTTCCCCAGAATGCAGCCGACTCAAAGTAGTACATGTCTTCTATATCACTGATCCAATCTAGATGAGTAGCTGCGACCTTGAGTAATTTGGTTTTGGAATCGGCGTATGTTTCTGCCATTTTGTTATCAATCACCAACTGCAGACGCTCAACACCGACAGTAAAGAAAGCTAGCAAAAGCTCTTCTTTGGTGGGGAAGTAATGCCGCACGGCGCTTTGCGTTACGTTTGCGCGCCGGGCGATGGCCTCCTGGGAGGCAGCAGTTAAGCCTTCTGAAGTGACTATTTCGTAAGTTGCATCAAGGATGGCTTGCAGGCTCCTTTTCCCCTTCGGATAACGTGCGCGTGACAGAAAGCTGTTTTCTTCTAAGTGGGTTGGTGACTCTGACATGACGTTTAGTATCTTTTTCAGGTTTTGGTTTATTGTAATGGCTAACTCATCGAAATCAACAAAAACAACGTAATCAGGTTGTTTTTGTGTAATTGTTTGATCTATGATCTACGCTTCATTTTATCTTAATCAGGTGTTGGCTTGGAATTTAATGATAATCGTGCGCCAGAACTTAATATTGCCGTCGAGCTCAGCCAGGAACTCGAAGCCTTTAATGTAGACGCGGAAGTCAATTGTCGCGTTAATAAGCGGGCAATTGATCTGATGAGATCCAGTGGACTTCTGGCCATGACGATTCCGGCGGTTTATGGTGGGGCTGAACTCGATGTCTTGGATAATCTGAAGGTAATTGAACAATTGTCATACGCTGACAGTGCTCTTGGCTGGAGCGCAATGATCTATTCCAAAACCGCCCATCTGGGTGCGGCAATGCCCGAGCATTGGGCAAGGCAGGTTTATAGTCATCAAGGTGAAGGTGAAACCCAGGTATGCCCCATTACTGCCGGTGCGGCGGCACCGACTGGCAAAGGTCGAAAGGTTGATGGCGGCATCATGGTTACAGGTCGCTGGGCCTGGGGTTCGGGAGCCTATCATGCCGATTGGATCGCCGGTGGGACTTTAGTAGAGGATAATGGTGAAATTGTCAGGTTAGCCAATGGTCAGCCTGCGGTGCATCTGGTTTTTTTCAAGCGGGAAGAGGTTTTGTTGCATGAGAACTGGGATCCTTCAGGCTTGCGTGGGACGGGTAGCAGTGATTTTGAGGTGACCGAGGTATTTGTTCCGGAAGGGCGGTGGATGGTCCTGGATGGGATCACAAGGGTTCTTGATACGCCACTCTACAGGTTCCCTGCCTTGAGTTATTTTGCAGCGGCGGTAGCGGTAGTACCGCTGGGGATTGCAAGGCGAGCACTGGATGATTTTCAGGTGCTGGTTTCTGCTAACGGAAAAACAGGTAAATCCAGCAAGACTGGTAATTCGATAGTTCAGTTCGAGTTCGGCCAGGCAGAGGCGCTGGTGGCCAGTGCAAGACATGTAATCTGGGGCAGTACTGGTGAAATGTGGAATCAAATTATCAGTGGAACAGATGTCGAGCTAGAGGATAAACGTCAAGTACGCCTCGCAGCGGTGCAAGCAACCCAGATGTGTACCCAAGCCGTAGCAATGCTTTACAGTGCAGCCGGAGGTGCAGCATTACAGGGGCACTGCTCCATGCAGAAGCATTTCAGGGACATTAATGCAGCGACCCAGCATCGCCAGGTCAGTCGAGAATTTTATCGATTAGCAGGAGGTGTTCGCCTGGACGGGGAGTCTCCTGGACTGTTGTAGGGTTAACGCCGGTAGAATGGCTGAAACGAAAATTGTTTGGGTCTTAGTTACTTTATCTTTTTATTTTTTTGTACTTTTATTCTTTTGTGCTTTTAGCCCTTTAGTTTATCCAGATGTTTTTTGTAATTAGCACCTCGCTCTGTTGCAGGGTAATTAGCTTTGGCATGACTTAACCCAGCTTTTGTCGATAACCGATCTTTAAGATTACCCAAGCGTTTTCGTAAGTGATTGAAGCAGGATTGGTATGCTGAGCGCTGGCGAGAGCATGCCTCATACGGTTTAGCGGGCAAAAAGATTAGCAAGCAAAATTAAACGACACATTTCTGAAAGGTACATCGCTTTTGCTTTATTGGAGCGGGAAGTCAGTGGTGCGACATTCGCTGAGACAGGCTGTAGCAGACATAAAAAACCCCTGACAAGCAGGGGTTTAATATTTGGAGCGGGAAGT
>JABIZD010000047.1 GCA_018666555.1 Gammaproteobacteria bacterium
CATTGATTCTATACACGGCAGAAAAGGCCACTCAAATGAGCCTGCAGGCAATCCAGGCACTCGGTGGCAACGGCTACACCAACGAATACCCGACAGGCAGGCTGCTACGCGACGCCAAACTTTATGAAATTGGCGCCGGTACCTCGGAGATCCGGCGCATGCTCGTTGGCAGGGAGTTATTCCATGAATCCGCTTAGCCAATCCCTTCACCTGAGAGGTGGGCAATGACCATCATTAAATCCAAGATCGATATTAGCAGCAGTGAATTCAGCAGCAACGCTGAAGTCATGCGTCAGCAGGTTGCTGACCTGCGCAGCAAGGTTTCAGACATTAAATTAGGCGGCGGGGAAGCTTACCAGGCCCGACATGTTGCCAGGGGAAAACTACTCCCCAGGGAACGAGTCGAAACCCTGATCGATGCAGGTTCAGCTTTCCTCGAACTATCCCAATTGGCTGCGCATGAAGTTTACGGCGAGAGCATTCCTGGCGCTGGGATCATTACCGGGATTGGTCGAATACACGGCCAGGAATGTATGATTGTAGCCAATGATGCCACCGTCAAAGGCGGCACCTATTATCCTATCACGGTCAAGAAACATCTTAGGGCGCAAGCCATCGCCGAAGAAAACCACCTGCCCTGTATTTACCTAGTCGATTCAGGCGGGGCCAACTTGCCACTTCAGGACGGTATTTTCCCGGACAAAGAACATTTTGGTCGCATATTCTTCAATCAGGCCAATATGTCGGCAAAGAATATCCCGCAAATTGCCTGTGTCATGGGGTCCTGCACAGCCGGCGGCGCTTATGTCCCGGCCATGGCTGACGAAGCGATCATAGTCAAGAACCAGGGTACTATCTTCCTGGGTGGACCACCGTTGGTCAAAGCGGCGACCGGTGAAATTGTCAGCGCAGAAGACCTCGGCGGCGCTGATTTACATTCGCGTACTTCTGGGGTGACTGACCATTATGCAGAGAATGACCACCATGCGCTGCAGTTGGTTAGACAAGCCGTTCTGCGCCTGAATCGAACCAAAACTATCTCCCTGGACATTAAAGAACCACTTGAACCGCTTTATCCTGCAGAGGACATCTACGGTATTATCCCGGCTGACACACGACGACCTTACGATTGTCGCGAAATCATCGCCCGTATCGTTGATGCTTCAGAATTTTCCGAGTTCAAGGCCTTGTTCGGCACCACACTGGTCACCGGATTTGCCCGGATCCATGGTTATCCCGTCGGTATCGTGGCAAATAATGGCATCCTGTTCAGTGAATCCGCGGTAAAGGGTGCTCACTTCATTGAACTGTGTGCGCAACGAAAAATCCCCCTGATCTTCCTGCAGAACATCACTGGCTTTATGGTCGGCCAACAATATGAAGCCGGTGGAATTGCCAAGCACGGCGCTAAAATGGTGACTGCGGTCGCCTGTGCGAAGGTACCCAAACTGACCATCCTCATCGGCGGTTCCTTTGGCGCTGGCAACTATGGTATGTGCGGTCGATCCTACGATCCCCGACTGTTGTTTATGTGGCCGAATGCTCGAATTTCTGTCATGGGCGGTGAGCAGGCGGCAGGTGTACTGGCCCAGCTAAAACGGGACCAGATCGAGGCGAAGGGCGGCGCCTGGGCTCCTGAAGAGGAAGCAAAATTCAAACAACCTGTCCTGGATACCTATGAAGCCCAGGGGCACCCCTACTATGCTTCCGCCAGATTGTGGGACGATGGCATTATCGATCCACTGGATACCCGCATGGTATTGGGATTATCACTGTCTGCCGCCCTGAATACACCCATTGAGGATTCCCGCTTCGGCATCTTCCGAATGTAAAGGACAAAGCACATGTTCAATAAGATACTGATTGCCAATCGCGGTGAGATCGCCTGCCGGGTGATTAAAACAGCCACCTTAATGGGAATCAAAACCGTCGCTGTTTTTTCCGAAGCCGATGCTGATGCCCTGCATGTCAATATGGCAGATGAAGCTGTCAACATTGGCCCTGCAGCCGCGAAAGACTCTTATCTCGACATCAATAAAGTCATCCAGGCTGCTAAGGCCTGCAATGCTGATGCTATCCATCCTGGTTATGGCTTCCTTTCAGAAAACGCTGCATTTGCCCAAGCGTGTGAGCAAAACAACCTGACCTTTATCGGCCCAGGTTCCAGTGCCATCGAAAAGATGGGCTCAAAGTCAGCAGCAAAGCAAATTATGGCCACAGCAGAGGTACCACTGATACCGGGTTATCACGGCGAGGATCAAGCGCCAGAATTGCTACGCCAGCAGGCCAGTGAAATCGGCTACCCGGTCTTACTGAAAGCCGCGGCTGGGGGTGGTGGCAAGGGTATGCGACTGATCTGGCAGGAAGCCGAATTTGAAGCCGCCCTGGCGGCAGCTATAAGGGAATCCCTGAATGCTTTCGACGACGCCAAAATGCTGGTGGAAAAATACCTGGTTGAACCCAGACATGTAGAAGTCCAAATTTTTTGTGACCAGGCTAACAATGCTGTTTACCTATCTGATCGTGATTGCTCGGTACAGAGACGTCACCAGAAAATCCTCGAAGAAGCGCCCGCCCCTGGCATCTCCTCTGCATTAAGAAAACAGATGGGAGAAGCAGCCATCCGATGTGCCCAGGCCATCAGCTACGTCGGCGCTGGCACAGTCGAATTTTTATTAGATCAGGAAAACAAGTATTACTTCATGGAAATGAATACCCGGCTTCAAGTCGAGCACCCGGTAACAGAGATGATCACTGGGATTGACCTGGTTGAATGGCAAATCCGTATCGCTGCCGGCGAGCCTCTGCCACTGGCACAGACAGATATCACCAGCAATGGTCACGCCATAGAAGCCAGAATCTATGCTGAAGACCCGAACAGCAACTTTTTACCGCAAACCGGGACCCTGACCTATCTATCACCTCCGTTGGCTAACGCACATGTGCGTATCGACACAGGTGTAATACAGGGAGATAAAGTGGATGTATTCTATGATCCAATGATTGCCAAGTTAATCGTCTGGGATGAAGATAGGGCACGCGCACTGCAACGTCTCTGTCATGCTCTCGCCGACTACCATATCAGCGGCATCACCACTAATATCCAACTATTGCACCACATAGCCGGGCACAATGCTTTTAATGCAGCAGAAATCCACACTGGTTTCATAGATCAACACCACAGTGACTTGCTACAACCGGAATCTGCTACTGATGAAACGCTGACCTGCGCAATGGCCTTCTACCTGATTCAGGAGCAATTGAATACGGCCATGGTGCTGGCATCAGAATCAGGAGATCCCCACTCACCCTGGCATCAAAATCATAGCTGGCGATTAAACGAGACTCATCGCCATCAACTTCAACTGGCTACCAGCTCCGAACAGATAACTGCGCAAGTAGAGCATCAGGGCAGTAATGGGCACTACACCATCAGACTTCCTAGCCAGTCTTTCAAAGTCCATGGGGGGTTGCGGGACCAGACTTTAACAATGACCGTGGACGGAAGACAGCGCAAATACACTATTGTCAGGAATCAAAGCGACTACACCCTATTTTCCGCCGGCGGTACTTACCATTTCCACCTGATCGAACCTGACTGTGGTACCGGAGAGACCCATGCTGACACTGGCGGGTTAAATGCGCCGATGAATGGCATCATTGTTTCCCTACTGGTCAAAACCGGTCAACCCGTCGAGAAAGGTGAAGCCCTGATGGTCATGGAGGCGATGAAGATGGAGCATACTATCCATGCACCGGCTGCCGGCTCAGTCAGCCAATTTAATTGCAGCCCGGGAGACAGAGTCGACGGCGGGATAAAACTAATCGATTTTGACACTTCCAACTGAAGCGCTACCTGTATTGCCTATCAGTTGCCTACCTCCTATTAGGAAGTAATTCACAATCCTTCAGTGTTTATCCCCAGCCAGCCCAGTCCAGTCCAATCCAATCAGGCTCAAGCCCTACCATGTTTAGAGGTGAAGTCGTAATAGCGACAATTTATAGCTAGACTATCTGGAATTCGAGTTTGCTGGAGCGAAAACTAAAAAGACTGGCCCGGCAAACCTGACAAACAAAAAGCGAGGTCAGGGTAACAAAGACGATAGAACCGGCCTATGATCATCTCTTTGCCTAGCCCGCTTGAGCAATTGAGATTACATGGCCTAAATCCCATCTGGAAAAACCAAACATGAAAATTCTATTACTCACGACAATAACTGCACTCGCTATCATGCTGGCTCCACCACAAAGCAAGGCGCACCACTCAGTATTTGCTGCATTCGACATCAACAAGTCAGTGACTATCGCTGGGGTCATCACCGATGTTTGGTTTAAATCACCCCACATTCGTATTTTCGTTGACGTCACTCAACCTGACGGGAAAATCACGGAATGGAATACCCATGGCCATAACCCGACCGCCCTTCGACGCCGTGGCTGGGTTAGGGACACTCTGGAAATCGGTGAAAAGGTAACCATGAGTGGAGACCCGACTTACGATGGTTCACCGAAGATGTTCATCCGCACTATCATTCGCGCAGATGGATCAATTCTAGAGAATAAGGTTGGACGTTAATGAAGCTCCTAATCTCTCTTTGCGTAATACTTTCCCTGTCCCCGCAAATTAAAGCAGCCAACAGCTTCGCGGGAAAGTGGGACCTCACCATTGTACAGCGCGGTTTCGCTATGGAAGGCCTGCTGGAACTGCGAGAAGCTGAAAATGGACTCGTTGCTTTTGCCGAAGGTGGGCCGGTTCGCCTTTCCATCACCGGGCAGGATATAGAAATGGGTATCGACGATCGCACCGCTGCCGGCATGCCTTTCGAAAGAACACTTCGAGGCACACTAGCTGATGGATCGATGTCCGGAAAATTTGGACCGAGGAACGAATCAAGTGCGGAAATCAAATCCCTCTGCGAAAGGCTACCACTGGCTTGTCCTGCGCCGACCGGAACCTGGACCGCAACACCCCATACAGATACGCATCATGAGGCGGCGCCCAAACCTGTGGATCTGTCCGGAAGCTGGGTGATTGATGTCGGAGGAATCAGACGCTGGACTGCGGACCTGACCCAATCTGCTAAAGACTGGAAAGCCGATTTTAATGTGGTTATGGACCTCCCCGCCCAACGCTGCCAGCCATCTGGCCTGGTTCTGAGTTGGGGATTCAGAGGCAATGAACCCGAGATTTTCCAGGGCGACAGTAAAATAACAATAGCACTGGGATCTACCCTAAGACGAATTTACCTGGATGGACGACAACCTCCTGAATATACCGACTGGTACCCGATGGGTTTTTCATCCGGCCAATGGCAGGGAAGTACACTGGTTATCAAAACCACCCACCTGCAACCCACCGTTCGTGAGTGGATGGGAGACCCAATCTCTGAAAATGCCACTGCCATCGAGCATTATTCCATCGATGAAGAAGGACGACTGGTCGGGGTCCTGAGCATTCATGATCCTGAAAACTATCGGCAACCCATGGTCAAACGAGCCCGTTGGAGAAAAGAAACTGATACCAGGATACGCTTCCCATCGCTATGCGACCCTGACTCATTCTATCGTGAGCTATACGATGATGACCTGCTCGAAGACTATTGGCAAAGATCGCATCGTCGCTACTGATGGATCTGAACTTTTCTCTGGGCCTCTTTTCCCGATATCACCTGAATCAGAAGCTAGTAACTCTACAAGCTTGCTTCAAGCTCCCAGATAACTTCAGCTAAAAAAGGCTGTCGCAATAAATAACCTGTCCATAACAACCTACTCAAAAAAACTGCACTTATCTGGACCCTATAGTTTTGCATTGGCCTATCTATTTTGCTGCCTATAGCAGAGACCGTAAGATTGATCTCCTGCCGACCCAGTTCCAGTCACTACAGGCAATCTAAAGGCGGAAAGCGCTTGGAATCCTTCCGTGCCTATATCATTTTACCTGTCAGCCCTTGCTGAATCAGTCATAAAGTGGTTTATTCTAGATCAACTATCTATGCATCCCATTAGAGTAACCAGCGCCTGAGTACTCGCCTGGTTATAAATTAGACGACTAGAGGTAATCACCATGTATGACCTGATCATCCGCAACGGTACTATCATCGACGGCAGCGGCGAAGATCGCTTTATCAATGATATTGCAATTCAAGACGGCAAAATTGCCAGAATCGGCCAAATTACCGATACCGCCCACCGCGAGATTGATGCGAACGGCAAACTGGTTACCCCCGGATGGGTCGATATCCATACACACTATGACGGCCAGGCCACCTGGGATCCACTGCTGGCACCATCCAGCTGGCATGGCGTTACCACTGTTGTGATGGGTAATTGCGGTGTTGGTTTTGCTCCCGTTAAGAAAGATGACCGCCAATTTCTGATCGAACTCATGGAAGGGGTGGAAGATATCCCTGGCGCCGCGCTATCCGAGGGTATCAACTGGCAATGGGAAAGTTTTCCTGAGTACATGGATGCCTTGGAAACCGTCCCGCGGGCAATTGATGTAGCAACGCAGGTTCCCCATGGTGCCATTCGTGCTTACGTCATGGGCGAACGATGCAGCACTGATTATGCCCCATCCGGTGCTGAGGTTGATGAAATGGCTGCACTGGTTCGACAAGGCGTCGAGGCTGGTGCGCTCGGGTTCTCAAGCTCAAAGACGCTCTTACATAAGGATATTCACGGCGAATACATGCCAGGTACTTTTTCCGGTAACGAGGAGATGTTGGCACTCGGTTTAGCTATGAAGGGCTTAAATAATTCCGTATTCGAGCTGGTTTCAGATCACCTTGGTGATGATAAGGAATGGGCCTGGGTCACTGAATTTCAAAAGCAAACAGGACTCACCGTTACCCTGATTGCCACCACAGCCCCCGCCTATGAAAACGGTAAAATGTATAAATTAGCTGAACAGGCCAGAAAAGAAGGTCGAGAAATCAGGCCCCAGGCTGCGGGCAGACCGACAGGCGTGCTACATGGTTTGCAATCCAGCTTCCATGCATTTATTGGTCACCCGACCTGGCGCAAGGAATTAGCCGAACTGGATCATCCAACCCTGCTCCAGAGGCTGAATGATCCGGATATGAAGCAACAGCTTCTATCCGAAGAATCTATCATCAAAGGCGGGCTCATGCAGGACCTAAACAGCCTAATGCACCAGGTGTTTCCCCTTGGTGAAAACCCTGATTACGAGCCAGATGCTGAAGCTAGTATCGCAGGCATAGCCAAAGCTCGTGGCATGGATGCAATGGAAGTCATGTACGACCTTCTGATTGCAAATGACGGAAAAGAGCTCTTCTATCAACCCTTGGGAGGCTACCAGAATTTTTCCCTGGACTCTCAGAAAAAACTGCTCGAGCATCCAAATGTTCTGTTTGGCCTCAGCGATGGTGGCGCACACTGTGGTGTGATCGCTGACGCTGGCATGCCCACCTTCATCATGACCCATTGGGGGCGAGATCGAACCAAAGGTGACAAACTTGAACTTGAATTTATAGTCAAATCTCTGACCTCCAATACCGCAACAGCCTTTGGCATGTTTGACCGAGGCCAAATAAAGGAAGGCATGATAGCGGACATCAATATCATTGACTTTGAAACATTACGCTTGCACCGCCCTGAGGCAATTTTTGATTTGCCAGCGAAAGGCCGTCGACTTGTTCAAAGGGCCGAGGGGTACGATATCACTATTAAATCGGGCGAGATTATTTTCCAGAAGGGCGAGCACACCGGAGCCTTGCCAGGAAAGCTGGTAAGACGCTCTGATGAGCAAACAGGGGACCTACAGGCCTCCTCGGCTTGATTGTACGGCCTTATTTAACGGAAAAAATAGCCACCGCAGCCACTATAGTCATAGTCAGAACAAACCAGCATCTCTACTGACGCTGGTGGCTGCTTTGCTGACGAATTGCTTTAAATTCAGAACCCTCCTTCCATTCCGGCCAACGCCTGGAGTCTGCGAGATCCTCTATGATCCACTGAAACAACTCAACATCTTGAACAGCACCGCTAAGGTCCCAGGCCGGGTCCCAGGCGTCGCAGGTTTGATGATAGCAACCACTGATGTAATCAGTTACCCATTGATCACCGGCTGAGCGCCCCCCTTCGACCAGGTCCGCACCACCTGCTATTCCCATAAGAAGCAGTACCGGAACCCCTGCTTTGGCAAGCGAGAAATGATCGGCACGGAAAAACAATCCGTTCTCTGGAAGGCTCTCTGGGGTAACAGTGCGCCCCTGAGTGAGCGCCGCTCGGGCAAGATCAGTTTCAAGCTCACTTTGACCCTCACCTACAAGAATGACATCTCTCGCCAAACCCGCTGTCTGCAATATATCCAGAGTGAAATTAGCCACTGTCTTCGCAGTTGGATAAATGGGATCCTGGGCATAAAAAGCGGATCCGAGCAGGCCACTTTCCTCAGCAGTCCATAAGGCAAATACGATACTTCGAGCTGGCGTTGGGCCCTGTTTCAATACCCGTGCCAGCTCCATGACACCAGCAACACCCAGCGCATCATCATTCGCTCCTGGCCTGACCACTCTACCCTGTTCATCAGCAGCTCCGATACCATACGCATCCCAGTGCGCTGAAACCATAATCGTCTCGTCCACCTGATCTGTACCTGGAAGACGAGCAAGCAGATTCTGACTTTCAATGGATTCCACCTTAACAGCCAAGTCAGCGCTGAAGCTCACCTCATCAAGGGTAAATGCCTCAAATTGTGGCTGCCGTGCAGCCGTTCTCAATTGCTGAAGATCAAGGCCCGCAATATCAAACAGGCGCGTAGCCGCTTCACCATGAAGCCAACCCTGTAATTTTAAACCGTTCTGAGTGACACCCGTATTAACAATGGAATAATTTTCTCCCGGCGAAGATGATGCCACGTTCCAGCCATAACCTGCTGCCCTGTCCTCGTGAATCACCAGCGCTGCAA
>JABIZD010000095.1 GCA_018666555.1 Gammaproteobacteria bacterium
ACACGCCTTTTGGTGGCCCGCCCCCTTTTAGCCCTTACGCAAGGCTAAGGGCAGAAATGAAAAAGGGAATGAAGGTCATCGTCATCGATCCACGCAAAACAGAAGTCGCCAATCGGGCAACCTTGCATCTGCAGGTTAATCCTGCTGAGGACCCAACATTACTCTCTGCCATCATCAACTTTATTTTCAAACACGATTTATATGACCACGAATTCTGTTCCCATCATCTCCAAGACCTGGAGCAACTAAAACAATTAGTAGCACCCTTTACGCCTGAATATGCTGCCGCCAGGTGCAATATCGCGGCTGACGACCTCATCGCAGCTGCACAGATATTTGCTGAGGCAAACAGAGGTGTCGCAGTCACCGGAACCGGCCCTAATATGGCGCCCCGGGCCATTCTCACGGAACACCTTGTGTTATGCCTGAATTCTATCTGTGGCAGGGTTAATAAAAGCGGTGAAAGAGTCCCTAATCCCGGGCTACTTCAACCGTCCAGACCCAGGCGCGCAGAAGTCCTGGAGGCCCAACCGGCATTTCATCATGGGCCCAAAGCACGGGTACGCAACCTGGGCCAAATTATAGGAGAAATGCCTACAGCGACCTTGAATGATGAAATCCTTCTAGACGGTGAGGGCCAGATAAAAGCCTTGATCTGTCTTGGAGGTAACCCTATCGTGGCATTCCCCGACCAGGATAAGACAAAGAAAGCAATGGAAAAACTAGACCTCCTGGTCTGTGTCGATCTCTACAAATCAGCAACAGCAAAACTGGCCGACTATATCATCGCGCCTACCTTGAGCCTTGAGCGAGACGATATAACCATGCTCACCGATACCTGGTACGACCAGCCCTACTCTCACTATACCCGTGCAATCCTGCCGAAAAATGAACAGAGCCGGGAAGAATGGGAGATCTACTGGGAGCTTTCAAAACGTTCAGGTATTCCCCTGGAACTGCCAGGAGGCCAGTTGTCAGTTGAGCACCGGCCAAGCAAGTTCGAAGTGCTGGAAATGTTAACACCAGGATCCAAGGTGCCATTGAAAGAGATTGCCGATCAAGGTAAAGGGGCTATTTTCGAAGCGGTTCAAGTCACTGTTGAACCGGGACGTCAGGATCAGGGAGCACTTTTACAACTAATGCCAGCGGGTATTTCTGAACAACTCGCTGACGTTGCCACCGAAACCTACTGGCAATCCGGAAAAATCACCGATGCAGGGACCGAATATACCCACCTCCTCATCAGTCGACGATTGAAGCATGTTTTTAATTCCTCTGGACAGCAACTCGAACCCCTGCAAAAAAAAGGTACAACGAATCCTGCTTACATGAACCCTGAGGACCTGGGAAGCCTGGGGATTCAGTCAGGCGATCTGATCGAAGTTCAGGCAGCAGCCGGCTCACTGGTCGGAGTGGTTGAAAGCGCTAAAGATGTAAAACCCGGCGTTATTTCCATGGCTCACGCCTGGGGCGATATCCCGGATAATTTTGGTGATGTAAGGAGTAAAGGTGCCAGCACAAACCGCTTGGTTGATGACGATAGAACTTTTGACAAGATCTCTGGCATGCCTCGAATGAGTGCCATCCCGGTTAATGTTAGACACGTTCCTGAGGAAGTAGCCTGATATGACTGCTTTTGCCAGCGAACTGGCCTCTGATCGCCCAAATGAAATCGCCCTAAGAGATCCCCTGCAGGAACTAACCTGGGGTGAGATCAACGACATCCTGAATCGTGCAGCAAATGCATTACAAAGCCTTGACCTGGGTGAGCACAGAAGAATCGCCGTGTTTGCAGAAAATGCAGTTGAAACAGCGCTGGCTAATTTAGCAGGACTCATCAGCGGTGCTTCCGTGGTGCCTGTCAACTTTCATCTAAGCGCAGAAGAAGTCGCTTATATCCTCAATGATGCTGACGTCAGGTTACTGTTTGTCGGCCCGGAAACTGGCCTGCGCGGCCTACAAGCAGCAGGCATGTCAGTTGTCGACACGGTCATTGGCTGGCGCTGTGAAGCTGAACTACAAACTGTGGACTGGCTAGACTGGCTCGCCGATAGCTCAAGCCAGGAGCCTGATGACCGTGTTAAACCAAGACCGAATCTACTCTATACCTCTGGAACGACAGGAAGGCCAAAAGGAACCCACTTGCCTCCTACCATGTTTGCCGGGGGCGATACCATAGCCGAGCATCTAGACAATCTGAAAGCGAACCCACAGGCAAGCCCGGGTCCGCACCTGGTGGTAGGCCCGATGTATCATACCGGACCGCTCAGCGGTGCCAGGTTACTTGCTGCAGGAACACCATCAGTCATTCTGACTAAATTTGATGCTGAAAAAACCCTCGCAGCGATCAGTACTTTCCAGACCACATCAACCGTCATGGTACCCACTCATTTCGTTCGATTATTGGCACTACCCGAAGCCACTAAAGGAAAATACGATGTTTCCTCCATGATTCGGGTAAGTCACACGGGCTCAAAATGCCCGGTGGACGTCAAGCACGCCATGATTAACTGGTGGGGGCCGGTTTTCTTGGATGCCTATGGTGCCAGTGAAGTCGGGACTACCTGCATGATCACCTCGGAGGAGTGGTTGAACCACCCGGGATCTGTCGGCCGCTCCATACCTCCTTTTACGGCCATCATTCTCGATGAAGACGACAACGAGGTTCCTGCTAATACGGAAGGGAGACTCTTTTTCAAGGATGCAACCGGTAGGGGCGTCATCTACCACAATGACCCGGCAAAATCAGCAGCAGCACATATTGCTCCCGGAGTTTTTACCCTCGGTGAAATTGCTTACATGGATGAAGAAAACTACGTTTATATTACAGACCGCTTCAGCGACATGATCGTCTCCGGGGGCGTTAATATTTATCCAGCAGAGGCTGAACAGATTTTGATACAGCATCCCCAGGTTCTAGATGTCGCCTGTATCAGTATTCCACATTCAGAAATGGGCGAAGAATTAAAGGCCCTTGTTATTCTCGATAGCAATACTGGACAAGGCGATGAAGATGACATTATCGCTTTCTGCAGGGCCAGACTGTCTCACTTCAAATGCCCCAGAAGTATTGATTTCGTTACTGATCTCGGTAGAAACACCATGGGTAAAATCAATAAACGTAAGTTACGATCACCTTACTGGGAGACACAAGGCTCATGACTGACCAGCACATCATGTTTATCCGGCATGGCGAAACAGTCGCAAACCAAGCCCATATCGCTCATGGACAGAGCGACTCTATACTCAATGAGCGAGGAGTGGAACAAGCTAAATCTGCAGGTAATCGATTACTTAACTGGTCTGTCCCTTACCACAGAATTTATACCAGCCCGCTTTCACGTGCTCTGAATACAGCAGAATTGATTAACAATCAGATGAACCTGCCCATACAGTCAGAGCCAGGGCTGATCGAATGTCATCTTGGTGACTGGGAAGGATTAAGCTATCAGGAGCTAAGAGAACACCGCTACGCTGAAAGAGCCATTGCCGATGATCACTTCTCGGGTCATAACGGTGAGTCCCCTGCTGTCGTATCAGATCGGCTCACTCAAACCATCAGACAATTGCGGCAGAATCATCCCACAGAAAACCTGATCCTGGTAAGCCATGGAGCTGCAATATGCCATGCAATGGCAGCCCTGATCGGCACCAAGCCTTTGTTTGGCTACCAATATCTCATGCACAATGCAGCGATAACAGAAATAAAGCTCAGCTCAGACCCAGAAATCATAAGGCTGAATGACTATCAACACCTGCCTCCACATCTGCTTTCTGAAGGCGTACCACAGGCCCAGTCCCGAAATGCCTGACTTCCCTACCTGCGCAGATGAACTGTCTCTTGGTTGGCTACAAGACCAACTGAGCCGGATTTACCCGGGATCTATCCTGGAGGCTTTTTCGTTGGAAACAATCGGCATTGGCCAAGGCTTCATGGGCCAACTGGTACGCATCCAATTAAACTATCAAACTCACCAAGTCGATCTACCCGAATCTATAATTGCAAAGTTTGCTTCACCCAAACCTGAAACCCGCGACCTGGCAGCGAAAATGAATTATTACGGTCGCGAAATTGGATTCTACCGTGACTTTCGGTCGGCACCTGGCATTGCCATCGCAGCATGCTTCGCAAACGAATACGACCCAGAAACTAATCATTTTGTGTTACTCCTGGAGGATTTGGCTCCAGCAACCCCGACTGATCAGGTCGAAGGTAACTCAGATTCTGAATCAGAAAGGGTTATCACCGAATTTGCTGAACTGCATAGCTACTGGTGGAACAGCGAGTCTTTGCTTGAGACGTCATGGACGCAATCGCTGGTTGGGACACAACCCATCTCAGAAACGCTGGAACTCTTTCTTGACAGTATGCGCCAGGCAGAAGAGACCCAGCGTTTTGCCGCCTACCCTGAAATGCAGCGACTCATCCCCATGCTAAGGCCCCTTTTCCGAATGGAACCACCACCACCGTTTCCCTTTACGCTGGTGCACGGAGA
>JABIZD010000120.1 GCA_018666555.1 Gammaproteobacteria bacterium
ATGATATCAACCAGATGCTGTGCTTCGGTTACGCCCCAGAATACCTTGCGGATGCCTGTGCGAAGCTCGTAGCTGTCGGTTACATGTACCCAGGTTAATTCGCGTATATCAGCATGACTGCGTTCCTTATCCTCGGCATCAAAGCGCAGGAAAGGAACAAACGCGAACAGGTCATCACCATCGTTCCAGGTCCGATAATATTCGCTCTGCAAGCTGACGGAAGCGTGGTTCTGCTCTAGATTGAGCATGCCGGGATTTTGAAAAGCTCTCAGCTCAACGCCGATATCCGATCTCCATCGACCCTTATTGGCAGGTTCATCCTGGTCAGCTGAGCTGAAAAAAAAAGACTCTTTGTTACCAGCCAGATTTGCTGGGTTGTCAGTATTTCCCATGGTATTTGATGTAGGGTTCAAATCTGAATCGAGAACGGTTGAGTTGCTTTTGGCGTAAGTTGCAGCCGCTGGCAGGATTACCTCATCAAAACCTGGTTGGGGTTCTGTTGCTGCATGCTGCTGCAATTGGCCAAACGAAGGCGTTGCAGGGTCGTTAACGCTGACTCGCCAGGGTCCCTTAATGCCGATGTTCTCAAGCGCAGATTTAATATCTGGTCGCGTTGCCCGAACCAACACGCGATGCAGGATACCTGCCTTAGTCTGGGCTGCCTGCACCTGGGTGTCGACATTGATAGCATTAGCGATACGCCGGGCCTCACGTTGGGCGCTGTCTTGTTTCGAGTAACTGCCTGCGGACCAGAAGAGTCGTTCCTCGGCACCAGCTGCAAGGCTAAATATCAGCAGAGCATAAAGCAGCGTTAGTTGCATACAGTTAGCGAGTACGCTGTAGGCTGTTTCGAGTGAAATCCTTGTCGCTCAGGCCGGTATTGAACCTGTATTGATTCCAGAGGAGGTCGGTACTTTTGCCTGTTTGGTGGTTGTACATAGACATTTTTGACGGTCGCCAGGTATTTTCAAGATAGCGTTTGAATTCAGTTGACTTGAGCGTTTTCAACAGGCTCTGCTTACGGTCGTAATAGTCTACTTTAAGGAGCCGGTAGAAAGCTTTATCAATCCAAGCTTCCTGCCGGGTATAACCAGAATTGCGGTCGATTGGACGCCGTTCAATGACGAACACGTCCTGGCCTTCATAGTTTTCGTCCCGAAGCCACTGATAGGTGTATTTTTCTACTTCCTGGCTGGAGAGATCTTCAAAAGCAAATTCACTGCCGACAAAGGGGCCTGATTTGTTCTTCGAGGCGATTCTCTTTACTCGCTTGAGTGCGGGCAGGTTCAACCATTGGTCATCATCACCCTGCTTATGAGAAAAGGTCAGTAGACCGGTTCCTTTGATATCGCGGGGGGTGTCAAAAATAGTCAGACTCTTGTCGCCATCTTCCGGCACCTCAAGCGATGCCAGGCGTAATTGCCTTCGACTCTCATTACCCTTGGCATTGCGCAGGATCATCTGCATTTCGACTTTACTGTCTTTCCATCCCTGATCTCGCCGATCTGCTTCAATCGCGATAGCCAGGCCCTTGTCTTCAGCAGGCCCAGCCAGGACAGCGGCTGTAGCTAGGAAACAGACCATAGCAAAGCCCATCCGTAAACTGGTTTTGTATCGCATCTAGGTAACTCCTTCTACTTGCAAACTACTTACAAGCCGTCAGTTCGAATTAGGGCTTATCGGTTCCGCGCCATCTGATATTGGTTCTAAGGTGGTTGATTCACTCTGCTTCCATTTTCCACGGTCCAGAAGCATCAGTAAAGGCGGTAGCAGGATGAAGTCAAAGGCGAGTGCGATAGCAATTACGATGGCTACCAGCAGGCCGGTATCACCATTGATCGACAGGTCTGATGTAGACAGAATAAGGAACCCAACGACCAGGACAAGCGTTGTTACCCATAGGGCCACGCCTACAGTACTGAAAGCGTAGCGGATGCCGTCTTCAACGGATAGGCCACGGTCGCGCCTGGCACGGATGTATTTGCTGAGGAAGTGGACCGTGTCGTCAACGACAATTCCCATGGTGATTCCGAGCACCATGGAAGTCGACATACCCACCCTACCTTCGATCAGATACCAGACCCCGAAGCCGACCATGCCAGGTAGTAAATTGGGTATTATGGAAATCAGGCCCATGCGAACGGAGTTAAGTGAAACGATCAGCACGATGCTGATTAAACCCAGGGCAATCAAAGCGCCCTTGATGCTACCTTTCATGCTTCTGATTCCGATGTGGGTGAACATCATTGATAGACTAGAGCCTTCTTGAAGGAAATCCGGAGCATGTTCCCCTAGCCAGTTTTTAGCGCGCTCCTGAACGTTTACAAAATCCGGCGTCGCCATGCTCGCAAAGGACACCCGCATTCGAGAGGAGGACTTGTCAAAGTTCAACTGATTGGTCAAGTCAAGCCCAAATGGCAGAGATAGTTCATAGAGCAACAAGTATTGTGCAGCCAGTTCCTGGTTGGCAGGCAGCAGATAGTGATTTGCCTGGTCACCATTTAGGTTCTTATTCAGCCGCTTCAAGATATCGGTATAGGTGCTAACGTGCATCACTTCCGGTTGTTGGCGGTACCAGTTGGCGAAGTCTTCTACACGTTTGAGGTAGTCTGGATTCGAGACCCCCTGTTCAACTCCAGTATCAAGTGCGTATTCGATGAGATAAAGGCCACCTAATGAGTCATCGAGGAAGTCTGTATCGATACGAATCTGATGATGCTCCTTGAAGTATTTGGAAAACTGATCGCTGATGATATTCAGCGGTGCCAGTGACATCAGTAAAATTGCAATAGTACTGTTTACAATGAGCAGCCGGGTACGATACTGGATTACCCAGTCTGCTATTTTATTCATCGAAGCTACGGTTCGAGAGGGTGCTGGTTTTACTCTATTTGGTAAAATGTAGACCAGTGCGGGTAGCAGGGTCAGGGAAAAGATTAGCCCGAATACCACTCCAACAGTAACGATGTTGCCGACATCCTGTATGGGGGGTACATCGGCGAGAAAATTGAGGCTGAGAAAACCGATAGCGGTGCTGAGGCTGGTTAGGATTATGGGTTGTAGATTAAGGTCAATGGCCTCGTGCATTGCCGCGTATTTTTCACGGCCATCACGAATCCCCTGATAGTAGCTGACCAATATATGGATACTGTGCGCAACGACCACGGTCAGTATGATTATCGGTGCAGTTGAAGACATGGTAGATATAACTTTGTCAGCCCAACCGAAAAGTCCCAGCGCGCTGACTATGCTGAGCATGGTGACCACAAAAATGCTGAATACACCAACGTAGGAACGAAGCAGGAGACCAATCAGTATAAAAATGAATACATACATAATCGGCGTCTGGGTTGTCAGGTCTTTCCTCGCAGTCTCTGAAAATGAAGCAGAAATCATTACCGATCCGGTTGCATACACTTTAACATCCGGGTAACGCGCCATAATTTCGGCTTTCTTTCTCCTTACCCAATTGGTTGCATCTTCCTGGATATCTCCTGAGTCATCATTGAACCTGAAGTCAATATTCATGCCGGCTACCCGGCCATTCCCGGAAATCAGGCGATTAACCACCAGAGGCTCGCTAATGGCGATGTTGCGCTTTTCAGCCAGCGCGTCGTCAGACAGTGAATCAGGGAATTCGACAAGGTTTTCAACGATGAGGTCATCGCCATCGGCATAGGTGTGCTGATAGTTGGTGAGAGAGTCAACTCGATTAACGTAGCGAGTACGCCAGGCTTCTTCTGTGAATTCATCAATTATTCCCAGGATACGAGGCGTGAAGACCTGGCCATCATCCGGTGCAATTGCAATGAAGATGTTTTCCACTCTGGAGAATTTTTCTTCAAGGTCCTCGAAGGCGATTAGTTGTGGATTGTCGGGTCCAAAGTTATCCCTTGGTTCTGTGGAAATGGTGATGAACTGAAGGCCAAAACTGGATGTGACTGAGATCAGTAGTGCTAAGACAATAATTGGCCAGCGATAGCGCAGCACAAAATGTGCAAATTTAGAAGAAAAATTGTCAGAAGGTTGAGACCGCATGGCCAGCCAATGCTATCTTAGTATCGATTCTGAGTCTAACTTTCAGTCAGGCGATGCTGTTTTTTAGCCCAGGCGGAAAAAGGCTTCAGTCGAGAAAACCTGAGGCAGCTATTTTCAATATGAATTTCTTGTTTTGACGCACACAGGAATGCCAGCGCTTTTGCTTAATCAGGGTTTCTTATGTGTTGTCAGCGGGTATTCGAAATGCAAGCAGGCCGGGGTCTGACAATCCCAGTATGGACTGCTATCCTGCTTCGTGTGGAATAGCTCGTGATGATGCGCTTGTGCTTCCGAGATGAATAACCCATCAGGGGGAGGAAGCTAAAATCCTTTAGCCAATATGCATACGCGTGGATTGTTTAATGCGACGGTGCTGGTCTGCAGAGGTGATGGGTTGTTGCAGGAAATCACTAGCAGCTGAGTTGAAACCGAGTTTGTTTATGAATGCGGGATATAACTAGGGCAGCATAACGCAATACCACTCAGATTTAAGGGATTACTTTGCAAGCATCAACTAACGACCGGCTGGTACCTTTTTCCAGTAAACTTGCTTTTGGAATAGGCCAGTTTGCCGAAGGGCTTAAAAATACAGGTTTCGGTCTGTTTATTCTATTTTACTACAATCAAGTGCTCGGCCTTTCAGGTACCCTGGCTGGAGGAGCGCTGTTCATTGCATTGATGTTCGATGCGGTAACGGATCCGCTGGCAGGGTCATTGTCAGATAATTTCAGGTCGAAGTTTGGTCGTAGGCATCCCTTCATGTATGCCTCTGCTGTACCTCTGGCGCTGGCATTTTACGGACTCTTTTCTCCACCGGAGGGTATGGGAGAATGGGGTCTGTTTGCCTGGCTCTCCATATTTGCAGTGCTTACTCGTGGTGCCATGACGCTCTACCATGTGCCTCATCTGGCTTTAGGCGCGGAAATGACAGAAAACTACCAGGAGCGAACTCGGATTGTAGCGTTTCGGCAGTTTTTCGGTACTTCAGGTGGCGCTATGGCAGCGATTATTGGTCTGGGTTACTTTTTTGCTGACGATAATGGCGGAAGGCTGGCTGTGGAAAATTATTCACCTTATGCCCTGGCCCTGGGCGTCATGATGGTGGTCACGATCTGGTGGTCGGCCTGGGGTACTCAGAAAGAAATTCCTCACCTTTCTCAACCTCCCGAGAGACCCAGGCAAAATCCTTTAGTGCAGATGATCGGCGATGCCAAGGAGGCTTTCAGTAATCAATCGTTTCGGTGGCTATTCTTTGGTGTGCTCATTGTTTTTATCATGGCCGGCGTCAATGGTGCCTTAGACTTATACATGTTGCAGTATTTCTGGGAATTCTCCGGCGAGGAGATGTTGTTTCTTCAGATTGCATCTATTGTGGGATTGTTATTAGGGGTGTTTCTCACGGCACCACTGCACAAACTCACCAGTAAGCGATTTGGGGTCCTGCTTGGAACCGGTGCCTGGGCTATTTTCCAATTGATACCGGTCGTATTCAGGCTACTCGATTGGTTTCCTGAAAACGGGACTACGGTATTGACCTACACTTTGGTGGTGATGAAGTTTTTCCAGGGGCTCATTCTTCAGCAGGCATTTATCTCTTTTGGCTCAATGATGGCAGATATCACAGACGAGCATGAATATCAGTCGGGGGTCAGGCAGGAAGGTATTTTCTTTGGCGCCATAGCTTTTTCCAGTAAGGCGACCTCCGGTTTTGGTAATTTCGTCGGTGGTATCGGTTTGGACATTATTAATTGGCCAAGAGGTGCTGATATTAAAACAGCAGCCGATATACCTGCGGACACCTTGGTTAATCTAGGTTTGCTATATGGCCCTGTTGTAGCTGCTTTTGCCGTGATATCACTGTGGTGTTACTCTCATTACAAGTTAACGCGACAACGTCACGAGGAAATCCTTAAGGAACTGCGTCTAAGGCGAGAGCGTGGTAGCAGCACCTGAGTCCTGCCAGCCTAGCAGGAGTAATGCCGGGCTCTGCTGGCTTGGTTTGATCCTTCGGTAATTTGTTGGCGGTGCAGGAAAAGGAACTGGAAATAGCCTGAACCATTTTGGCTCTGTTCTAAAGCCGTATTGGCGTAAAGTTTGAATCGATAAGGACGAATACTCGCATGCCTGACTTGACCCTTCTGACAGCGTTTTTTGGCTGGTGCAGTCTGATTAATGTCATTATCCTGTGAGGCCTTTTTGCGCGGGGTAAAATGCTACGTAATATTGCCGCTGACCTGTTTCAGGTTTCTGCAGAACAGATTAATTTAGCTTGTCTGAACCTTTTGCTGCAGTATCGTAATGGCACTTTGCTGCTGAGCGTGACTCCTTACATAGCACTAAAACTGCTGGCCTGGGATCGTTGAAAGCACAAAACACTATTTAATTCCTGATCCGATGGTTCGCTTAAGGTGGCTAGGCAGTAGGCACAGTATTATTCAGTCAGCAGTTGCAGGTTGCACCGTTTTGCTATTCATTTGCTCGCGATCATTCTGAGAATAGGGCGATCAGTGGCAAAGGGTTGATCTGCCAGCTTTGTTTTGTGCTTCATTACAACGACAGATTTCCTGTTTTAGTCGGTTAGTGAAAGCCACTAAACCAATGGGTTTTGTTTCATCATAATGAACTCCCAGGGGGAAATTTCTCCTCCCCTTGGCAGTACAATGTCGATTAGCGCCGGTTTGTCTTCGCGGAGTGCTTTTTCCAGGATCGGTTTCAGCGTTTCAGGACTGTTACAGCGATAGCCGGCAGCACCGAAGGATTCTGCGAGTTTGACGAAGTCCGGATTGTTGAAGTCTGCACCGATGAGCCGACCTGCATAGGCATTAGTCTGATCTCTGCGGATATTGGCAAAGCCTTGATTGTTGAAGACCAGGGTAATAACGCCGATGTCATAGGCGACAGCCGTGGCCAGTTCCTGGATACCAAACATTAAACCGCCATCGCCGGTAACGGACACGACAGCTTTGTCGGGGCAGGCAACTTTTACGCCCAGGGATGTCTGGAATCCGAAGCCGAGAGTTCCCTGGAAAGCTTCCGTGACATAGGTTCTTGGTTCATAAATAGGGAAGCCATAATAGGAGGTGAATCCCATTTGAGATAGTTCTGGAACAAAAAAACCATCCCGTGGAAGGACTTCACGAATCACATCCAGGTAAGCCATCTGGGGTTGAATCTTTTCTATGGCCTGACGTGCCTTTGCCTTAGCAGTCGCAATTGAGGCACTGCGTCCCGAGTTGGGTTTGACCTTATTAGCCAGGGCATTATATAAAGCGGTGCAGGCAGTTGCGGCATCGCCCAGCACAGGAAAGTCCGGGACCAGCCTGTCCATTTCGTTCGCATCAATATCGATGCGGATTAATGTCGGGCCACCTTGGGGTGATTTTTCGTAAAGGTCCATACTGCGCCAACGCATGTAGATCATCTCCAGCCTTGAGCCGATACCAACCAGTACATCGACTTCATCAAAAAGTGCTCTTGCTGCGACGGAAGAAATTCCCAGTTCATGGTCTTCGGAAACGACGCCTCGGCCGCTTCGAAGAGCCGTCACCGGAGCCTGGAGTAGATCGGCCAGTGCCATTACCTCCTCACTGGCGTGTTGGGCACCTGCACCACACATGATTAAGGGGTTCTTGGCTTTAGCAAGCACGTTTGCGGCCAGGCTGATCTCGTCTTCATTTAATCCAGGTTTTTCTATTGTTTTATTACCTGGTTGGATAACGATATCATCATGAATCTGGGCCATGGTGTCCCAGCACATTTCAACTGAAACCGGGCCAGGCCGGTTACTCAGCATTTCCTGGAACGACCTGTTGACGGTTGAGCTTGTTTCAGCCGGACTGCTGATATGGTAAGCATCTTTGATTATGGTCCGCAGCGTTCCTGCTTGATCTTTTAGTTCGTGTAGGTGACCTCGTCCCTGGCCAAGATAGTTAGAAGGTACTTGTCCGGTCAGGCATAGCACGGGTGCAGTAGCGCCCATGGCGGTGCAGAGCGCTGCCGTTGTGTTAAGTACCCCAGGGCCAGGTACAACCGCGAATGCGCCAGGGTTGCCGGTTGCCTTGGCATAACCGAAGGCCATATAGGCGGCGCCCTGCTCGTGTTTTGAGACCACCGTTTCCATATTCAGGCGGTACATTGCATCGAACATAGGATAAATCTGAGCTCCAGGGATACCGAAGATTGTTTTGATGCCGTTGGCCTGGGCTGAGCGAATCATGGCTTCGCCACCGCTCATCGATTGTTTATCTGGCATAGCTGGTCACCTGGAGTTGAGACTGGAAGAGTCTAATGTAACCGAGCTAGGCTTATCAATTGATACCGGTAATAAATCGACTGGGTAAGCATTGATGATATTGAAGTAGTCATTGTGTACATTGATCGGGTCAGCACGCTACAGCAGGATTAACGCCCTTTCCAGGTCCTCCACCTTAGTTCCGGTTCCTAACTCAAAATCGTAGCTTAGTAGCTTAGTAGCTTAGTAGCTTAGTAGCTTAGCTCAGCAGCTTGACTCAAAATATCAAATTGATATTTTGACTTGCTATAAAGTGGTCAAAGCGCTTTACGGGAACCGCTAATTAGACGTAATGTCTATTTTGATTTTGCTATTCTTAAGCTGGGGTGTTTAAGGTGACTGCAGATTTAACGAGTGAGGAATCCAGGGTGGATGCCGTAAGCACACATCAATATGAAGTTATCATTATTGGTGCTGGGATCTCTGGCATGTACCAGCTTCACTGCTTAAGGGAACTCGGAATGAACGTTCGGGTATTCGAAACCGCTGACGATGTGGGTGGAACCTGGTATTGGAACCGTTATCCGGGCGCTCGCTTTGACTCTGAAAGCTATAGCTATGGCTATTCTTTCTCAGAAGAATTACTACAGGAATGGGAATGGGAGGAGCATTTCTCTGCTCAACCTGAGACGCTGCGCTACCTCAATCATGTTGCCGATAAATTTGACTTACGAAAGCATATCGAGTTCCAGACGCGAATCGAGTCAGCAAGATATGACAAAACAAAAAATCTCTGGCATGTGTCTTGTTCGCAGGGCAGAACTGCTTGTGCGCCTTTTCTGATTACGGCGCTGGGGCCAATTTCAGTGCCGACCCTGCCAAACATTACTGGTCTCGATAGTTTCCGGGGTGAGGCCTATCATACCGGTCTTTGGCCGCATGAACCGATAGATTTCCGGGATAAGCGAGTCGCTGTTATCGGCACTGGTGCAACCGGGGTCCAGGTGATTCAGGAAGTCGCTAAATCGGCGGGCCATTTAAGCGTTTTCCAACGGTCACCGAACTATTGTGCGCCGCTGGTAAATTCACCGATTGATCCGCAAACCCAGCAAGAAATAAAAAAGAGCTACACAGACATTTTTAAAAGGTGTGCTGAAACTCATGGCGCTTTCCTGCACAAGGCAGACTCAAGGTCTACCTTTGATGTGACTGCCGAAGAACGTGAAGCCTTCTATGAAAAACTTTATGGGCAGCCGGGTTTTGGCATCTGGATGGGTAATTTTCGAGATGTGCTGGTGGACCAGCAGGCCAACGACACCATGAACGACTTCATGGCCCGAAAGGTTCGAGAGCGTGTCGATGACCCAGCGGTAGCAGAAATGCTCATTCCCACCGATCATGGCTTTGGTACCAGGCGCATACCCATGGAGACCAATTATTACGAGGTATATAATCAAGACAATGTGCGTTTGATTGACCTGAATTCGGAAGCAATTGAGGAGATTACAACTAAGGGGATCGTTACCGAGGCTAACGAATATGAATTCGACATGATTATTTATGCTACTGGTTTTGATGCGGTTACCGGTGCTTTTGATAAGATTGATATTCGAGGTGAGGATGGCCAGAAGCTAAAAGATAAATGGACTGATGGACCTAAAACTTATCTTGGTCTGCAAAGTGCTGGTTTCCCGAATATGCTGACCCTGGTAGGGCCTCACAATGCGGCAACCTTTTGTAATATTCCCCGTTGTATTGAACAGAATGTCGATTGGGTAACTGACCTGGTGTCGTATATGCGGGATAAAAAATGGGTCAAGGTGGAAGCAACCCAGGCCGCGGAGGAGGAATGGACTGCACATGTATTGACAACGGCCGAAAAA
This sequence comes from Gammaproteobacteria bacterium, assembly GCA_018666555.1. GTDB lineage: Bacteria > Pseudomonadota > Gammaproteobacteria > Pseudomonadales > Azotimanducaceae > UBA9926. Next base: position 10,153 of record JABIZD010000120.1, read on the forward strand.
ATGCTTTTTTCCAAGGTGGATTCCTGGTTTATGGGGATGAATAAGAACCTGGCGCATAAACAGAAGCGAAGGTTCTTGCTTTATGCCGGTGGTGCACCGGCGTATCGAGACAAATGTAACGACATTGCCGCAGACCATTATCGTGGTTTTGCGTTCCAGTAGTACTGATCAAATCAAGCCTGTCAGTGGATTCCTCTGCAAGGTGCGGGTTAATCTGCTTCAGCACATGCTTTACTGGGCCAGGAATCGAACATAAAAGTAGGTCAGGGTTAGCAGGCTTAAGACCGCAATACCAGCCAGGCTCCAGATTCTCATTAAAATTCCTGGCCGCATTTCAACCGGGATTTGGGCTCCCCAAATAGCTCTGTGATTAAGCCAGGCAATTAAGGGGCTGACTACAAATACCAATATCGAGGTCATATCCATAAAGGCGGCAAAGGATCTGAGCAAGGTTGCCAGAACCAATAAGGCGGCTAAGCACAGAACCAGGATGACCGTATTGTAGACGCGACTATTATCAGGATTTGCTGGTGGCCAGCCGGGGAAACTTTCTTCACCAATAGCGATGGCAATGCGAGTCATGCCGTCTACGACCGTGTAGAGCGTCGAAAACATAACAAAAAAAGCCGCTACAGCAATAAATGGAAAACTCCATGAGCCCATTGTTACTGTAAACAACTGGAGTAATTGTTCGGCAAAACCACCGTTACTTTTCGCGACTTCAGCGCCCGATGTATGTATCACCCCTGCCCCTAGAATAAGAAAGCCAACTGCGAGTACAACGCTGGTTAGGTAGCCGATATTAAAGTCAAGCCGGGCGTCTGATAATTTGGGTTTTTGACCATCTTGCTCCGCTCGAGCACACACCCAGAGTGATTGTAAGACTGAGCCATCTGCAGGTGAGGGCATGAAGCCGATGAGTGCAATGATAAACATCAGTGTTGCACCACTGATATGAGGGACAGCGAAAGCGCCCAGTGACCATTCCATCCTGACTGCAACTAGCGCGACTGCAATGATGATTAAAACTGTAAAAACAGCAACGATGACCTTGGTGATCTTTTCCAGTAATTTATAGTGCCCTCCGATCAGAAGGAACACGACAAATGCCAGTAGTAAACCTACGCCAAGCAGATTATTGATCGATATTCCTACTGAGGCTTTCAGCAGCCCAAGTGTAAATAATGAGATTGCTGCGATGATGAAAACCATGCTGAAAAGTTGAGCAATGGCGTAAATATAAAATGCCCAAGGGCCTTGTTGGCGGTAATTGGAAATCAGGCTCTTGCCGGTCACTGCGGCATAGTCGCCGCCAAAACGCAGTGACGGGTATTTAATGATGCAGGCAAGGACGACAATTACGGTTAAACCTAGTGCATATTCAGCGCCGGCCCGTGTGGCCTGAACTAGATGCGAAATGCCAACGGCGGCAGCCGCATATAAAATGCCTGGGCCTAAGATTTTCAAAATACGCGTTGTTGGATTCAGGCTTTGCTGCATGCTCATGGTCCCCTTATCTAGCCTACCTCAGTATGTATTCCAGTCCAGGGCGGATACTTATTTTCCATTCAAGGTAAGAGCAGCCGCCTGCCTTCATTGCAAAGCTTTTATCTCTAAAGCTTTTTTCTCAAAGGCTTATCTACAAAGCTTCTTTTCTACAAGGCTTTATTTATAAGGCCTTTTTTCAGCTAAGCTTTTGTGTGTAAAGCTTTGGGATCAGTCTTCATGGTAACTCACTCGGCGGTACAATAGAAAACTGCAGTGCGAATGCGAGGAGCCTGGTGAATGCTGCACGGAATATTTTCGACCTTAATTGAGCGGACTTGAATTTGCGAGTCCAGTGCGCCTTAATGATTGTGAATCGGGTAAAGTAAAGTAAAGGATAGATGATAATGGAGCCAAGCTGGTATTCGATACTTCCGCCCGTTCTTGCGATAGTGCTGGCGGTCTGGAGTAAACAGGTTGTTGTGTCGTTATTCGCTGGCATCTGGATGGGGTTTACGCTGCTCAGTGGGTTCAATCCCTTGTCGGGAATTGCGTCCAGTATCGATGCGGTAGTCCAGGTATTTACGGATCCTGGAGATGCCAGGGTGCTGATCTTCACGCTACTCATTGGATCAATGATCGCGACTATAGAATATTCCGGAGGGGTGCGCGGATTTGTACGCTATCTGGAAACACGACGTTGGGTGCATAACGGCGTTCGAGCCCAATGCCTGGCTTGGATTATTGGTATCGTCATATTCATCGAGTCGAACATTACCCTGCTAATTGCGGGAGCGGTTTGTCGGCCCCTTTTTGATCGGCATCGAATTTCCAGGGAAAAGCTCGCCTATTTGATTGATTCCACTTCCGCGCCAGTTTGTGTGTTGATACCACTAAATGCCTGGGGAGCAGTGATCATCGGCTTGGTTCAAGGAGTCGGTATTGAAAACCCGTTGGAAGTTTTTATCGCGTCGATACCATTAAATCTCTATGCCATCATAGCCATTTTGCTATCCGCACTCGTCATTTACAGAAATTTTAATTTTTCACAGATGCAATTGGCCGAAAACAGGACCGAGGCAGGTCAACTCACTTGGCCGGATGCCACCCCCATGATTGATAGCCCCGGATTCGAGAATGTCGATCACAGCGATGCTGAGCAACCGGCTTCGGCAGCTTATATGGCCTTACCTATCCTGGCTATGCTGGTGATGATGCCTATCGGGTTATTGATCACTGGTGACGGAGACCTGATTCAAGGTTCCGGGTCGCTTGCGATTCTCTGGGCTGTGATTGCAGGTATCGTTACTTCCTGGGTAATGTTGCTGGCAGCAGGGCGCGCCAGCCTAAATAGTCTGATGCAGGTCTTCATGAAGGGAGCCGGTAACTTATTGCCGATTGCGACGATTTTGTTACTGGCTTTAACGTTAGGCGATGTTGCAAAACTACTGGGTACAGGACCCTATCTGGCCGGGATTGCCAGTACGGCGGTACCTCAGGTATTTCTGGCGCCGCTGGTATTTCTGGTAGCTGGCTTGGTTGCCTTTTCAGTAGGATCCAGCTGGGGAACGTTTGCCATTATGATCCCTATCGCCATCCCTATCGCGACAACGCTCGGCTTGTCAGTTCCGCTGCTACTTGCAGCTGCGATTTCCGGTGGTATTTTTGGTGATCACGCGTCGCCTATCAGTGATACTACGGTGGTGGCGTCAATGGCCTCTGCCACCGACCATATTGACCACGTAAGAACGCAATTGCCCTATGCCCTGACTGCTGGCGGCCTGGCGGTATTGGGGTTCCTGCTGCTCAGTTTTTGGGCTTGAGGTATAGCTTAAGGACCCTCTCTGCCAGCGGTTGTGCATCGGGTCCTGCACGATTGGTCAGCAATATGATGGTTAGCTCATCGTCAGGGAAGCGGGCGATATAGTGGCGGAAACCGCTAGTGCTGCCACTGTGATGATATCTCCGATGCCCCTGATAGGTATCTATCCTCCAGCCAAAGCCATAATCCCCCAGGCCTGGAGTTAATGTTTTTTGTCTGAGTGCCGGTGAAATTAATTGGCTGCCATAATCCAGGCCATGCCAGCGGGTGAGATCCGCTAGCGAAGAATAGACCCCTCCATCGCCGAGAACGGCACTATAAAGTGACTGGTCACTGGGTTCTATCTCGCCGTTTGAGATGGTGTAACCAAAGGCTCGATCAGCGATGGAATTAACTCCATTGACGTAAGCTAGGGTCCTGTCAAGGCCGCTGGGCTGGAAGATTTTCTGGCTCAGGAAATCATAAAATGTTAACCCGGATATTTGTTCGACGATCATCGCCAGAACCGCATAGCCGGAATTGCTATAGCGATAACGCGTCCCTGGGGGAAAGTAAGTTGATGACTGTTGTGACATCAGTTGCAATACATCTCGATCACTTAGTTGTTGCTGAGGCTCAGTTGCTACCAGGGGTTCGTAGTCAAGTAATCCAGATCGATGCTGCAATAATTGCTCGACAGTGATGTCTTCAGCATAGGCCGGAAAGTCTTTGAAGATGGTTGTGAGTGTTGTATCAAGGCCTAGCTTGTTGTCGTTTACCAGCATTAGAACCGCGAGCGCTGTAATGTGTTTGGTGATAGAGGCCAGGCGGAAATTTGTGTTTTCCGTGATCACTGTGGGTTGATCCAGATTTGCAAGGCCGTAAGTTCGGGTCAGGATCGGTTTTGAGTTTTTCAGAACACGTAGCGCAGCACCAGGTTGCTGACCTCTGTAGTCCTGGAAAATATTATCTAATGGCGCTGTAGGGTTTGAATTACAACCTATCAGGTACACACAGCAGCATAGGGTTAAAGCCCTTAATGGGGATTTCATGGCAAAAAGCCTTCAAAGCAATAGGCGATCGGCCCGGTCAGGATAGCTCGCTTATCCGCAGTGATGTCAACTGTAACCGAGCCACCCGGCATGTGCACAGAGCAGGTGGCATTGGGCCTGAGCAAGGCTTGTTCCTGAGCGGCAAATACCGCAGCGCAAGCACCGCTGCCACATGCCATGGTCAGCCCTGCGCCTCTTTCATAGACCCTCAGAGTCAGCTCAGTTGGGGATACCATGCCGGCGATACCCACATTGACGCTTTCAGGGAAATAGCGGTTCTGTTGAACCCCGGGCGCCAGCTGCGCTAGTTGAATGCCATCCGGATCCTCAACAAAAAACACCAAATGGGGGTTGCCCAGGTCGACTGCGAAGCCGCCTTTAAGTGGCCCGGCGCGTATCGAGGCAGCCTTATCGGCATTCTGGAGGGGTTGAACCTGGCCTAGATCGCAGCGGATGAGACCGGCAGCCACTTGCTGGCAATGTAATAGCCCGGCCAGGGTTTCAATTGTTATGGTTGATGCTTTGGTAGATTTGAGGAGCAATGCTGCCACGCAGCGAGTCGCGTTGCCGCATGCCTGGGCTTCTCGTCCATCGACATTGTATAGGCGCATAAAGGCGTCTGCATTTTCCGATTCTTCTATAACCACCAGTTGGTCTGCGCCTATGCCAATCTGCCCATCACAGATTCGGATTACTTCATCGTGGTCAGGCTGGTACGGTCTAACACGTGCATCAACGATGACGAAGTGGTTTCGTAATCCGTGCATCTTGATAAAACTGCGATTTGAAGTGGCAAGGGAAAACGGCATCAGAAGTCAACAATGGCATTGGTTTAGTTCTTCAGGCTCGCAGTTTTAAATGCTTGCTGTCAAGCAGGTGTAACACAGGGAATCAGGGTTGTCAGGATGTTAGAGGGTAACTCGCTCACGAGCGTCTACAAAGGCAGCGACAGAACGGCTTACATCCTCGGCGGTGGTAGCCCACGAGCAGACACTGATTCTTACGACGGATTTATTGGCCCATTTTGTCCCGCCGACCCAGCATTCCCCTGATTTTTGCAACTGGTCAATAAAATCTGCAGTGGTCGCGTCGGGCCAGTCGAATCCAACCAGGACCTGGTTAAACACGACTTCATTAAGTACTTTAAAATCTGCGCTGGCCAGCTCCTGGGCGAACTGCGCCGCTCGCTGGTGGAGTCCAAAAACTAATTCATCGATACCTTGCCTGCCGAGATATTTTAATGCCGCCCATAGTTCTGTAATTCTGGCCCGTCTTGACATTTCTGGTGTATACAACATGCCGTCTCGATGCTCTGAGAAATTAACGTAGCTCCCGCTTATCTGCAAGGCATTGACCAGGGCTTCTCGGTCGCTGCACAACAGTATGCCATTATCATAGGGTGCATTGAGTGTCTTGTGCGCATCAACTGACCATGACTGGGCTTTTTCCAGTCCAGCAGTTAAGTGGCTCAGCCTGTTTACAGCACCAGCCCAGAGCCCAAAGGCACCGTCGATATGTACCCAGGAACCGGCCCGGTTGGCGGTATCGCATATTTCGTTGATGGGATCGAACGAGCCAGTACTGACGTGACCTGCCTGGACCAGCACAATCGTATTGTGATCGAGAGGCGGCAGGTTAGATGCGATGAGGCGGCCTTGGTCATCACAGTCGACCCATTCAATGTTGTCAATGCCGAAACCAAGCAGGGCTGCGGCTTTAATGACGCTGCCATGAGCTGAATGACCGGCGACGATACGAATCTCAGGCGCTCCATTATGGCCCTTTTGGTTAAAGTCCCAGCCCTGGTTTTTGCATATCCGAAAGCGGGCGGCGGCCAGGCCGCAGAATATAGCCATAGAACTGCCACTTAAAAAGCTGGCTACTACCTGGTCGGTTAGACCGAATAGTTCGCGCAGCCATGCTTCGGTGACGGCCTCTAACTTAGCGGCAATTGGGGACATCAGGAATAACGCGCTGTTTTGATCCCAAATGTCAGTTAACCATTTGCTGGCCAGGGTGACCGGTAATGCTGCCCCGGTAACGAAACCAAAATAACGGCCAGAAGTTGTCGCAACGGATGCTGGTGAGCCAAGGTTATGTAAGTCTCGCAGTATTTGCTCGGCATCGCCCGGTGTGGCGGGAAGTTCTTCGACGAATTCCTCCAGGTTGACAATGGCGTTACGGGTTGGGAATACGGATCTTTGTTGAATATGCTCGGCATAATCTAATCCATAGTTGGCTGCCTGTTTGAGAAGCGCTTTTGATGCCAGTTCAGATTGCATTTTATCGCGTAAATTCATTTGTTTTATCGCTGTTCCCTTTGTTTTCCTAAAATTACCACAACGCACGAGTGAATGAGTAATCAGGCTCTACCCAGCGATATATTTGAGTATCGAATTGCTATTTGAATAACAGTTTGGTTTTATCCGCGGGGCCGGCCTGAATTCGGGTCTGGTATAGGGTGGCCGAGCAGATGTTGTTTTGTTCCTGTGCTTTGTCATAGCTAAATTCGATTATACTGCTTGAATTTGGGGCCTCGATAAGGCGGAGTGTATTAGGAGTGTATTGGGAGTGTATTGGGAGATTATTAAATGAAAGTGGATAGAGCCATGAACGAGAATGACAGTTTGGTACTGCTGGCTACTGAACCAGGGTATGGGTTTTACCTTCCCTGGCATCACTGTATTTTAGCACTTGCTGTGTTGGCTATGGTGATATTCGTGCCGGTGAATGCACAGCCTGCGGAGACAGCCTGTACGGACCTGGACCAGCCTACCAGCCGGCTTTTTCTGCAACAGGTATCAGACCATAGTGCGATCATTAAGTGGCGTGGGCCCGCCCGCAAGGTCTGTTTTGGTTTGCAGTCGGATCAACTGGCAGGTGTAGCGGAGGGCAAGCTGGTTGACGGCCACTATCAGGTCAGTCTCACTGGTTTGGAGGCGGATACGGCCTACTATTATACGCTGGGTGGTTCAGGTTCAGCCGCAGTATCCCATTTTAATACTGCGCCGAAACCAGGGCAGTTGCCTGCGGATGGTAATATCCATATCTGGTTGCTGGGTGATTCTGGTACGGAAACAGAAGTCCAGGGTGGGCACCCTGTTCATCAGGGAGAAGCCCTCGAGGTGCTCGATGGGTTCTTGAAATACAATGAAGAGCAGGCAGTAAGTGAGCCCTTGGATTTAATTTTGTTGCTGGGTGACAATGCTTATCTGGACGGAACCGATGAGCAATGGCAAGGCGCTTATTTTGATATTTATACCGATCTGATCGATTCTACTGCAACCTGGCCGACCATTGGCAATCATGAAATGGGCGGGGGACCGCTTGATATCTGTTTATTCAGGAGACTGCCACAATGTGAGAAAGGTCCATTGGTGAGTCATTTTGGTGGTATCAGTCGGTCTTCTAATCCAGATAGTTACGATAGCAACGGCGATGGACCTGATCCAGGTGGGTTGCCGTACCTAAAGATTTTTACCTTACCCAGTAAGGCAGAACAGGGCGGAGTAGCCAGCGGTACGGAACAGTATTATTCCTTTGGCTATGGCAATGTTCATGTGGTTAGTCTTGATTCTCAGCTGTCCAATCGTGATCCTGTGCAGCGCTTGGCTATGCGAGATTGGTTAATTGATGACTTAAACGGGAATACCCTGGATTGGACCGTGGTTATTTTTCATCATCCACCCTACTCGAAGGGTCAGAATCATGATTCCGATGTGGAGCAAAATGAAATCGATATGCGGCAGACGTTTGCGCCGGTTTTTGAAGCACACGGCGTAGATGTTGTTTATAGTGGTCATGCTCATTCCTATGAGCGCTCCTGGTATCTAAATGGACATCATGGCTTATCTGATACTTTCAAACCCAGTGTTCATACCGAAACGGATAGCCAGGGAAAGCCGTTAATGGGTCAGGGTAAGGAAGCTTACCAGCAGATAAGCAGTGCCAGCTCGGCGGATGATAAAGCGGTTTACACGGTTGCCGGGAGTTCCGGTAAAGCTGACAAGGAGAATCCGTGTGCGCCTGGCATGACACTCGGATGCAGTCTGCCGAATTGGTTGGCTCATCCTGCCCATAGAACATTTACCGATGGCCAGCCAGGGCATCGTTCGAATGGTTTATCACTGAAGGGGTCCGTGGTGCTCGATGCCAATCGACATTCGCTGACATCACGGTTCATCGATGAAAATGGTCAGGTACTGGATTATTTTACTATCGTCAGAGATGGCTCCTAAGGCGATGAACCTTTTGCAAAAGCTGGCTGTTCTCACTCTGGCTGGGTTCAGTCTCTGCAGTGCTGCTCATCCAGGCATCGCTACTCGCTTTGAACAGCTGGATGAACTGATTGATCGCTATCCGCAGTCACAGCCGCTTTGGCTAAAGAGAGCCTCTCTTTTCATTCAGCACGGAGATCTAAAATCAGCTCACAGGGATCTTCAACAGGCAGCTCAGTTGGGTGATCCGGTTGAAACGGCTTTCCAAATGGGCTTGCTGCACTTCAAAGAGGGTCAATTTAAAAAGAGCTATGATGATTTCGAGTCATACCTGAAACGAGCTCCAGGCCATGCCTTGTCCTATCTGTACCGGGCAAAAGCAGCCAGCGTGATGGGTCAGTATGATCTGGCAATCGAGAACTTTGAATTTTACTTCAGCCGTTCTTTGAATCCCCATCCCGGCGAATACCTGGCTGCGGCTCGACTTCAAGTTGAAAGCTCACCGGATGATTACGGGCCGGCACTGCTGTTGATAGATCAGGCAATTGGAAGGCTTGGATTGATTCCCCAACTGCAGCGGTATGCCACTGATCTTGAAATACAGAGAGGTAATTTTACGGCTGCAATTGAGCGCTGGGATTCGGCAGAGCTGGCGCTTGGCAGTAGTCCGGAATGGAAGTTCAAGGCGGCGCGAATCTATTCCCAAGCCGGCCAGTTTGTCCGAGCGCGGCAATTGATATTGCTGTTAAAGGAGCAGCTTCTAGAGCTAAAACCGACCCCTGCGCGGCAACAACTGTGGCAGGAAATCGGTGTGTTCGAACGGGCCTGGGCTCAGCTATAGCTATACGGCAATGCCAGCCCTTTTTTAGGTGGCGGTTCACCCTTAGCCGGGCAGGAACCTGAGCCGCTGGTAATTAGGCGGGTAAGGTTGCTTGATTCGGCCAGGTTTTCTTTTCTTGGCAGGTCACGCTCGAGTTCGGGAAACACGGATCTGTGGCTTTGATGCCTTGTATTAGTAGCCTATGTGCAAGGTAGATTGCCTGGTTGGGCATATGAATTCGTTAGTCTGTTTGATGAGATACCTTGCTATCGGCTTGCTGTGCTAGCTATGGAAAGTGATCTCAGGGTGCAAAATCAAGTGAGCTAAAAAAACGCCAGGTGAGTGCAGAGGGTGTGAGATGAAGCCCATTTCGGAGGCGAGCGAGGTTTACCTGATTATCTGCAACCGGCCTGGTTAGTCAGGGCTGGAGCTCGTCTCAAACGCCGTCCGTGCTAGCAGGGCAACGGCTAGGAAGGTAAATACCATGCCTGAGCCGCCGCCGAGGTAGGCTATTGCTCCCATCAGATCGCCTGGTCCGAAGGGAGTGTCTGTTACCGACAGACCGCGGTTGGAAGACAGGTTTCCTGCCCAGTAAAAGACAGTGTTAGCCCATCCCGTGATAATCAGGCTCCAGGCTGTCCATTGTGCCCGCTTGCCAGTCATTTGAAGATGGCGCATCAGCAGTGCAAGACAGCCGATCATGACGCCATTTAAAATCCCACCAACGTGCGCGGCCTGCCAGCCTCGTGTACTCCCGGGGATGTCAACTTCCCAGGCAGGCAGGGGCCATAGGGTGACAACTTCTAACAGGGAAAATACCAGCATGACACCGGCAACCAGGCCAATAAACAGGACCAGCATGCCGTGGCCGATGGTTTGATTGATCAATCTCTGTAGCGGGTCTTCGGAAAGAGTCATGGCATCTCCGTCTTATTGTGTGAGGCTTTGCATCGTGTTCTGGTTGAGGATTTTAACATTTTGCCCACTGGCATGGTATTGGCGCCATGCGGTGGCGATTGGGTTCTGGGCCTGGTTACAGATCGGATGATGACGGGGATGATAGCCCTTCCTGTAGACAGGCAGTGAGGCAGCAAATAAATCCCAGGCGAAGGAAAAGAAGAACTTCCATGCCAGAACGCGCCTTTTTAAAGTGAAGCGGCTGCCTTTTAGCATTACTCTATAGGCTTTAAAGGTTTCCAGAGAAATATGGAGAAAGGCATACCCAACCATGTAGCGACGGTACCCTTCATGCTGGCCATAGAAGGCCTGGTAAAAATCAAAAGCGACTGCGCCGTGTTCGACTTCTTCGACCTGGTGCCACACCCACAGCGCTCTAAGATTCTCATCTGCATCCGCCATGAGTTCTTCATAACGGTTTAGGATAATCATGCCGCCCAGGAACGTAAAAGTTTCATATCCGGCTGTAAATCCAATTTGGAACTTTTTATCCCTGCGTTGGAATAATTGCTCAAAGTAGGCTTTCGCGGATCGGTCAATCTCTGCTAGCCCGGGATAATGGCTCGACAGTTGTTTAGTCCACTTGGTGAAGTTAAAGGCATGGTGAGACTCCTGGCCGATAATCGCTTTTACATCCTGCAGTAGCGCTGGATTATCCAGTTCTTGCCGATGTCTGCGCATGACCTGAACCAGAAATTGTTCGAAATGAGGAACGTGGATTCCCAGAGCATTGATAAATATTGAGAAATCAGGACAGCTTTGGCTCCATACCGGGTTACTGTTGCGGATTTCGTCAAAATCAAACTGGATTGGGCGAACTTCAATGGCGTCCATTGGGTGACTAGGTATGTTGTGTTCCTGCATAACCTCCATCCCACTGGATTAAAATTTATGGCAGAGCACTAACTGCGTTAGTGGAAACTAACTTATCGAACCTATCATCCCTGTTTTGGATATTCAGGTAAACAGGCTGAGAGGGAAATAGTCTTGATTAACCCTGTGTTTTCCCATCAAGGATGCTGGGTCTTTGTTGACCTGAGCAGGTCCGCTGCGAGGTGATGGCTGAAGTTGCAACGATTCAAATAGATGGTTTTCGAATCCTTGTGGCCGTTAAACCGACTAAGCAAAACCAATTAGGGCTGGCCATCAGTGCGTGGGCTTCAGGCAGGTAAACCGTCGCTAGGCTGCCGGGTGGGTGAATCCCGGCTACGCCGCCGAGTGCTTATCGCTGAGGTTGGATTACGGTTTGGTTTTTTTATAACAGATTGGTAATACAGGTTTTAGCGTATAGGTTTGTTGAGAGCAAAGTAAAGACTTGACTACTATATGAAGTGAAACTATTTTCGGCTAGTTATGATGGAGAAAATAATGGATTTAGAGTCAGAAGCAAGCGCCGTTCCGATCGATGAGATTGATGTCAGTCGACCAGAAATCTATGAGAATGATAGTTGGCAGCCGTGGTTTTCGAGGCTTCGTAAAGAAGCGCCTGTTCACTATCTCGCAGATTCGGTCAACGGCCCTTTCTGGTCTGTGACTAACCACCAATTGATTAAAGAAGTTGATACCAATAACCACGTTTTTTCCTCGGAAAAGGGAGGTATAGCGATTGTTGATCCCTATGCTACCGAAGAGGGTCAATTGCAGGGTCAAAGCTTCATTACATTGGATGAACCCAGGCATGCACCGCAGAGAAAAGCAGTGACGCCGTCGGTTGCCCCTAAAAACCTGATCGAACTGGAGCCGCTGATTCGAAACAATGCTATCGATATTTTGGAAAATCTGCCGGTAGGTGAAACCTTTAACTGGGTTCAGGAAGTTTCCATTGAGCTGACAGCCCGTATGCTTGCAACGCTATTTGGGTTTCCGTACGAGCAGCGCCACAAATTAGTGCACTGGTCTGATCTTGCTACTGCCGTGCCAGAGGTGACTGGAGATGACAGCATCGATATGGGCGCGCGCTACCAGGAATTGATGGGCGCGGCTGCTTCTTTTTATCAGCTCTGGACTGAGCGCGCTCAGCAGCCGCCCAGTTTTGACCTGATTTCCATGCTGATCCACAACAGCGATACAGCAAACATGAATGAAGACCCGGAGCTGTTCCTGGGGACTATCCTGCTGCTCATCGTCGGCGGCAACGATACCACTCGAAACAGCATCAGTGGTGGGGTCATTGGCCTCAACAGATATCCTGATGAATACCAGAAATTGCGTGATAATCCTGGCTTGATTCCAAATATGGTCTCTGAAATGGTCCGCTGGCAGACGCCTGTGATCCATATGAGACGGACTGCATTGCAGGATGTGGAGTTGGGTGGCAAGCAGATAAGGGAGGGTGATAAGGTGGTTATGTGGTACCTTTCGGGTAATCGGGACGAGACAGTATTTGACAATCCAGACAAGCTGATCATCGACCGAGCCAATGCCAGAAGTCATGTTTCTTTTGGATTCGGTGTACACCGTTGTATGGGTAATAGGCTCGCTGAGCTTCAGCTCAGTGTGCTCTGGGAAGAAATCATGAAGCGATTCCATACCATTGAAGTGGTTGATGATATTCAGCGCCTACCCAATAATTTTATCAGGGGGATTAAGAGCGTGCCGGTTCGCCTGTATCCCTTTTGACCGGGATTAATAGAGTCATTGTTCATCCAGCGAGTATGCGATGAGGGACAGGTTCAGCGGTTGTCCATATGACTAAGCGTTGACGATGCGAGCCAACTGGACGCATCGGCTAGATCGAGGATGACGTCAAAATGGTTTCTATTGTTAATCTCTTTGTAGGTAACAGGGACTCCCAACGCTTTGAGCTTGCGCCTGTATTCATCGGATTGGCGCTTAAATTCACTGGTTTCGTTGCTGCCATAAGCTAAAGTCACTGGTGTCAGGGCGCTTGGGGTGCGGAACATGGGGCTATTTTCTATGGCCTCCTCCGAATCCATCGCCAGAGCGTCATTCACATACGATAATCTTACCGGTTCAAGATCATAGACGCCGCTGACCGCGCAAGTGCTTTTGATAATATCGTTCGGTAGGCCTCGCTTTTCCCAGTCAGTGGTGTACAGCATCATGGCAAGTTGCGCTCCTGCGGAACTGCCCGATATGTGGATTCTGTGTTTGTCTATATCAAGCCGTTCGGCATTTAAATAGAGCCACTCAATGGCGCAACGGCATTCTTCGACAATGTCAGATAATGTGTGTTGTGGGGCAAGTGAATAGCCCAGGGCTGCAAAAGCAAATTTTTGTTCTTCAAATAGAGGTGCTGCAAAACAGGAATAATCTTTGCTTAGTTCCTGCCAGTATCCACCATGAATATAAAGGTTGACCGGGGCGGCCTGCGCATCGGCTAAAAACAGGTCCAGGCGCTGTGCTGGTCTGGGGCCATAAGGGAGGTCCAAAAGCACTCGACCAGTCACTTCGGCGCGTTGCTTAACGGCCAGGCTCAGTTGCAGGTACTCATCGATGTGCACCGACAAGTCATCGACGCAGCTGCTTGGGCTGTATTCACGGTTCAAGGTGTCCTGGTCAAATGATCTGTAGATCGGTGCCACTTATAAACTCCAGTGAGTCACCCCGAAACCTGAGGTGGTTGTGATCAATCCTGAGAAATTCAATGCTAGCGCTTTGGGGTACGGGTCTCCTGCTGACTGAGGGTGCGAGCGTTGATGATCAGAGCCTGCATTGCCGTGTTTGTGACCGAAACCTGTCTAGTATTCAAAATGCCGATTCGTTGAACTGTATTTTAGATCAAGCAGGGGGTCAATAATGACGTTTTTATCCTGCTCGTATTGCTGCCACAGGGCTATCAGTTCAGCGTGTTTTATGGGATTGCCTTTGGACACATCGTTTATTTCCGCTGGATCGGATGCGAGATCGTACAACTGCCAACCGTTGGTTCCATAAGGAGGCTCCTGCCAGACCAGTTTCCAGTCGCCCTGCCTCACGGATCGGCGATTGAATAGTTCAGTTGCAGAAATATGGTCTGTTGCATGTAAGTTGGCATTGGTAGCGTTAAGCAACGACAGCAGCGATTCACCCTCGTGAGGGATCTTTCCAGGAGCAGGTGTTGGTTCCAGGCCGGCTATTTCCATCAGGGTTGGAAAGATATCCATGACGGAGACATAGCCTGGGTATATCTCCCGCTGTCTCTGAAAATGCGGATGGGAAATAAACGCGGGTGATACGATGCCGCCTTGATTGACGTGGCCTTTAAAGCCTCGAAAAGGCGTCATACTGACTTCTGCCCAGCGAGGACCATATCCAATGTAGGAGTTAGCCTTGCCCATATTGGCGATACTGTTATCGAAGTTTTCGGCTATCCATTGAGCATTTCCAGGGACGATATGATGAACATCGTTACCTTCGGCGCCGTTATCTGACATGAATATGATGACCGTATTCGATAACTCATTGCTGTCCTCGAGATAATCAATGAGTCGGCCGATATGAAAATCCAAGGCTTCGACCATGCCTGCATAGACCTGCATTCGACGGCTTTCTTTGGCCTGTGTTTGTTCATCGAGCTCGTCCCAGGCGGGCCATAGGCTGGAAACAGTTAACTCTACCTCGTCTTTGATAAGCCCGAGTTGCTTTAACCGAGAGAATCGTTTTTGGCGGATTGGCTCATAGCCATCATCGTAGATGCCCTGGTATTTATCGATAAACGCATCCGGAGCCTGTAATGGCCAATGCGGGGCATGGTAGGAAGCAAATGCAAAGAAGGGCTGATCGGGCGCTCGCTGGTGATGGCCTGAGAGAAATTCGATCATCTTATCGGTGAAATAAGCGCTGGAATAATAATCTTCAGGCAACTCTGTCCATTCACCATTTTCTCGGTAACGAACCTTTGAAACTACATTGGTGTCACCACCAATGTAGATAGCCCGATTGTTATTGAAGTGATTGCCGCCTCCCGGTAATACGAATGTATCCTTGAATCCTCGTGACTCTGGTCCGAGTTCTATGGAATGACCTAGATGCCATTTACCTGACATCATGGTTCGGTAGCCGGCCTGACTCAGCAGGTTTGCTATCGATACCACGCGGTCGTTTAGAAAGCCTTCGTATCCTGGTCTGCCTTGCTGGTTGGGACCGAGTTCTTCAGCCATGTTACCGAGACCCGATAGATGGTTGTCGACACCAGAGAGCAACATGGCACGAGTCGGAGAACAGGTGGGTGCTGTATTAAAGTCGGTAAAGCGCAACCCGCCTACGGCAAGTTCATCAAGATTAGGAGTGGATATTTCACCGCCGAACGAGCCGAGATCAGACCAGCCGAGATCATCGACCAGAATGAGCAGGATGTTAGGTTGGTCGTCCACAGGTAGCACCGCGCTGGTTTTATCGTGCTGGGGTGGTGCGCAGGCGGTGACTGCAAAAAAGAACCAGAGGCAAACAAGCAAGGTCCGAGGGCGAAAACGAACCACTCGCGGCAGTATATTGAGAAAGGCATGTTGGGCCAGGTGGGTAGATGCCCGATAACGAAGTGGATGCGTTGCCATTTAATATTCTCTTCTCTTCTCTTCTCTTCTCTTCTCTTCTCGTTTTCTCGTTTTCTCGTTTGATCTACCCTTGCTATAGATAGCATAAGCCTACCCCATTTCATTAATAATGAATAGCTGGTACTTTGTTAGGTATAAATATGCAAATATTGGTTAGATTGACATATTTTGTTCAATGATATTGAATAGATTCGGTAAAGCTGAATAAGTTGGTTTGAGGACGGCCCCAATAAAGACTGCCTGGTCAGTTGGTTGTCTGGTTCTGGATTGGGTCGAAACGTGAGCGGCTTGGAATCAGATAATGGTTTTTAAGCCCTGCCGCGAGTGCAGGTAATTGCCCTGGCTCTAAGTTGAGTACCTTAATTACGCGCTTAACTACAATTCGTTAATTACAAAGCGTAAATTGAAAGCGTTAACCAAGCAAGAGTTGGCCGGAAAGCCTTAAATAGAAAGCCTTAAATAGAAAGCCTTAAATAGAAGGCCTTAAATAGATGGCCTTAAAAAAACAACCTTAATTAGACGGACCTGATTGCATGGAAGTAAAAAGCATTATCGTGGATGGAGTTGAAACCTTCGAAACGGAAATCAATGGTGAGCGTATTCAGTGGGATAGCGGTCTTACTTACGCCAAACATATTCAAACAAAACAACTGCTTGCCACCCAGATCCCGGTCTCTGATAAGCCCGATGAACTGCTGTTTATCATTATGCACCAGACCATGGAATTGTGGATTAAACTGTGCCTGCATGAAGTCAAAATAGCTTTAAAGGCAATTCAGGACGATGAATTAGCCAAAGCCTTTAAAACCTTTGACCGAATTGCCACCGTCCAGCGTCATATGATTGACTCGTGGGAGGTTCTAGCCACACTTTCCCCGCACGACTTTCTCACCTTTCGAGGCTATCTTCGTAAGGCGTCCGGTTTCCAGTCTTATCAGTATCGTCAGCTTGAGTTTTTACTGGGTAACAGGAATGCCGATTTGATTGTTGTTCATCAGGACGATGAAGCTGTTTTAGATGAACTCAAGGCGACGCTAGCAATGCCATCGCTTTATGACGAGGTGCTGCAGTTGCTGGGCCGTCGCGGCCTTACGGTGCCGGAGCACCTATTGAATCGTGATTGGCAGCAACAGTATGAGCCAAGTGATGAAGTTGAAAACCTATGGAAAGCGATCTATGAGAACGTCGAGGAAAACTGGGATCTGTATACCCTTGCAGAGAAAATTACTGCGCTTGAGTACTATTTTCATGAGTGGCGTTTCAAGCATATGAAGACGGTGTCTCGAGTGATCGGTTTTAAGAAGGGCACAGGGGGCTCATCCGGCGTTTCCTATCTTGTTAAAGCGCTTGAATACAGCTTCTTCCCGGAGTTGTGGTCGGTGCGAACAACGCTTGAAAATGTAAATGCCGGCGATGATATAGCGGATAGTCGTTACCATGACGATGAGTAGCGTCCTGCCGATGGTGGTGTCGCGACAAGAACTTGAGCAGCGCGATCAGGATGATCCGCTGCGTGGTTTGCGTGAGGCTTTCGACATGCCACCAGATCTGCTTTATATGGACGGTAATTCCCTTGGCGTATTACCGCACCGAGCTCGGCAGCGAGCACAGGAAGTCATCAGCGATGAGTGGGGATTGAAGCTGATCGATTCCTGGGTAGAAAACGACTGGTTGCAGGCGCCAGCTCGGGTCGGGGATAAAATCGGTGCCTTGATTGGAGCTAAAGTCGGCGAAGTTTTAGTCGCAGATTCAACCTCCGTCAATCTTTTTAAGATGCTGGCTGCAGCGCTTCAGGCAAATACAGGTCGGCATGTGATCCTCTCTGAATCCGGTAATTTCCCTACTGACCTCTATATCATGCAGGGGCTCAGTGCCTTTGCCGGTGATAAGGTCTGTCAGCAGATAGTTGAACCGGACCAGGTCATTGAGCATTTATCTGATCAGGTTGCTGTGCTTTTGCTGACCCAAGTACATTACAAAACGGGTCAGATCCGGGATATGAAAGAAATTACCCGGTTGGCTCACGAGGCCGGCGTCCTGGTGGTTTGGGACCTGAGCCACAGCACGGGTTCGATTCCCGTTAACGTCAATGATTGCGAAGTCGACTTTGCCGTTGGTTGTGGATACAAGTTCCTTAATGGTGGGCCGGGGGCACCAGCCTATTTATTCGTCGCGGAGCGGCACCAGAACAGTGGCTGGCCGATATTGTCAGGATGGTTAGGTCACCGGGACCCGTTTGGGTTTTCAGACCAGTATTCGCCAGCTGCGGATATTAACCGCTTCCAGTGTGGTACGCCCTCTGTCATCGCGATTGCTATTTTAGAATGTGGGGTAGACCTGTTTACCAGTACCGACATGGTTGCGCTGCGAGACAAGGCGATAGCGCTGAGTTCTGTGTTTATAGGTCTCATGGACGCCCGCTGTATGCAGTTCGGTATCAAGCTGGTCAGCTCGCGCAATGCGGCAGACCGTGGTGGCCATGTGTCGTTCTCGCACCCAAATGGCTACGGCATCATGCAGGCTGCTAAACAGCGCGGGGTGATTGGGGATTTCCGGGCGCCGGACATCATGCGCTTTGGCATTACGCCACTGTATCAGCGATTCCAGGATATCTTTGATGTCGTCGACATTATTCATGAGGTGATGACTATGGGTGAGTGGGATAAACAAGAATATAACGTTCAGCCCGCTTGGTCATGAGGTCAGGCAACTGCAGATGTATACAGGAGGTAATTAAGTGAACAAACTTCCCTCATTTCGAGCTGCGGCGGTGCAAGCCGCACCGGTATTCCTCGACGTTAACGCGACTGTTGACAAGGCTTGTGACCTGATCGGGGAAGCCAGTCGCAATGGAGCGGAATTAGTGGCCTTTCCAGAAGTCTTTGTGTGCGCTTATCCGTACTGGAGTTGGATCGTCAGCCCCATCCAGGGTAGTGAATGGTTTCAGCATTTGTATGAAAACAGTATCGAAATCACGGGGCCGGAAGTACAGAGACTGACCGCTGCCGCTCGCAAATATGCTGTTAATATTGTCATCGGTATTAACGAGCGAGATCCGCTTCGGATTGGAACCCTTTTTAATACTAATCTGGTTATCTCGGCCGATGGCGAATTGTTAGGGCGACATCGAAAGCTAGTGCCTACCTGGGCAGAAAAACTGGTTTGGAGTGGCGGCGATGGATCCACGATTAAAGTCTACGACACCAATGTCGGGCCCTTGGGTACGCTTGCTTGTGGTGAAAACACCAACCCACTGGCGCGCTTTGCGCTGTTATCTCAAGGCGAATTAGTTCATGTTGCCAATTATATATCGCTGCCGGTCGCTCCGAAGGACTACAACATGGCGGAGGCGATCAAGTTACGTGGTGCGGCGCACTCTTTTGAGGGTAAAGTGTTTACGGTTGTGTCGTGTTCAACCATCTCAGAAGAGATTATTGAGCAGATGCAAACCTTAACGCCGGATGCTAGAGAATTGCTGTCACGTCGAAATAGTGCGTTTAGCGGCATCCTTGGCCCGGATGGGAACCTGGTGGGTGATGGTCTAGTCGATGACGAGGGTATTGTCTACGCCGATATCGATCTGAATCGCTGTATTCAACCGAAACAAATGCACGATATTCTTGGCCATTATAATCGCTTCGATGTGTTCGATTTGAAGGTGAACCGCACGGCCCTGCAGCCGACCAGTTTTGTGGTTCAGGAACCTGATAACGCAGCAAATAGTGCTGGAGACCCGCCTTTTTCTGCGCCAGGGATTAAGGGAAATGATCGAGAACATAATATTTGAGGCCTAAAAACCATGACTAAGAATACGAAATCCTCGAAACAGGGCATGGATCAGCGCGATGACGTACTCGGCCGCGCAAGAGTCACCGATAATGATGAGCTGCTTGCATTTTATAAGGAATTGGAAGCCCACTCTGCTAACGCGTTCTGGCGTCGAGCTAATGAGATTGAACCATGGGAACCAGAAACAAGGTATACACCGACAATCTGGCGTTATGATGATATGCGGCCTCTGGTGCTTAAATCTTCGCAGTTGGTCAGTCCCGAAGAAGCTGGCAGGCGCGTCGTGGTGCTCGTCAATGACTCTGATGCGGGCCGGCAGCATTCTGCTGCAGTGGGTTGGTTGTTCAGTGGTCTGCAGGTCATGAAGCCCGGAGAGATTACGCCAGCACATCGTCATACAGCTTCAGCACAACGCTTCATAATGGAGGGTGGAGGCGCTTATACCGTAGTTGACGGTCACCCAATTGAATTGGGTCAGTATGACTATGTGCTGACACCGCGCAATTGCTGGCATGATCACGGCGTCTTTGAAAACGGCCTGGTGTCGATATGGCAAGATGGTCTGGATATCCCTTTGATGAACGCCCTTGAGACGAATTTCTATGAGGTCTATCCCGAGAAGGTGCAGAAACCCAGTTTCCCTGTTAATGATTTGCCCTTGGTTTATGGTAACCCGGGGCTGCTAGCGAGCTCTGGTCAGACTTGGGATAAACCCTATTCACCGATGATGATTTATCGCTGGAAAGCTACGCGTGATGCCCTGTTTAACCTGGCGAAAAGTCAGGCAGGTTCACCCATTGACGGTCAGGCAGTGAGGTTTTCCAACCCCCTGGTCGGCGGATGGGCGATGCAAACCATGGGAGCGCAGATGCAGATGCTGGCGCCCGGGCAACATGGCAAAGCGCACAGGCATACCGGTAATGTTATGTATAACTGTGCCGGTGGTGAGGGTTATTCTGTCATTGGCGGTAAACGATTTGATTGGCAGGAACATGATATTTTTTGTGTTCCATCCTGGGTCTGGCATGAACATGTCAATCTCTCCAACGAAGAGGAAGCGTTTCTCTTTTCCTTCAATGATTTTCCCGTTATGGAAGCATTGGGCGTGTTCATGGAGGAAGCTCTGGAGGTCCAGGGTGGTAATCAAACGATTGCCGAGTAACTCATTTATGTCTAACGCACTGGGATGTCAGTAATGCAACTTATTACATTTAAAGTAAATGAAGAAGCCACAATGTTTAACACACTCGGATACCAACCATGAAACTTGTTACCTATAGATTGAATGAAGATGCTGCCCGTTTGGGTGTCCTCGTCGATAAGTTGATTGTCGATGTAGAGCGGTTCGGGAAACGTACCAATGTGCCCTTTCCTGATGCCATGCTGGACCTGATTGACCAGGGTCCAGTGGCTCTTGATGTGCTGGCTCAACTGCTCCAGGACGTTGATAATCGTCTTCTCGTCGGTACCTCCGTACCCTTTGCTAATGCCAGGCTGCTGGCCCCAATCCCTAGACCAAGAAAGAATATCTTTGGCATCGGGCTCAACTACACTGAACACGTTGCGGAGGCTGCACGTGCTCTGGATACCTCTGAAGATTTACCTCAACAGCCGGTGATCTTTACAAAACCGCCCACTGCTGTCATTGCCGATGGTGATCCGATCATACATAACAAGGCCATTACCCAGCAGCTGGATTGGGAAGCCGAACTGGCGGTTGTGATGGGTACCAGGGCGCATCGAGTTTCCAGAGAAGATGCGCTGTCGCATGTTTTTGGCTACACCGTCATAAACGATATCAGCGCAAGGGATTGTCGGCGAAGTGGTCAATGGATTGTCTCCAAAGGTCAACACACTTTCGCTCCGATGGGGCCTTGTATCGTCACTACCGACGAAATAACAGACCCTCAGGATCTGCGAATCACCTGTTTCGTCAACGGTGTTGAGAAACAGAATTCAACCACTGAATTCATGTTGTTCGATGTTAATGACCTGATCGAGGACCTTAGTCAGGGCATTATTCTCGAGCCGGGAGACATTATTGCAACGGGAACGCCGGCAGGGGTTGGTGCAGGACGCCAGCCTCAGGAGTTTATGTGGCCGGGTGATGTTGTCGAAACCACCGTGGGAGGCATTGGGACATTGCGTAACCCGATCGTGGCAGCTTAATGGAAACAATAACCAGGATCATTGGCCGGCAGACGGCCGTCGCTGGTATTCACTTTGCTTTGCCTGGGGGCAGGGCATTATTGGACACAGATATGAACCCATCCTGGCGGAGAGAAGCGGGCATGAAGCTGTTCAAAATCCCCAGGTTTAATATCAGTAGCCCAGCAGGGCGATTTACACCGGCATTGAAGGCTGTTGAGTCGGCCTCATCAGTTGTAAAGAGCATCATGCTCGGGCTCGATTCAGTTTTCCTGCTGCATTCGTCAGCATGGCTAAGGCAGCAGGAGAGGGTCTACCGGGCCAGCTTGCGCTCTGCAAAGATGCTTTAGTTATGGTGGCGAGGATTGATAAATCTATGAGTTCAGCTAACAAAACATTAAAAGCGGTGCCGTTAAAGAACGGTGTCCAGTCCATACTGGTGGGCTTTACTATTCTTGAAGTGATGGCCGGCTGCAACAGGGAGTTAATGTTAAAGGAAATCTCTGAGGTAACGGGTCTATCGCCTAGTAAGGTTCATTCCTACCTGGTGAGCTTCTGTTCGATTGGTATGGCAACCCAAAATGCGACAACCGGCGGTTATCAGTTGGGTTCGCTGGCGCTTAAACTTGGATTGAGTTATCTGGAAGGCCATGATGTTTTTTCGTTTGCAAAACCGATTATGATGAAACTAGCCGATGCAGTAGGCCAGACTGCGTTTTTGGGTGTTTGGGGAAATCGAGGCCCGACTATTTTGAATCGGGTCGACGGAGCCAACAGTCGGGCTATTTTTGACCTGCGAATTGGTAGTGTTTTACCCGTTATTCAATCTGCACTAGGCCGGAACTTTGCAGCCCATCTTCCATTCGGTATTGTTGAGTCTTACCTTATCAAGGAACTGGAAAATACCGGTCAGGCCGGTCAGTGCCAGGACATGGATGATTTGGCAACAATGAGCGGTGTTAGAACGCTACTCAGGGGTATAGCAGATCAGGGTATTAGCCGGTGTCGAGGTGGCCTTCTTTCTGATTTTACCGCTATATCCGCGCCGGTATTTGATCATTCCAAAAGTATTATCTGTGCGATCACGGTTATGGGTCCCATCGAGCGTCTGGATGATGACTTTGATGGTGAGCCGGTGATGCTGCTGAAGGCGGCTTGCCAGAAAATTTCCGAGAGTTGTGGCTACCAATTCTCGGCTGACCCAGGCGAGGCTGAAGCGTGACTACTGGTCGCGGACGGTTTACTTCGCGAGCCGGATTTGTGCTGGCAGCAGCAGGCTCTGCAGTCGGCTTAGGTAATATTTGGGGGTTCCCTACTCAGGTTGTCAGCAATGGCGGTGGCGCCTTTGTTTTGGTTTATTTGCTGCTGACGTTAGGGCTGGCTTATCCTGCTTTGATGGCGGAATTGATTATTGGCCGATTTGCTGGCGCAAATGTCGTTACAGCCCTGCAAAAAATTCAGCCAGATGGAGTAGGCCGGAAATTTGGCTATGTGATTGCCAGTGCATCAATCGTCGCTGCCTGTTTGATTCTGAGCTTTTACGCCATCGTTGCCGGTTGGTTGCTGGCCTTCCTGGCGGCTACGGTAGTTGACCTGGCTGGAGTGTCCACGAATTGGCTGGTTCAGGAAGGCCTGGGGCGTAACCTACTGTTTACAGGTCTATTTTATATTTTTACGATTGCCATCGTCGCTCGAGGTGTCGAAACAGGAATCGAACGCGCATCGAAGATACTGATGCCCTTGCTGTTTGGGCTGTTAATTGTCCTGACTGCTTATGTGTTAACGCTGGCGGGCGCAGGTGAAGGGCTCGTAGTTTATCTGTCACCGGACTTTTCCCAATTAGCTGATCCGGGATTGCTTATTTCGGCCCTGGGACAAGCATTCTTTTCTCTTTCCCTAGGGGTTGGCGGGATGTTGATATATGGCTCGTACCTCGGCAAGGAGGAGAATTTGCCTGCCGTTGGGGCGCTGGTTACCTTGACAGACAGTAGCATTGCCTTCCTGGCCGGGTTACTGATATTGCCGGCGATCTACGTCGCGGAGTACAGAGGTTTGACGGTGTTCTCCTCTGATGGCAGCATTGCTGCTGGCCCCGATTTAGCATTTGTCGTGTTTCCACCCCTGTTTGATTCCATGGGTATCATTGGCGTATTCACTGGGCTGGCTTTCTTTTCCCTGATGTCGATTGCTGCGGTGACATCATCAATCGCCATGCTGGAAGTCCCGGTGTCGCTCCTGGTAGAGAAAAAGGCGGTTTCCAGGCCAACGGCTGCAGTCACCTCTGGCACTCTGATATTCCTGGTATCGGCTGCAATTATCTTTCAGTTTGATCTACTATTTGACTTTGTCATTCGCCTGACGACCCAGTACAGCGTGCCCCTGATTAGTGTTGGTTTCTGTATCTTTGCCACCTGGCTCTGGAGTCGAAATACGGCACTGAGTGAAATCCAACGCGGCTTCCCGGATGCAGAGTCGTCGTTCTTCTGGAAGGTCTGGCCCTGGTATGCCAAATTCCTTTGTCCTCTCCTGATCGCTGCGGTTTTCGTTCAGTCGATTGTAGGCTAAAGCACTGCTGGCGATAGCCGGTATTATGTTGCTATGCGTCAATATCTAGTTGAGTTGCCTGGATTTGGGCGGCCTTTTATTTGACTGCTTACTGGCCTAGTTTTGCCAGCCTGCTAGTGTGATTTTATTCAGTGCTAAGCTGATTTGAAGGAGTAGCTTTGGTTGGGTCCTGGCAGTCGTTTACCTGTTACTTGGCAATCCGATACCCATTACTGGGTAATCATTTGCTTGTTATAGGTTGACAGGAAGTCCCGTTACATCGAAGTAGACAGGCAAGTCATTTGTTAAAACGCTGGCTTTTACAATCGATTAGCAACAACGCCTCTGCTAAAGTGATGGTCATCGCAATATCTCCTGGGTTGCATTCTGATGACTTTGCACAACTTTCATGAGCTAGCCAGAGTTGGCTTTGGTTTATGTAAAATCAGCCCGCAATCAATTGACTCAGGGCTCGAGTGGCCGGTCCTATCCAAGATCATCCATCCTGAGCCTATGTGTGAAACCCTGCAGCTTGATTTGGTGTTGTCTGAAGCAGGCAAGCAGGGCATCTTCGAATCGAATCAGAGCTACCGGTTCAATGACTCTTGCGAGTCTTCCGATGCAGCGTTTAATTCCTGCCGCCGATTTTGCGACTAGCAATGGTGTTTCCAGTCGTTGTTACCAATGCGATGCGAGTATCCCGGAATGCATTTCCAGAGTGGTTGGGCGAGCATACCGAATCCTTAAAAAACCAGTTAGCAAAAGAAGGTGCAGTGCTTTTGCGCGGATTTCCAATCTCGAATGCAGTTGACTTTGACGCGCTTAGTAAAGCTTTTGGTTATACGGATTTCACATATCAGGAGTCTCTTTCAAATGCCATCCGCGTGAATCACCTGCCGCGTGTTTTTACGGCTAATGAAGCGCCGCCAGAGGTGGAAATATTTCTTCATCATGAAATGGCCCAAACACCCGTGTCACCAAACAAGTTGTTTTTCTTCTGTCAGAGCGCTGCCAGTGAGGGTGGTGAGACACCCTTATGCCGTTCAGATTTGCTGTATGACGATTTTAAAAAAGAACATCCTGTGTGGGCAGCTAAATTCGAGCAATTAGGCCTGAAGTACACCACACGTATGCCGTTTGTAAATGATCAGACTTCAGGCCAAGGTCGAAGCTGGCAGAGTACCCTGAGTGTCAACAGTAAACGCCAGGCGGAAAAGAAACTGCAGGAGCTGAGCTATAGTTGGGAATGGGTCGATAATAAGGCCTTATTGGCAACCACACCGGTGCTGCCAGCGGTCAAAAATCTACCGGATAAATCACAATCATTTTATAATCAATTAATTGCCGCTTACTTGGGCTGGCCAGGGGTGAGTGATGACCCGAGTGCAACCCTTCGATTTGGCGATGATAGTCAGATTCCTGTGACAGCACTGCAGCGGGTGTCTGAACTGGCTGAGCGTCATACTTACGATCTTAGGTGGCAGGATGGCGATATTGCCCTGGTTGATAACCACCGGGTTATGCATGGCAGGCGCCGTTACTCAGGCAAGCGTCAGCGGCTTGTATTGGTCTGCCTGGCAAAAGGCTGAGGATTGTATAATGAACATTCGATGGTTGTAGAGATTGATTTAAATCCAGGGCGGGCCTAATTCTGACATCCAGTCCTTGCCAGCAGACCAGGCAGCTTACAGAATGTTTTGGCTCTCTGTGGCATGTTATATCCCTGGTTTGCAGGTAGAAACCTCATCAACTGGTAAAGCAGAATTGCTTCTGATGGATGCGGCCAGCACTGATAACAGAGATCTAAACAATGAAAACAGCTAGAACAGGCCATAGCGAGCGGATTAACAAACTTCTTGAACAACTGACTGTTGCAGAGAAAGCAAAGCTTTGCTCAGGAGCTGATTTCTGGCATCTAGCCACAGTGCAACGCCTCGATTTGCCTTCTATCATGGTCACTGATGGTCCCCACGGATTGCGAAAACAAGCGGGTAGTACAGATCATATCGGCCTGAATGAATCGGTTCCCGCTACCTGTTTTCCAACCGCTTCGGGATTGGCTGCGAGTTGGAACAGGGATCTCATTGAAGAAGTCGGTGTCGCTTTGGGAGAAGAATGCCGGCAGGAGGGGGTCAGCGTACTGCTAGGTCCTGGAGTGAACATAAAACGTCATCCCCTGGGTGGCCGAAACTTTGAATATTTTTCTGAGGACCCTTATCTATCCGGTGAAATGGCGACGGCCTGGGTGGCCGGTATCCAGAGTCAGGGTGTGGGTGCCAGCCTGAAACATTATGCGGTTAATAATCATGAAGCTGGCCGCATGATTGTGGATGCAGTGGTTGATGAACGAACCCTCAGGGAAATCTATTTGCCGGCATTTGAGGCGGTGGTTAGGCAGGCACAACCCTGGACCATCATGTGTTCCTATAATAAATTGGACGGCCTATACCTCTCTGAACACAGGAAAATGCTCACTGAGATATTAAGGCAGCAATGGCATTTTGAAGGCCTTGTCATGACAGACTGGGGCGCAACTCACGATAGGGTTCTTGGTATTAAAGCAGGTCTTGATCTCGAAATGCCGTCAAGCGGCGACTTGAATACCTGGAAAATCTTACAGGCAGTAGACCGGGGTGAGTTGTTGCCTGAGGAGCTTGATGGCGTTGTAGCCAGGGTGCTGAATTTAATTCTAAAGTCGAAGCAGCAAACCCCGCTAGCCTCTGGTTTCTCCATCGAAGCTCATCATCAATTAGCCAAGCGGGTTGCAACAGAAGCCTGCGTGCTGTTGAAAAATGAATCCCAGTTGCTTCCCCTGCGAGTGGATACTTCAGTTGCCGTTATCGGTGCTTTGGCAAAAACCACCCGTTACCAGGGTTCAGGTAGTTCGCAGATTGTCCCGACCCGGTTGGAGCAACCGTTTGATGCTATATCCAGGTTAGTCGAGGAAGAAGGTGGTTCTGCAGTCTATGCGGAGGGCTACACTCTAGAAGGTTTAGCCCCAGCCGACCTCCTGGCCGAGGCTGTTAAGCAGGCAGAAAATGTGGATCGAGTTGTCCTTGTCGTTGGATTAACGCGTGATTATGAGTCTGAGGGTTTTGATCGGCGTCATCTTGAATTGCCTTTAGGTCAACAGGACCTGATTGGTGCTCTTGAACCTGTTCATCATAAGCTGGTCATGGTGCTTCAAAATGGGGCTCCGATTGCGTTGCCCGAGGTGGGTAAAGTAGCGGCAATACTGGAGGCGTATCTGGGTGGACAGGCCGGTGCTTCGGCAATGGCTGATATTATCTTTGGTCGTAGCAATCCCAGTGGCAAACTTGCGGAAACCTTTCCTGTTAAGCCTGAGGACATTGCCAGCGATGCCTGGTTCCCGGGTGCCAGCAGGCAATCGCAATATCGAGAGGGTATTTGGGTAGGATACCGGTACTTTGATCATATCGATGCTCGGGTTGCCTATCCCTTTGGGCATGGTCTTTCCTATACACAATATGATTATGCTGACATGTCTGTTCAAGGTTTAGGTAAAGACCTGTTCAGTAAAGAAGATGAGTTGCGGGTGAGTGTTCGAGTAAAGAATACGGGTAAGTATGCAGGGGCTGAGGTTGTCCAGCTTTATGTCGGCCAGGCTAATGCTTCAGTGCCGAGACCAAAAAAAGAACTTAAGGCTTTTTCTAAGATACACCTGGCTGCGGGCGAGGAAAAGTTGGTTGAATTCAAATTGAATTATCGCTCGTTTGCTTTCTGGCACTGTGCGGCGGCAGATTGGCGAGTCGAATCTGACCAGTTTACGGTCTATATAGGGTCATCAGTTGCAGATATCCGCTGTGTTGAGACCTTTCCAATCCAGACACAATATGAGATTGGTAAACGTGACCCGGCCCTGCATGAATATTATGAGCCTCTGAATTGCAATTTTACGGATGCGGCATTTGAGGCCTTGCTCGGGTATCCTGTTCCGCCGATGCTGGCCGTTAAACCGTTTCAGATGAACTCTACCTTAAGAGAGATCCAGGCTACCTGGGTGGGGCGTCAGTTGTTTAAGCAGGTCCACAAAATGGCTGACCAGATGCTCGGTGAGGCATCCGAATATGATCGGATTATGATTGAGGCGATCGTCTTTGAAATGCCGCTTCGGAATCTTGTCGCCAATAGCCAGGGTAAGCTCAGTGTCAGCCTCATGAATCGATTGATTCATTGGATGAATGGAGACTGGCTAAAATGCTTGATGGGTTCAGCGGTTAACAGCGAATAAGCAGGCGGTGTGATCTTATTCGCGGCAGAACTGTGGGTATGAGGTTAAAATACCGGAGGCGGGTAGCCGCTTTCTGACATGCGCGGCTGCAGTCGCTTGCTGTTCAATGCTGTTAGCCATTGGCGCATGCGAAGCATCAGAGAGTTAAAACTTGACTTGCACCTCGCGATTTTAAATTAGAGCGGCAAGCCAACATGATGGTTGAGAGTAATATATGAAGAAGATTTTTGTGTTCGGATTTTTGGCCATGATCGGCATCGGTCTGTGGGTCTACATGAAACAGATCAACGACTTCCAGGTCGCTGGGAGCATGAGGTTTGAAGGACTGCAACAGGACGTTGAGGTCCGACGAGATGCTTATGGCATGGCTTATCTACTCGCACAGACAGATGATGATCTTTGGCGCGCGCAAGGTTTTATTACGGCTCAGCACCGACTGTTTCAAATGACCTCATACCTTGCCATTGTCCGTTCTGAGATGAGCTCAATACTGGGTGAAAGTATGCTGCCATTGGATAAACGCATGATCGCTCTGGGGTTACGGGCAAATGCGCGCCGTCATGTCGCCATGCTCAGTGACCAGGACCGCCATGCTCTGGATCTCTATCTGCAAGGGGTAAACGCCTATATAGAGAATTACACGGACGAGCACCCGATCGAGTTATCTCTTGGGTTGTTCAAAGCCTCCCGATGGGATTTGCTTGATCTAGTTTCGATGCAGCATTTTGGTGGGTTTATCCACTCGACCAATATGTCTGCGGAGTTACTGACATCAGAACTTATCAGCAAATTGGGCATCGAACTGGCTGAGCAAATTTTACCATTGAGTCGAAATCCTGAAAGATCCGAGCAGCAATACATGGGCGCTAGATTGAAGCATCAATCCAGCGGCGCTGATGAGCTCGAACGACCTTCGACTTTGACGCCTCCGGTTTCTGCATGGGTGCCAAGGCTGGGATCAAATAATTGGGCTGTCAGCGCGACACGATCGACCACTGG
The DNA here is from genome assembly GCA_018666555.1 of Gammaproteobacteria bacterium. GTDB lineage: Bacteria > Pseudomonadota > Gammaproteobacteria > Pseudomonadales > Azotimanducaceae > UBA9926. Next base: position 39,712 of record JABIZD010000120.1, read on the forward strand.
TGCGCCGATTGTTGTTAATGACCCTCATCTTGATGTCCGCAGTATGCCGGGTATGTTGCATCCCATTGGCCTGCAGTCACCGGGTATTCAGGCTGTCGGTTATGCCTTTCCTGGAGTGCCCGGGATAATCGGTGGACGAACCCGGCATGTCGCTTTCGGCGTCACCAATGCGTATGGCGATGTGCAGGACTTGTATGTTGAAACCATCAATCCTAATAATCCTGATGAATACAGGAGTGGTGATGCCTGGTTGAGCTTTCAAGACGAGACGCATACTTTCAGAGTCAAGGATACCTCAATAGACAGCGGCTATAGAGAAGCAACCGTTAAGTATAGAAAAACGCTTCGTGGCATTGTTGCCTCCGACCTTGGTTTGTTCGACGACAAGTTGCCAGGCGCTACCATTAGCCTGCGCTGGGCTTTGGACGAAGGTAATCGCGGCGGTATCGGTGTTATCGATATCTTGCAAGCGGAGGATGCCTTTGAGTTCGATGATGCCTTGGCGGCGTTTGATATCGTGATGTTTAATTTCGTGTTTGGAGATACCCAGGGCAATATCGGTCACCGAAGTACCGGAAGAATTCCAGTGCGCAGTGATAGTAACGGTGCCTATGTGCGAGATGGTGCCAGCTCGGCTGATCATTGGGTTGGCTGGATTCCCAAAGCGGAAATGCCTGGACAGCTGAATCCTCAAAGAGGCTGGTTAGGTACGGCTAACCATGATACTCGGCCGGATAATTATGGCTATTATTATTCAAGTGGATTCGCGCCGTCCTTTCGTTATCAGCGCATTGCCGAACTCCTGGAACAAAACCCAAAAACCAGTCCGGAGGATCATCGTCGATTTATGCTGGATGTTAAAAACCTTCAGGCAGAAGCAATCATGCCAGATATTCTAGCGGCACTGAGACAAGACAGGCATTTTGATCACTGGGTTGAAATTCTTCAGACATGGAACTTTGAAGAACAGACTGAATTGGTCGCCCCCTCTCTTTATCATGCTATTTACCATTATCTCGCCTACGTCATTGTCGAGGATGATCTCGGCGATGATATTGCCAACAACTATGCAAATAACTGGTATTTCTGGCAGGAACGAATTCAACACTTGATACAACAGGATTATGGTCGCTACTGGATCGATGATCGCAGAACCGAGGCCAGAGTTGAAAGCCTGCATGACATCATCCTCAGGGCGGCAAGGTTAGGAGAGGAAAAACTGCGGACGATCACAGAAATTGAGCCCACCCTGGTTAAGTGGGGTGAAATTCATAAAATAAGTTTTGTATCACCGCTGCGACGAAGTGGCTTAGGCAGTGAGTTGCTAGGTGGCGGAACCTATCCAAAAAGCGGTTCAGGGGAAACGCTTAATCGTGCCGGTTATTCTCGAACGGCAAACCTTGAAGATGGTTTCAATACCGGGTTTTCGGCCAGTGCGAGGTTGGTGATGGATTTAGCGGACCCAGATAAAATCAAGGCCGTTGTTGCTGGTGGTATCGCGGCTCGTCAGTTCAATGAGCACTATGGTGACCAGATTCCTGTTTGGGTTGAAGGCGAGTTACTGACCTGGTGGTTATCGAGAGATAAGATTCTGGAAAACGTCAGCAACAAAGTGGTTTTGACATCAGAGCCTTGATCAGTGGATAGCGATGCTAGGTGGACCTTGTTCACCACCTCGACTGAATAGCCCGCTACCCGGGATTGTAATTGATTCGGTAAGCATTACCGACCTGGCGGTTGAAGCTATGCCGAAAAGGTGAGGAGGCTTTGATCGGCCTGCTCATGGCATCTGAGCTGAGTGCTCACCAGAGTGTTTTACTGAGAATGCCGACCTGCTGCTCTATTACCTCTAGGGCATCCAGTATCATATCCTCTCTAAAGCGCTGGCCGATAATTTGCACGCCGCAGGGCCGGTTTTCGACCAGGCCGATAGGCACGTTCCCGGCTGGAAGCCCCATATAATTGACACCATAGCTGTAAATCGCAGAGTCAAAAATATCCTTGCTACCTTCGAAGCTTTCATCGTAGTCATAGTCATAAGTAGGCCGCATCAGGAAAGGCGTTAAAACTAACGGATACTGTTCAAGAAACACATTCCATGGACGGATGATTCCGCTGCGGTCCGCCACGCCTTGCATGTAGCCTTGATAATCGACCATATCCGACATTTGGTAATAGTAGTCGAATATATTCTGAATAGTCTGGCTGCCATGCTGTCTGACCAGGGGATCTAAGCCTTCTTTAATTTCGAGCACGGCAACACTGAACCAGGCTTTAGCTGAGTCAAGAATGCTGGGTGTTTTAATTTCTTCAACCTCATAACCTGCCCGTTGCAGTGCGGTTGCTGCCTGTTCGAGGCCTTTTAGAACACCTTCATGTATCGGATAGCCGTGCGATTCCTTGGTAAATGCGACCTTAATAGGGCCTGCTTGGCCAGGTCCCTGGAACGGCACGGGCACCCACCAGGGATCCCTGGGGTCAGCGTGTGACATTACCTCGGTTGCCAGGCGCACGTCTTTGACCTCACGACATATTGCCCCCTGTACCGACATCAGTTGTGATAATAGGCCACGCTCGGCCGGAGCTGATGGATTGAAAGCAGGAACTCTACCTAACGTAGGCCTGATCGTTGAGCAGCCGCAAGATGAAGCCGGGAAGCGCAGGGAGCCGGCAATGTCATTACCATGGTGAATGGGGCCAAAGCCAGCAGCACAAGCTGATCCTGCGCCGCCTGATGATCCCCCGGGAGATGCTCGGCCTCCCCATGGGCTCTTGGTTAGTCCATGTAGTGGATTGTCTGTTGTTCCTCGCATGGACAGTTCCGGGGTATTAGTCTTGCCAATAATGATGGCACCTTCATCCAGCAGGTTCTGCACGACTGGGGAGTTGCCTGGGGCTAAATTGTTGGCAAAGGCAGGCAGCCCATTGGTAGTGGGTGTGCCTTCAAGGTCAACATTAACCTTGATCGTGACGGGGATCCCCTCAAGCATTCTTGCATCTGCACCCTTGGCAAGGCGAGCATCAACCGTATCTGCCTGGATCAGGGCCTGATCAGTATAATCGTAAACCACTGCGTTCAGCTCAGTGTTCTGTGAATGCATTCTAGTCGTTACGGATTGGACGACTTCCCGCACTGAAAAAGTCTTGTTGCGAATGCCCTCAGATAATTCTATCGCGCTGTATTGCCAAAGTGGTGTGCTCATTAAAAGACCTCGAGTTGCTGAATTATTGACCGGTTCAACCCACTCATATGACAGCGATGAATGGAATAGAGATCGGGTGTTACTTCCCTAGGACATCTGGTCCTATCCTAGCAGCTTACTGCAGAGGAAAGTTCGTCCTCACCACGACAATAGTAAGTTGCGCCGGAATAAAGAATCCAGGCTTAGAATAGCCTGGCCAGTTGGGCCAGGGCCTATTATTGGGCTTGTACCACGGCACCGGAATTAATCAGTGCGTCTATGTCCTCTGCTGAGAAACCTGCCTCGGTTAATAGCTTGCGGGTGTCAGCGCCTGGAGCGCTTGTTGCTGCTGGCAGTTGCGGCGGTGTTCTCGAGAATTTGGGTGCCGGTGCAGCCTGATGAATCCCGTCCCGTTGAACAAAAGATTGTCGTTCCATATTGTGAGGGTGAGCGCGAGCTTCTTCAAAGTTAAGAATAGGCGCATAGCAGATATCAGTACCTAGCATGATGGCATCCCATTCTTCCCGAGTACGTTGTCTGAAGATCTTGCGTAATCGATCCTGCAGGTCCGGCCAGTCGTCGCGAGACTGCTGCGATGGTAAATCGCTGTCCATACCAAGGCCCGATTTCTCGAGAAGAAGGGCGTAGAATTGCGGTTCTATTGAGCCCACCGAAACGAATTTACCGTCGCTGGTTTCGTAAGTATTGTAAAAATGAGCACCGCCATCGAGGAAGTTTTCGCCTCGAGTATTTGACCAGCTGCCGCTATTCATAAGACCGAAAATTGCATTCATCAGCAGGGCGGAACCTTCGGTCATGGCTGCGTCGATAACCTGGCCTTTGCCGCTTTGAGTCCTCTCGTGCAAGGCAGACACAATACCAAAGGCCAACAACATACCGCCGCCACCGAAATCACCAACAAGGTTAAGTGGTGGTACCGGCGCGTCGCCTTTTTGGCCGATGGCATGTAAGGCTCCGGACAAGGCAATGTAGTTGATATCGTGCCCGGCGACGTTTGCCATGGGACCGGTCTGTCCCCAGCCGGTCATTCGGCCGTAAATTAACTGATCATTGCGTTCATGGCAGATGGCTGGGCTGATACCGAGCCGTTCGGTAACCCCAGGCCTGAAACCCTCGATTAGGATGTCGGCTGTTTCGATTAGTTTTAATACGGTCTCAACACCTTCGGGTGACTTAAGATCTACCGCAATACTGCGTCGACCGCGAGCAAGAATGTCGGCTGGGTTGGCAGGTCGTCCTGCTGCGGTTGATCTATCGACGCGGATGATCTCTGCGCCCATATCTGCCAGCATCATACCGCAGAAAGGCCCCGGCCCAATGCCTTGGAGCTCAATGACTTTAATACCGTGTAGGGGACCCATAGATTACCTCTCAGATGTAGTGATTATTTCATTTATATCGACTGCACGATTTTACTAGCCACGCTTTTTCTAGCCGTGCTTGTTTATATCATATTATTTTCTTGCAATTTTTATGGTAGTCAGGAATAAATGACCCTAGCAGAAAAAAGTCCTGCCCTCCATTTGCCTCAATCCAGCTCTACATTTGGCTCATTTTTGTTCATCACTTGGTCCGAGGCGAGTCGGGTTTAGTTGGCGCCGTAGCGGTCCTGGTGCCGAGCGGGTTAACAGTGTCGCTACTACCTGCAACCCGGGATGAACCGGTTATAAGGGTTTGCTTATTCGTGCCATGCTGGGATGTGTGCTAGCTTTCTTCTCTTCAGGAGTTGTTGCGAGTGAATAAGATGACATGGTGGTTTGACATGATGCTGTGGAAACGAGTCCTGCTGGGGCTTGTGTTAGGGGTCATATTTGGTCTTGCGGTCGCTGAGATAATGGATGAAGCGAGCGGTACAGAGTTACTCCTGCAAGTAAAAGTCGTTGGTGACCTGTTTGTTCAGACTATCCGACTATTAATTATCCCGCTGATCTTTTTCACACTTGTTGCCGGAGTACTGGCACTGGGAAGCCCTTCGAAATTAGGGTCAATTGGACTTAAAACACTTTTTCTTTATCTCATCACCACCTTTTTTGCTAATGTGATTGGCCTTTCGATGGGGACTATATTTCGACCAGGCGAGGGTGTCGACTTAGGCAGTGCGATTCCTAAAACATTGGATGGTGGCGGGACATTTCTGGAACGCATGACTGAGATAGTGACAAAGAACCCGTTTGAAAAGCTGCTGCAGGCGGACCCGACCCACTTGACCCTGTCGGTATTGCTATTGCTGGCTGGATATTATTTTGCCTTTAAGGCCAGGGATAAAGGTCCCCGCTCTATATTATTTATGGTTTTGCTTACCCTCGGTATTGCCATGGCTTCGCTGGACATATTAATGGTGATTCTAATCTCTATTTGCTTTGGAATAGGTGTGCTGTTCAGTGGGCCATTAGCCAGGCCCGTTACTTCCTTTTTTGAGCTGGCATCTGACCTGGTACTGAAGGTAACAACGATAATGATGGAGCTTGCGCCTTTTGGTGTATTTGGCCTGATTGCCTATGTCGCTGGCACTAGCGGTATCGAAGTCTTTAAATCAATCCTGATTCTTGCTATTGCTGTCTATCTTGGTTGTTTTCTGCACATGTTCATAGCTTACGGAGGCCTGATTAAGCTGGTTCTGAAGTTTCCACTGATTAAATTCTTTCGTGGCATAGTCGGTGCCCAGATGGTTGCCTATTCGACCTCTTCATCCTCAGCAACGCTGCCGGTTACCATCGCTCATGTGACTGAGAATTTTGGGGTCAGTAAGTCCATCGCAGGTTCAGTACTGCCGCTGGGCTCAACCATAAACATGGACGGTACAGCCATGTATCTTGGCATCGTTGCTTTGTTCACGGCTCAGGTGTTTGGATATGCACTTGAACCGTATCATTACATTATGATTGCTGTCACTGCTGCGATGGTTTCAGTTGGAGCAGCGGGTATTCCCTCCGCCTCTTTATTTTTGTTAACACCGATGCTGGCAGTATTTGGAGTGTCTGATGCACATGTGGCCCTGATAGTCGGGTTTATTTGGCCATTTGACCGGCTGCTGGATATGATGCGAACGGTGACCAATGTGACCGGTGATGCGGCAGTCTCAGTGGCAGTGGCGAAGTGGGAAGGAGAACTCGACGAGTCTGTCTTCCCTGGTGCAGCGGTTCGTTAGGATCTGTTGAGTATCCTGTGCTTTGCAGTCAAAGCGTTATAACAGCCCCGTGAATTGAATCTGGCGTGGTTCTGTTCTAACTGATAAATTCAGCTCGCATTCGATCATCTAGCTTGAATTGACCACCCATGGCAGTTGTCTGGGTGGTAGAGTTTGCATCCATTACCCCTCGTGCTTTAACACAGTAGTGGGTCGCTTCTATGGTCACAGCGACATCGTCGGTACCGAGAAGCGTTTGCAGGGCTAATAGGATCTGTTGGGTAAGACGCTCCTGTACCTGGGGGCGTTGCGCGAAAAATTTAACGATCTTGTTGATTTTCGACAGACCGATAATTTTGTCTTTGGGTATGTAGGCGACTTTGGATTTGCCATCGATGGTGATCAAGTGATGTTCACAGGTACTGATAACATTGATATTTGATACCTTGACCATCTCATCGACTTGCATTTTGTTGTCAATAACCGTGATCTTAGGGAAATTGGTGTAGTCGAGGCCGCTGAATATTTCATCCAGGTACATTCGGGCAATTCGGTGAGGCGTCTCGCGCAAGCTGTCGTCAGATAAATCCAGACCGAGCGTGGTCAAGACAGCGGTCATGGAGTTGACGATGCGATCGTGCTTTTGATCTCTGGTTAAATCCGTGTTGATCATCGGGGTTTCCAGGCCCTGTTGAATTAGAGCCTGTCTGACCTGTTCGGCAGCAGTCATAAACTGGGATGCACCACGACGCGATGTTGTAATGGACTCTGCATTGGCACTCATGGGTAACTCCGGTATTTTCTGTGGTTTTGCTGGTTAGTACGCTCTGGTAGGCTAAATGGATTACCCCTGAGCGTGAGATTCTGCTTCTGTGTGGTTTGCTCTATTAACTGGGGGAAAAACTGAGAAAAGGATTCAGCCAACGTTTCAGTCCAGTTAGCTTGAATGGCGCAGCCAGTACGGACAGACAAATGCATTCTTCATGTGTTGCGGCGATTGGCTGATGTATCTCTCCGGCTTCCCTGACCATGAAATCGCCGCGCTGGTAGACGCCATCTTCATCTGAAAAGCTACCTTTCAAGACCACGGTAATTTCTTTGCCGAGGTGATTGTGCTCAGGTACTTTGCCACCAACCTTAATTTTATGCAGGGCAAGCTCGTGGACTGTTTCGCCAACACTGATGGGTGCCACTTTCACCGAGGGTGAAAGGAACTTCCAGTGCAATTTACCTTCGGGTAAAAATTTTTGCAGGTAAGCGGGTATTGAACTAGCTACTTCGTCAATCGTAGTCGGCCTGGTAAGTAATGAATCCTCGCTGGTTTCGTCTTCCTCGACACAGGCGAAAATCTGCTCCAGGAGATCATCAGACACAGGTACCGCGTCAGCCTGTTCAAGCATTTCACCACCGAGTTCTTCGAGTGCTTTGACAGTGCTCTTGCAAGAATTACAAAACTGCAGATGGGTTGTCACGGAAATGGTGGGTGCGAGCGCCATGACCCCAGCAGTATACTCTGCTAATAGATCAGCATCCGGGTGGTTTTTAATCATTTTCAGTCGCTCCAGTTTGCCTTTCCGCGATGCTACCGGGCAGGGCCAGTTTCATTTTTGCCAGTGCAAGCCTTATCCTCGATTTGACGGTGCCGAGCGGCAGATTGAGGGTATCAGCCACCTGCTGTCCTGATTTTCCTCGGAAATACATGAGCGCAAGTACCTCGGCTTGCTCAGCCGGTAGTTTGCGGAGTTCTTCGCTGACAAAACGTTTGTTTCTCAGTTGGACCAAGCTAGTGTGCGGTGCTTCGGTAGGGTAGTCAGCATAGATATCTTCGGCATTTAATCTGTCGGGGTTTTGCCTGACCTGGGTCCTGATCGCGTCAATGCGAGTATTCCTGGCGATAGTATAAATCCAGGTGCTGGCTGAACCCTGTTTACTGGAGAAGTGGGGCGCTTTTCGCCACACCTTAATCCAGGTTTCCTGGACCAGCTCTTCGACACTGGCGGAGTCTTGTCCTCCGCTTTTCATCAGGAATGATTTGAGCAGCGGAGAGAAATGCTTAAAGACGGCAGCAAAAGCTGCCTTATCCTTATACAGGCCGACTTTTTCCAGATAGCTATCCCATTCTAGGCGTTCGTTCATCAGCGTGGCTGGCTTCCTGGAATCAAAACTGATTTTCATTCGATAAAAAGTCTTTAGCTTATTTATCGTATTGTACGAAGGTTACACCTTTTTGGATTACTGGTGAGCAAATTTCATTTGCAATTCGGTTAAAACTGTAAATTTTATGATCTGATAGTGATCCGAAACCACCTGGTGAACGAATAATAAGCTCGAGGAAAGCGAAACGAGGGTTGAATAGCAAGTGAGAAATACACAGAAAAGATGGTGGTCAGTCCTGGTGTTGACAGTCGGTGGCCTGGCCCAGGGAGTAGCGGCGATCGAGCAACCTGGCTTTGAAGTAACTGAGGAAATAGGAGATCTGGAGATTCGCCGCTACGAGCAGCATATCGTCGCTCGAACTCTGGTTGGCAGTCCTTTCAAGGAAGCAGGTAACGAGGGTTTCAGGCGGCTTGCAGGTTACATATTTGGTGATAATGATCTCGATCAGAAGATAGCTATGACCGCTCCCGTGGGACTCACGGCAGAGTCGCAGGAAAAAGACGATGAGCAATTCTGGGTCACCTTCAGTATGCCTGCTGAGTACGGTTTTGATGAGTTACCTGAGCCGGATGATGCTCGGGTCCAGGTCGAGACGGTTGCGACAAGATATCTGGCGGTGCTTCCCTACAGAGGCAACTGGTCAGAAAAGCGATACCGAAAACATGAAGCTAAATTGTTGTCGCTACTTGAAAACGTCAGTACCTGGCGTATTGCTGGAGAACCAACCTGGGCAAGGTATGATCCGCCGTTTATGCCCGGATTCATGCGGTCGAATGAGGTCGCAATTGAAGTGGTTCCAATTGTAGTGGGGCAATAATGATGCTTGAGCAGACCGATGCTCTGTTAACGATTGCAGAAGTTTCGGCGACATTTGCCGGATTTGCGGCCCTTGTGACACTGTTTGCCAGACGCCGAGTGGATGGCGCGGTGGCTCATGACCTGCTTCGGCTTCGGCTGGTCATTGGCATGAGTGTTGTCGTCGTCATGGCGGCCTTGATCCCTGTGGCTGTGGCCGGGTTTGGCCTGGTTGAGTCGATAGTCTGGCAGGTTAGTGCGGCGTTTTTTCTGCTTCTGATCTACTTCGTAATCAGTAGCTTTGTAACCTCTTACATTCCAGTAAAGGGTTCTTTCCCACCTGATAATCTAGCCGTTTTGGTTGCAGTGAGCATGGAAATTCTGATTCAGGTTTGCTTGATTTTGGTGCTGGTTGGTGTGGCCAGTGAACGCCAGTACGGGCTTTATACCTCTGCTTTGATTGCGACCATTGGTCAGGTAGCCTTCATTTTCCTGAGGCTAGTGGGATCAACATTTTCGGGTATTGTCTACAAGTCTGAGTCATCTCAGTCGGTCTAGAAACGCTGCAGGCCCGCTGCTGGTAGCCTGCGCTACGTCATAATTCGTTAGCTTTCCCAGAGCGACGCAGATAAGAGCCGCCTGTCGGGTGATAAGTGTCGCAGAGCAGAGCCCTGCTCATGCTCCATCATCTGCACTAAAGAATCTCGAACAAAGGCGGTATCGCCTCTGCGGTGCAAGGTTCAGAAACGCGTTGGATCCCTTTGCTGTAAGGCTAGTTCTATCTCAGCTACTCGTGTGTCCGTGAGGCTATAGAAAGCAAGCGCAAAGACGTTTAGCAGAGCGAAAGCCGCTGGAATAAAGGTAAACAACAGTCGGATGCCCATAAGAGAATCTTCGGTCTGTGGCATGTTTGCCATGTAGCCAAAATAGGCCAGTAGCCAACCTGATAGGCCAGCGCCGATAGTCAAACCAAATTTCTGTGCAAACATTGTCGCTGAAAATACCAATCCAGTCATGCGTCGTTTGAAGCGCCATTCGCTGTAGTCTGCGACGTCGCCATACATTGCCCAGACCAGTGGAGCAGTAGGCCCGGCGATAATTGCACCGATGCAGCTTACGGCTAACATGGTCCAGTATTGATCAGGCGGAATAAAGAACAGAGCCGCGCCTGCTATGGCACTGCCCAGTGACAGAACTATCAGTAATAGTTTTTTCTCAAAGCGATCGTTCAGGAACTTTGTGCAGCAGACACCTAGAATCAGCGCCAGCGCATTCAAGGTCATGAAAAACGTTGTTTTGTCGAAGATCCAGACAAACGCGCTGCTGTCATCGAGCACGTAGTATTTGAAATAGTGTATGGTGACTGCGCCCTTCAGGGCGACGCTGGTCAAGGTCAGGATGCCAGCAAAAAATAAAACAATCCACGGTCCGGTATTAATCAGTATTTTCAGGTCGTTCTTGATGCTGACTGACTCCTCCGGTGGAGAGGCTACTCTTTCTCGAGTTAATGCAAAGGTGGTCCAGAACAGGGCAATCGAAACAACAGCAAAGATAGCCATAGTGGTGCGGAATCCATCGGCCTCATCCTCAATTCCGAAATATTGAACCATCGGTCTGACCAGCATTGAAATCAGCAGGGTGCCGCCAAAAGCACCAACAAATCGAAACGAGGACAATATGGTTCGTTCCGAGGATAACGGTGTCATCACACCCATCAATGCCGAATAGGGCACATTGATTGCCGTATAGAGCATCATCATGAGCGAGTAAGTGACCCAGGCGTAAATCAGCCTGCCGGTATCATCGAACTCTGGACCTGCAAACATCAGATAGCCCATCGCAGCATAGGGGATAGCCATCCATAAAATATAGGGTCTGAATTTACCAAACCTTGTCTGGGTTCGGTCAGCAAGGATGCCCATGAGAGGATCATTGACCGCATCCCACAGTTTGGTAACGAAAAACATGGTGCCAACAGCGGCAGGTGATATGCCGAACACGTCGGTGTAGTAATACAACAGAAATATGTTGAAGGTCTGAAAAAAGAAATTCGACGCTGTATCGCCGAGACCGTAGCCGACGCGTTCACTGAACCGAAGCTGGTTTTGACTCTCGACTTTCATAGATCCTCGATGCAGTGCAGTTATTGCAAGGTCAAGCTTCGTCAATTATGACAGCGTTGTCAAATTTATCTGTGATTGGCTCTGATAAGACGCTAAATTGCAATTAATCCAGTGTTTGTGGATGTCTTTAGAAAAGCGTGCTGGGCAAGGAAATTTAGTTAGGCATCAGGAATGCTCGAACCAGGGGCTTAGTCATAAGCTGCAAAGGGCAGGAAGACATCGGGCAACAAAAAAACGTGTTTTATTCGTACTCACGATTAGAACTTGTTGGGTAGATAATATGTCTGAAGCGATTCAAACAGAAAAATCAGGTTACAGCGTATGTACTATCCGTGACATTGGTTGCCAGCTTCGATCAGAAGCTAAAGATGGCAAACTAGCCAGTGTCAGGGCGCATGATCATCCCGCTCTAGCCAAAAATATTTGCTTCAAAGGCGTGGCAGCGCCTGATCTGCACAATCATAAAGACCGGATTCGTAAACCGCTTAAAAGGGTAGGTGAGCGTGGTGAGGATCAATGGGTGGAAATCTCCTATGAACAGGCGATGGATGAGATAGCCGAAAAGCTAGCTGGTGTGGTTACCAAGTACGGTCCTGAGTCCTTGGCAGTTTCTACGTCGGGCTGGAATACGCAGTCGACTCACGGCATGGATCGACGTTTTATGAATGCCCTGGGGAGCCCTAATTACATTAGCGGGGTCTCGCTGTGTGCAGGCAATACTGCAGCTGTAAACAAACTGACATACGGTTGGTTTGTTGGTGCGGATATAGGCAATACTGAATGTATTGTTCTGTTTGGTCATAATCCGAGAAAACACAGTTGGACACCTATTTTTAACGCCATCAATGCGGCTCAGGCAAGAGGCGCCAAACTCATTGTTTTAGACCCGCGTGTTTCTGATCAAGCAGAGAAAGCCGACTTGCATCTGCGTTTGTGCTCCGGTACCGATGCCGCCATGTCCCTGGGCTGGCTGAACGTCATTATCAATGAAGAACTGTGTGACAAAACCTTTGTCGCCGAGCACACCACGGGCTTTGAAGAACTCTGTGCGCGGGTTAATGAATATCCCTTGGAGCGGGTTGCAGAGATAACCGGGGTAGATGCAGAACTGATTGCCGAGGCGGTCCGAGCCTATGCCACTGCTGAGTCAGCAGTGATTCCATGGACACCAATCACCGATAGGCAGATCTCTTCTACATCTGCTATTCGATTGCACAGCCTCCAAAATTCCGCAAATATGAAGAAACTGGATTCGCAACGCCATTGGCTAAGGTGGAACTGAAATCCTCGATTCTCGATGACCTGGGTTTTGATCCACTGCCTTACGACCGTGAAGGACCGGCAGTCAGTGAGGAGTTTCCATACCACGTGTTTACAGGGGTAAGGGAGGATGCTTTTTTCCAGACGGGTCAAAACAAGTGGAGTCACTGCGCAAGCGCTCGCCAACGCCGAAACTCTTTATGCACCCGACTGATGCTGCCAAGGAAGGCGTTATAGAGGGTGATTGGGCAAGCTTGAAGACAACAACAGGTGAAGTCAGGGCTAAAATATCCGTGCAGCCGTCCAGGAAGGAAGGTCACATTCGTGTACCTCATGGCTGGTGGTATCCAGAAATGCGCGGAGAGGCGCAATTGGCTGGAGTTTTCATCTCGAGCGACGCGGTTTTATGTCCTGATGATCCCGAGGTTCTTGATTACGAACAAGGTATCCCTCACTTCACGGGGTTCCCAGGGCGAATAGATAAACTGCAGGCTGAACCAGCAGGGATGTCTGTAGGTTCTGGCGGGCTGAACATTGCTCGTAGGGGTGTCGCAGAGCGGTTGCGACACCGCCTTATTCAACGCTTCAGAGATCATGGAACGCGGCAAATAGCTCAGGCTATTCGTTAAGGCTTTCAAGCTACTTTGGAGCCATCAGGAAGTGCCCGACGTGCCATTCTGTACCTCCCTTATAGGCAAATAGTTCTTCGCAGGCCATGGTAAACAAACGCCAGCGATTGAATTGAATGTGGTCTGGCTCTGGGTTATCACTTTGACCCAAGGCCGCTAACGCTAAGGACTGATGGGCAGCAAGGTTGTTCAGCCAGTGCTGGCAGGTCCTGGCATAATGCTGTCCGCTAACGAACCAGCTTTGCTTAAGCTCAAGATGGTCCTGGAAGTAGGTTGGTAAATCGTAGGATGGCATTACCCCGCCAGAAAAAAAGTGTTTGCTCATCCAGTCTGCAGAGGATTCGACCTCAAAAAAATAGGGGGTGTCTCGATGGCAGAACACATGAAAAAATAGCTGTCCGTCAGTTTTTAACCAGTCGGCAACACGCTCTAGTAGCAGATGATAATTGCGCATATGCTCAAACATCTCTACCGACACGACTCGGTCGAATCGGTTATCGGTGTCAAAATCATTCATATCGCTGGTGATGACTTCAAGATTATTGAGACCAATTTGCTCGGCTTGGCTGACTATATAGTCGCGCTGAGAGGTGGAATTACTCACAGCAGTAATTCGAGAAGTGGGAAACTGCTCGGCCAGATATAGTGTCAGGGAGCCCCAGCCACATCCTAGTTCCAAGATATCCATACCGTCTTCAATTTTTGCTCGTTTGGTAGTCAGTGCCAGCATATCCTGTTCGGCCTGCGCCAGGTCCGCACTGCTACTTTCAAAAAGTCCACAGCTGTACTTTAACCTGGGTCCGAGCATCAGCTTGAAAAACTCCGTTGGAACTTCGTAATGCTGCTGGTTTGCATTTTCGGTGTGGACTGCTAACGCACCCGTGTGCATGGTTCGAACGATGCCGTCTTTGCCATTTTCTCGGGTCTGCTCATTGGCTAGACGAGAGAGTAGCAGCCGCTTGATGCCAAAGCGAGTGATAGCGTCTGGTACCATACCGTTTTCTGCCAGTCTAATAGCAAGGTTCATGGTGCAGAGCTCTGCCTGAAACCAGGCTTATGCAGTTGCAGTTGAATACAGCCGATAGCTCGCTCTCGAAACCCGGCTTCGCAATAGCTCAGGTAGTAGCGCCACGTTCGTATAAACTCCTCTGTGAATCCCATTTTTTTTACCTCGGTTAGGTTTTCCTTGAAACTGTCAGACCAACGATTGATGGTTTTGGCGTAATGCCAGGTGATGTCCTCGAGGCCGTGAATTCTTAGATCGCTGCTAGTCGATGAGGTCTCAGCAAGCGCGGTAACCGAGGGTAGTGCTCCTCCAGGAAAGATATATCGCTGGATGAAGTCGACTGATTGACGGGCCGCCTCATAACGTTGGTCTGCAATAGTAATAGCCTGCAACAGCATCCTGCCGTGGTCTTTTAGCAGGCCAGAACAGGTGCTGAAGAACAGCGGTAGATTAGACAAGCCGACAGCTTCAATCATCTCAATTGAGACGAGCTTGTCGAATGTCCCGGTTAGCTGTCGGTAATCCTGTTTGAGAACGGTCACCTTATGTTCGAGGCCCTCGCGCTCAACCAGTCCACGTACATATTGATACTGGGCATCGGAGATGGTCGTTGTAGTGACTTCACAGTCATATGACATAGCCGCGTGGAGCGCAAAGCCACCCCACCCGGTACCTATTTCGATTACGCGATCGCCTGGAGTCAGTTCCATTTTTCTGCAGATCAGGTCTATTTTTTGTCGCGATGCATCTGCCATGGTGTCACTCTGGTGGTGAAAATAACCTGATGAATACATCATGGTAGGATCGAGAAAAAGATTGAAGAAGTCGTTGCTGAGATCATAGTGAGCAGCAATATTTCGGCGGCTGCCGGAGATGGTGTCGCGATGTCGAAAGTGGTAGAGACGATCCTGTAATCTGCGCAGGAAAGCCAGGCGACCGTTTATGGCTTCTATGGTCCTTCTATTGCGTAGCAACAGTCGTAGCAAGCCGGTTAAGTCGCTGGTTTGCCAATAACCTGATATGTATGCCTCTGCCGCACCAGTAGCACCACCAAGCAACAAGCATTCATAGGTTCGGTGGTCGGTGATGGTGAGTTTTATTACCTCCTCTCCTTCACCGTAATGATTGATTTGGGCACCTTCAGAGACCGCCAACTGGCCCCTGCTGATGTTTGCAAAACTGTTATGCACAAACGTTCGTGCCAGACTCGGAGGCAGGGGATGTTGCTCATTAACAATGCCTGTGGTGTCGGATGCGGCAGTTTTCATGCATTGTTCCTCATTTTTTTCGGGTGGGCGTGGAAAGGTAGGCGCTTCAGGAAAAGTAGACTGGCTTGTATGTATATGTTGATCAGTGTCCATATGGGGGTTACAGTCAGGCGAAGGCGCAGACCAACGCTACAACTGTTCAGTGTAGCGATACGATTTAGATTTAAGCTGGCTGAAAATATCTTCTCTGCCTGGTGTTTTACGTCGATAGCCGCGCCGATGCGCTCACTGCCAAGCGAGCAGGTAAATTGGTAGACAGTATCCATCGGCATGAAGGGCGACACGTGGAATTTTTTCTCTACGGGCGTTTGGCCTTCCAGGTTTACTACGTAGCTGTAGCGTTCGTCCCAGGGTGTATTGGTAACTTCTACAACCAGATAACGGGCTTTTTCAGCTTCCATGCAAACGAAAAGTGATAGCGGGTTCATGAGCACACCTAGGCCTCGAAGATTAGTTACCAGGTAAATGTCGCCTTCAAATACTGTGGCTGTTGCCTGGTTAACCTGATGGCGAACCTCGTCGCTAAGGGTTCTTGAGGATGGCAGATAGTCGCAACGCCTGAATGCGAGTAGCCCTGGTAGGAGCAGTGAGGTTATGGCATCGAGGTGCTCGGTATTGACCACAACGCAGGCGTGTCTAGAAGAGAAGCCGTGGTGGGTTGGTAGGCCTCGCTCATGACGAAGCCACCCTTCTGCTATGAAGCCTTCCATTAAAGGTCAATCCCAAACTTACGGCAGACACGCAACGCACTGATCACGCCGTCTTCATGAAATCCGTAACGCCAGTATGCCCCGCAGAAGTGTGTTCGGCGGTGCCCGGAAATGTCTGCGTGGCGTTTCTGTGCCGCCTGCGTAGATTGGTTGAATACAGGATGGTGGTATTTTCTGACTTTAAGGACACGGGCAGGATCAATCTGGTCCGAGGCGTTAAGCGTAACCAGAAGGTGTTCGGGCGACTGGTGCTGCTGCAGGATATTCATGTTATAGGTGAGCGTAGCCTTGTTGGTGGTATTATCTGCTATGTGATAGTTCCAGCTTGCCCAGGCCTTTCGGCTTCTTGGCATGAGTGATGCGTCGGTATGCAGAACTGCTTCGTTTTCCTCATAGAGGATGCTGCCGAGAATTTTTTGTTCGTGCTTTGATGGGTCGGTGAGCATCCTCAGTGCCTGGTCGCTGTGCGTGGCTATGACCACCTCGTCGAACAAATACCGCTCTCCATGGGCTTTTAGTATCACTGCTTGTTCTGACCGGGTAATCGACTCCACTGGTGCGGCTAAATGATACCGATGCAACTGGGCTGCTATGGCGTTGACGTATCGTTGAGATCCAGCCTCGACGGATTTCCATTGGGGGCGGTTACCGAGACTAAGTAAACCGTGATTGTCAAAGAAGGTAACCAGAGACCGAATGGGGAAAGAGGCAATTGAGTCAGTACCCGTAGACCAGATAGCAGATGCCATGGGTAGCAGGTAGTCGTCTCCAAACCGACTGCCAAATTTTTCGTCAGCGAGATACTCAGCAATGCTGCGTTCATCATCATCAGCGATTGACAGCGCCACACGGTTGAATCGGATAATGTCCTTTAGCATAGCCAGGAAACCGGGTCGGAGCAGGTTTCTACGCTGGGCAAACAGCGTATCGACATTATGACCGTTGTACTCCAAGTCACCTTTTTTCATGCTGAAACTCATTTCTGTAGAGATTCCTCTACAGTTGAGCTGTTCTAATAGATGCACAAAATTTGGATAGGTTCGATCGTTGTAAACGATAAAGCCAGTATCGACTATATAGGGCGCATTATCGAAAATAATTTCGTGGCTATCAGCATGACCACCGAGATAGTCGTTAGCTTCAAACACCGTAACATCATGCTGGCGGGACAGAAGATAGGCTGCGGTTAAGCCTGAGATACCTGCGCCCACAACGGCTATTTTTGACACAGCCATCTCCAGTGCCTGCGCTGTCGGTCTTTCATCTGAGTTCTCTTGGCCATGGATCCTGTTTCTACTTACGTGGAGAACAATGGGTTGGATCATTTTCATGGTTGAATCAGGCTGGGGAAGCCTGCCCCAACATTAACCAAAATACCCGGAATATTGCTTATAGCAGCAATTGCTAGCAGTGATTGGTGGCAGTCATTCCTGGCAGAAAAGTTTGTCAGACGCCTTTCTCTTTTCTACATTGAGCAAGTCCTGATAAGGAGGGGTATTGAATGGAAATTGTTAAGTTGGCTGGATTCGGCCGGGCCGGTACTAACTTCGGGATAAAGGTTTAAAGGAGTGGGTTGATAAAGGGCTTGTGGCAATTGAGTATACAGATCATTACTGGCGATAAAAATGGAAATAGCGCGATTGTTTTAATCTTGGATTGCAGAGCGGTTTGATTGAAATTTATATAAACTGGGCTATCGGATTTTATTTTTTAACAGGTAAAGCCTGAACTTCTGAATTAAAAGGTTCCGTCAAAGAGCACCCTATGCCATCAAAACTTCTTCCGGCTTTTGATTTAAGCGAGCCCGCTCAGCTAAAACAAACGATTAGCCGAGCGCTAAGGTGCTATTTAGATGATGGCTGCGTATTACTTAAAAATGTATTTGATGTGCAATTTATGCTTCGGTTGCAGCAAGAATTCAATGAGCATTACCAGGTCTATTTCAAACCAGATGACTTTCCCGATGCGCTTACGGTGGGTGATAAGCGCACTATGATCACAGTCGAAGTAAAGAGTCAGTTTAATTCGGAATATTTTTATGCGAATCCTAATATTTTGAAAATGATGGTCTCTCTGCTGGGTAGAAATCACATAATGGGATCCATGGGGGCAGTGGTTTCCTTGCCGGGATCAGAGGATCAGCATGTTCATCGTGATCATCAGAATATTTACCACAGCGCTCGTTTTTATCCGCGCAAAGAGCATCCCCTTACTGCCTCGCCGCCTTATGCAATAACGGTGGTTATTCCGCTGGTTCCTATTAATGAAGCGACTGGCTGTACTAGAGTTTGGCCTGGATCACACTTATCAGCTATTCGTCCGAAAGAGGTTAAAAAGGAAAATAGCGCTGATTTTATCACCGAACTGGGTGATTGCCTGCTGATGGATTATCGGCTCATACACCATGGCAAGGCTAATAACTCGCATATAGTAAGGCCAATTATGTATAACATTTATAACAGCGCCTGGTTCCGAGATGTAGTGAACTATAAGAACCAGAAGCCGTTAGTGATTTCTGATGACGAATTCAACCAGGTTCCAGAGCAGCATAGATACTTGTTTGAATGGAGCAGGCAGCAGTAGTCTGGTTTAAATAGCGCCCGCAAATGATTGCCAGAAAATGAAGGCTTGATAACGGGTGGCGAGTGAATCAGGCAGGTTAAGCCTATTGGATATGTAACTCAATCAGCGTCATTCTTTCAGCCGCTTTATCGATGTCCTGCTTTATGGGGCTGCCGTTTTCGTAAGCCACGCCAGCAAAAAAACCATCGATTCTGCTATGGCTGCAGATGGCACCTAACTTATCGGCGATCGCCGTATTATTTTCAAATTCAATTGTTATTGAGGTTTTAACTGAGCTGCCTCTGTACATGACATCGAGTTCATGAATATTTTTTAGATTTCTCCACCAGATATTAGGTCGGTCGGTTAAACAGCACACCTGGTTATCGTCTGTCTTTATGTAGCTCACCGGTATGGCATAATTTTTCCCTGATTTAACGCCCCTAAACTTCAGTACTAAGATGCTGTGACTTATCAGAAAGTGCAGGGGTGAATTTGCAATGGCGATGGTAAGGGGGTTGAGGATTCTCCAAATCATGAGGACTCGCTTATTTTGTTGTCTTATCGATGCTGTTGAATGTGTTCATGTCAGGCTGTTTTCAATCACAGGAAGTGTACCTATTAAAAGAGGTAAGTCCTCATTGTAAGCGAGTTAAAGGTTACAAAGCCCAGTTGCAAAGAATGAGTTAGCCTGTGCTGCTCGAACTACTCTGTCATTGCGTCGCGGCACCGCAGCTCGCAGGGTCCGATTATAGGGTTGAAATTTTCTACTTGGAATACCTGGTGGGTTTTGCTTATAACGCTGATACGGTCCTACTTATAAAGGCAGTGGCTTTTAAGGCGGGCAGCGATTTACGATAATTTGCAGTCTTATCCTGCAAACAGTGCGGATCCTGTCTTGCATAGTTAATATTCCTGTCTGTAGTTGTCCTTGAATCGATAGCATAATTTGCGGCTAGTCGCGAAGTTGTCGAGTGCTGTTGTGAACTGCGCTGGATTATCGGTGTTTGGGAAGCAATGCCATCTATTGCGTTGGTGTGTGCAGCAGCGGTCACGTTCCTGATGGTTTCTTTATATGGAGCCCTGAACCGCAGGGCTTGCTGCCAGATGCCTTTGAAATCGCTATGGCGCGATGATTCGACTGTAAAACACAAATAGGTTTTTGGAAGGGATTATATTAGCTGAGGCCTAGCGACAGGAGCAGATGAGGTCTGGCTCGGCTGGATGGATTGGTTTTGATTTCATTGTCTATCTTCCGGTAGGTTAAATGGGATGGTGAGTTTCAAGCCAGCTTGGAAAACTCTCTTGTCATCTCGTTTTGATTGGATAATATCGCGCAGACCTGTACATTCACTCTCATGCGTTCAACCTACATTACAGCATTGTCTATAGCGGTTCTCTTTGTGCTTTGGATTGGCTCCGGTCTGCTCGTGGAGACGCAACTACCGCCAGCCAAAAATATCAAGGAATTGAATGAAAGGCGCAGTGCTATGGCTGAGGAAAGTCCAGCCACGCGGGTTCGTATTATTACAAGTCATGCCAGCCTTCAGGATCGAGTTCTGGCTATCCGTGGGAAAACCCAGGCGAAGCGGTCTATTGTCGTCCAATCGCAAACCAGTGGGCTTGTGGTCGAACGCCCGGTGGAGCGCGGAGAGCATGTCAAAGTAGGTCGAATTCTTTGTCGAATTTCAGTAGAGGACAGAAACGCCAGCATCCAGGAAGCTACCGCGGCTCGTGATCAGGCCCAGCTTGATTATGAGGCGAGTCTAAAGTTAGAGAGTAAAGGACTGCAGTCTGGGATCAATATAGCGCAGGCCAAGGCCAGGTTGATGGCGGCACAAGCGAGTTTACAAAGAAGCCACTTGAATAAAGATCGGCTGATTATTCGAGCGCCTTTTGCCGGGGTTGTTGAAGATACCCATATGGAGCTCGGGGAATATGTCACTCCGGGATCCGCCTGTGTCACATTAGTTGACCTCAACCCCATGCTGTTGACGGGTGAGGTTCCAGAACGTGACCTATATGGATTGAAATCTGGGCTCAATGCCTCTGCCCAGTTTATAGACGGGTCAACAGTTCAAGGACGGGTAACCTTCGTGGCGAAGACCGCAAAGGCAGGCACGCGTACCTACCCAGTAGAAATTGAAATTGATAATTCCGAGCTTACGATACCAGACGGGATCACCGCAGATATTCAGATTCCTGTTGAACAAATAAGGGCCCATAAGGTCTCCTCGGGTTTGCTGGTGCTGGACGATGCCGGCCGCAGCGGCATGCGCGCGGTGACATCAAGCAATGTAGTGACATTCTATCCAGTCGAGATAATTGGTGATGATGAAGATGGCATTTGGGTTTCAGGCTTGCCGGATATCATCGACCTTATTATTGTTGGTCAGCAATCCGTTATTTCAGGTGAAGTGGTTGCTCCGCAGCAGTTTTCACCGCAGGCAAGGGTGCCGCGGACCGCAATTGAACGTGAATCATGAATGCGCTGATTGATGCAGTTGTAAATCGCACGCGAACTTCTGTATTGCTGATGGTAATGGTTTTCATAGCTGGCTATGCGAGCCTTCGGTCGATACCCATTGAAAGTGACCCGAATATTGCCATTCCTTTTTTCCAGGTGATGGTTTTCAACGAAGGCATCTCGCCTGAGGATGCTGAGCGTCTGCTGGTAATGCCAATTGAGACTGAATTGCGCAGTGTCGAAGGTATTGAGGAAATGACCTCCTATGCGACCGAGAATTACGGCATTGTACTGGTCGAGTTTGATGCAGACCATGATGTTGATGAAGCGCTCATTGATATTCGGCAGGCGATAGACAGAGCCCGCGCGGAACTGCCAAGCACAGCTGAAGAGCCGGTGATTAATGAAGAAACCACCATGGATTTCCCCGTTTTACAAATAAATTTCGTTGGCGATGAGGTACCAGAGCGGATGTTGTATCAGGCTGCTCTTGACGTTAGAAATGCCGTCGAGGGTGTTCCAGATGTGCTGACAGCGGAACTCCAGGGCCACCGCGAGGAAGTTCTGGAAGCGATTATTAATCCTATTGCGCTTGAAGCCTACGAAATCTCCGGTGAGGACCTGATCAGGACCATCGCTCGGAACAACCGTCTCGTTCCTGCAGGGAGCCTGGATACCGGTGAAGGTCGTTTCTCGATAAAGGTTCCAAGTATTATTGAAAATGCCAGCGACTTATATGACCTGCCAGTCAAAAGCAGTGAACAAGCGGTAGTGACGCTGAGCGACATTGCCACTATTCGCCGTAGTTTTAAAGATCGCACCAGTTATGCCCGTGTCAATGGACGACGGGCAATATCAGTGAGCGTCATTAAAAGGGGCGATGCCAATATCATTGATACGGTGCGTGCAGCCAAGGTAATTGTCGAAGAAATTCGCGCAGAACTACCTGGGAAGATAGATGTTTTTTATACGCAGGACCAGGCCCCTTTTGCCTTAAAACAGGTTAATGAGCTTCAAGGGAATATTCTTACTGCGCTCGCACTGGTAATGATTATTGTGGTTGCGGCTATGGGGTTGCGGTCGGGTCTGATCGTCGGTTTAGGCATTCCCATGTCTTTGCTTTTTGCCGTAACCATACTTTATATAATCGGCTTCACCTATAACTTCATGGTGATGTTTGGCATGTTGCTGGCGTTGGGTATGTTGATAGATGGGTCTATCGTAGTGACGGAATACGCTGATCGTAGAATGCTTTATGGGGATGACCGTCGATTGGCCTATTCGACCGCGGCGAAAAGGATGTTCTGGCCTGTAGCGGCCTCTATTGCTACCACCTTGGCTGCATTCCTGCCATTGATGTTCTGGCCTGGAATGGTCGGTAAATTCATGCGCTACCTGCCGATTACTGTTTTTGCAGTGCTTGCCGGTAGTCTTATTTACTCTTTGTTTTTTGGCCCGGCCGTCGGGGCCATAATAGGACGAGTAGGTGCCCAACAGAGCCAGTTCCGGAAGAACCTGAAGGCGATGGAAACGGGTGATCCACGCTCGGTGCCCGGCGTTATTGGCGCTTATGCAAAAGTCCTGTGGTGGTGTAGCCGTGCGCCATGGATAACGCTTTTTGTTACCCTGGGCATCCTCATAGCCAGTTTCATGGCTTATAGCGAATATGGTAAAGGCGTCATTTTTTACTCAGATGCTGAGCCTCAGTTTGCTTTCCTGAACGTGAAAGCCCGGGGGAATATGTCGGCGGTTGAGATTAATGCCCTGGTCGAAGAAGTTGAGGATATTGTTGTTAATGTTGACGGGATCGCGGCTATTAATACCTGGACCCGCCTTCCCGGGGGGGCTTCAAGAGGGGCCGCAGATGAAATTGGGACAATCTTTATTGAGCTGCTGGAGGAGAATGATCGCGTCCGGACTGCCACCGATATTCTCGAGGAAATCAGACTCGAGGCGAGTCAACTTGCCGGGTTTAGTATTGAAATAAGGGAAATGGATAATGGCCCTCCGCAAGGTAAGCCCATAGAAGTACAATTTACTTCCTACCAGAGAGAGATGCTTGAGCCAGCCATGGAGCAAGTCAGGGTTTACATGGAAAGTGTTGACGGCCTGCGCGATATTGAAGATACCCAGTCGCTGCCAGGGCTTGAATGGCAACTAGAGGTCGACAGGGCTCAAGCCGCACTTTTCGGGGCCGATGTCAGTTCGGTCGGATTAGTGGTCCAGTTGGTGACCGCCGGAATTAAGATAGGCGAGTATCGGCCTGACCGAGCCGACGATGCCGTTGATATACGGGTTCGCTACCCAGAAGAGTATCGGGGTATAGGGTCGATTGATGCGCTTAAAGTGACTACCCAATATGGCATGGTACCTATTTCTAACTTTGTCGTTCGCGAGCCGGTTGCCAATGTCGACACCTTTCAAAGAAATAACGGCATTCCCGTTGAATTCATTCGAGCCAACGTTATGCCGGGTGTCCTTGCCGACGATAAAGTTAAGGAAATGCAATCCTGGCTTGCAGACCAATCGTTCGACCCTGATTTGACTATTGCCTTCCGAGGGGCAAATGAAGAACAGCAGGAATCACAGGCTTTTACGATGATCGCGTTTGGATTGTCGTTGTTGCTTATGTTTGTCCTGTTGGTGACCCAATTCAACAGCTTCTACCAGTCTGCCTTGATTTTGTTTGCAGTTGTGATGTCGACGGCAGGTGTGCTGCTCGGGCTTTTAATAACGGACCGACCGTTCAGCTCATTACTGACAGGTATTGGCATCGTGGCTTTGGCAGGGATTGTGGTAAACAATAATATCGTCCTGATTGATACCTTTAACCATCTGCGTAAAAGCCAACCCGATGAGGACTATATTCAGCTAATCCTGCGTACGGGAACACAGAGATTGCGGCCGGTGATGCTGACTACGTTGACGACTATTTTTGGGTTATTGCCGCTGGCGATGAATTTCAGTATTGATATGCTGAATCGTACTATCAGCTATGGCAGTCCACTTTCGGCGATGTGGGTGCCATTATCGCAGGCGATTGTTTCCGGTATGGCTTTTGCCTCAATTTTAACGCTGGTGTCTACACCCGCGTTGTTAGCGCTCCCGTATCGGGTTCAGCCATGGGTTGCCTGGATACGAAGACAATTCGCCGCGGTGGTTTCGTTGATGGTATCTCGGGGGCAGTCTTAATAGCGATTTATGCGGTTGTGTGCCGGGGAAAGCAGCGCATAAGATATTGGCGGTGTGGCCAACAACCCAGGTCTATACGGCCAATCAATTGAATTTTGCTACCAGGCAATTAGATGTTGCTGAGAATCAACTAGACCTAGCTGAGCGTTGATTAGAGTTGTCTGAGATTGATTAGATGGTTCTGCGAATCAATTACTTCAGCACCCAATGATTACAGATTACTTCCATTCGGATCGTTAGGAGAGTATTACCAGGCCCTATAAGGCGCGAGGTTCGCGTGCGAGTCTGACTTAGGTTATTGATCTGAATCCACTGAATACGGGCGATTGGTGCCGTTCAGGCAGGAAATTGGGTGGGTTTCCAGGCATCTAAAGCTGGATAATTTATTTTCGCTCTTCGCTTGTATTTGTATTTGGCTATTAATAGAATCGTAAAAATTGGGTGATGTTTTCCCGGTTTGTAAAAAATTTCCTTGCTGCGGCTTGCAGTGTGGTCTCAGCGGGGAATGGGGAATGGGGAATGGGGAATGGGGAATGTTGATTGTCGAGGTCTGCCGAATGGATTTCGTTGGAATTCAGCTCCCTGTTTGTTCCTTAATGGGATGATTTTAATTTAACTTTTTTTACTGTTGAATGGAGAGTTGTATGCTGAAATTTGTAAAGTCTTATTGGGTACCAATCATTGGTGCTTTTACACTACTGAGTTTATCTTTAACGCCAGTTTGGGCCGAGGAAGATATTGAAGAAGTTGTTGTTACAGGTTCTTATATTAAGAGATCTGTACAGGAGCAACCTAACCCGGTTGATGTCTATGACAGATCGGAATGGGAAGAACAAGGTAGTCCTATGGCTGTGGAGATTATTCAAAACACACCCGCCATGTCTGGAACATTGAATCAGTCAGAGCAGTATGCAGGATCTGGTGTTGCAGGTGGATTGAAGAATATCAATATCAGGGGGCTCGGAGCTGAGCGGTCTCTGGTTCTCCTCAACGGTAAGCGAATGGCTGTTGCCGGAGCTTCGGTTGGTAAAGGTGGCCAGTACGTCGTCGATATAGGTGCCTTTCCGAATATCGCCATGAAGCGCATAGAGCTGCTCAAAAACGGTGGTTCGGTGAATTATGGTACTGATGCCATGGCTGGGGTGTGGAACTACATCACACGCGATGAGTTCGAAGGCCTGGAGGTTCAGCTCAATCATGCTGATATTGATCACAGTGATGGCGACCAGACCGTAGGTATCATCTATGGTGTGGCTTCAGACACGGTTAACCTGGTGACTTCTTTTGAGTATGAAAAAAGGAATATGCTCAATATTTTTGAGCATAATCAGGTTGACCATACGGGAGCATGGCCACTGGGCGTTTCCTCTTTCGGTAACCCCGGTACTTTTACTCCTCGTAACTATGACACATCCAATCAAGTGGTAGACCCTGCTTGTGGAATGAGCTTTGGCAGTAATGGCGGAACAGCGATTGATAACCGATTTAATACCTGGAGCGGTTGTGGTTACAGTTATATGCCCTTCGCTAACATTATCGATCCTCAGGAACGAAAAAAATTCATGGCTCAGGTTAAAGTCCAGGTGTCAGATACTGCGGAAGTCTACGGTGAGGTTTTGTGGGGTCACATGACAGCGGTCTATAACGGATCTCCCAGCTATCCACCAACCAACCCGGGTGCAAACTATTTCACTGTGGTACCGACCCATAATCCAGGGTTAGCGGATCTAATGGCAAATGGTATGACCGCAGGTCAGACCGCGGCCTTTGATGCAACAGGTGGTGCACTCTGGTGGGGAAGGTCATTAGCCGGTGAGGGACCAACGGTTTCTTTCCCTAGAGACCATAAAGCGCTCAGGATTGTCGGTGGCTCCAGAGGAACCTTGCCTTTCGATTTTGCTAACGGCATTGACTATGACATTTCAGTGGCTTATTCAGAGACTACAGCTGATCTCGGTGGTAACGATATATTGACTAATCGGTTTGACCTGGCGGTACATGGCCTTGGTGGAGCAGATTGTGGTAGAGCTAATGACACACCCAGTGATGCCGCTAATGATGCTGTAAGAGGCGATGCCACAGCAGGTTGTTATTACTTCAACCCAGCCGGGTCGTCCATCGGGGCTTCGCCAAACAGTCCTCTTTATAATAACCCGGACGTTAGATCCTGGTTTACGGGTGTGTCTTCGGGTATTACTGAAAACAAATATGCTGTCACAGATATGGTCTTCAGTGGTGAGTTACCCATTGAAACCGGTGGCGGCAACGTTGCTTTCGCCGCTGGTGGGCAATATCGATGGTATGAGTCTGAGTACAATCCTACCGGTGACAACCGAGTTGATGGCGCTCAGCCTTCTCCGTTCCACTTCCTTGGAGTGAGTCTTTACAATTACCTCGAGACAAAGAACTGGGCAATATTTGCAGAAGCCTCTATTCCCCTATCAGATTCCATCGATGTGGAAGTAGGCGTGCGTCATGAAAATTATGGCCTTGATAGTGTGACCAAGCCGAAATTGGCTGGTCGCTGGGACGTGAACGAGTGGTTGAGCTTGAGAGCATCCTATGAAGAGGTGTTCCGTGTGCCGGTCCTGCCTAATAACCCAACTATTTCACTCGAATTGTATGCGCCTCTAGGTGAGTATCTTTCAATCGAGACTCCGGTGCCCACTAATCTGTCTCCAGAAGAGTCGGATAACTTCAATATTGGCGCAATTATGCAACCCATCGACGGTATGACCATTACACTGGATTATTACAATATGTCATTGGGAGGGCCTTTCGGTCGAGAAGCAGCTACCTGTGCCTGTGCGGATTTAGTGACTAATGATGCCGGTCAGGTTAATAAGATCATTACTGAACTGATCAATGGTGATGATATCGAGACTGATGGTATCGATATTGAAGTTGATTATCGTTTCGATACCAATGCGGGAATGATGAATGTTGGCGTCAATGGTAATTATATTCTCAGTTACGATGTCTCTGGAGAGCTCGCCTCTGATGGAACTCAGACTGGTGGCAAATACGATGCGGTAGGTAAGTACAATGTACGAGCCACTGCACTGCCAATCGAGGTTCGTTCAATGCCTCAGTTTAAGATGAACGCATGGGTTGGCTGGTCTTCTGAAAAGCAGAGTGCCAGACTCTATGCACGCTTCATTGATGGTATGGATGTAGACAAAAGTTCGACTTCCTACGGTGTTGCTGGTCTTACCACAGTTGATTCCATGTTGTCTTTTGATGCGCATTATAGCTATGAGTTTATGGATAATGCCTTGAGATTAACGGCATCAGTGTTGAATATCTCCGATGAACGCGCTCCTTTAGCGCCTCATGAACAAGGTTATGATGCCTATACTCATAATCCGCTCGGAAGGGTGTTTAAGATTGGTCTTCGTTATACGATGGGAGAGGGCTAAGCAAGTGTTACCAGGAAGTTATTAATTTAACTTTGTGAAAAAAAGCAGCGGTCATCGCTGCTTTTTTTTGCCCTGGGTTTGTGGTTTTTTTCTTCCTGATTATTCCTGTAAGCCTCCAAAGCTTTCAAATAAGGCTGCAAAAAAACCTCTAAACTCTAACGTCATGATGGCGAAGTCCTGGTCGAATTGTTCAGCCATAGACTCGGCTTCTCGCTCCTTGGATTTATCTGTGATGATCCCTTCGAACTTGATTTTTTTAATGGCTAGCTCGTCGGTAATAACGCAGTTGAGGATGCCGTTCCAGGTTACGCCTAGATTTTTAACTTGCTTGCCGGCACTGAGATGACTCTGAATCTCATCTGTATAGAGATCCTGTGATTTACAGCGGATGACATTACTGCCGTCCAAGGGGTTATAAAGCTCGCAGTCCTGGTCTATATCGAACTTATCGTCTGGGTCCTGTTTCAGGAGCCAGCGAGTCATGACGTCACTGGGGGCACGGTTGACGTTGGGCAGACTTACCGGTAGCGCATCGATTGTGCCACGCAGGAAGTTCAACAACTCTTCTGCCCGTGAGGCGCTGACGGTATTAACGATCAAGAGATTATCTTTTACAGCAATGTACGCGTGTATTTGTTGTGTTCGAGTAAAGGCCCTTGGCAAAAGTGTTGCTATGACATCGTCTTTCAGCTGCATTTTTTCTTTGCGGTAGATCTTTCGATCCTGACGTTGCTCCAACTGACTTACCTGCTCCTCTAATGCTTCGTTAATGACCGAGGCGGGCATGATCTTATCCTCTCTCTGGCCACAGATCATGATGTAATCGCCTACGACATGGGTAAACATGTCGCTTTCTCGACCCAGTGGACTGGTCCAACCATAGCTATATTTTGCATGGGTTCCACAGGGCCGAAAACTCTGCTGGCTAAGTTTGTACTCCAGATCTTCAGCGGATAACTCAAAGGGTTTGGTAAAGCAGTAAAGTCGAATATTCTTGAACCACATACATCAGTTTCCAATAGTACAGAGAGCTTTAAAAGGCGCTGGATTATCCTACAAGCTTGATTGGGAATCCAGCGATATGCCAGGGTCACAACGCTTTAAAACACTATTTGCTGATTGAGCAAAGTAGCAGAGCGAACAAAACGGGTAATTCTGATCCAACGATTACCAGGCCTGTTAAGGGCTGTTTGAGTGTTGGTTAGCGGATCGTCGTAACTAGACGCTATATGATGGACTGTAGCGAGAAAACTCTCTCAAGGCCGATTTATTTTGGTATCAAGAGCGACCCTGAGTTGCCGCCTTCTCGTATTCTTAAGTCACGTAAGCGTCGGCTTTGTTATTTTGAGCGAATATTTTTATCCTGGTCTGCTGGCAACTTGATACTCAGTTGTTCTGCCGCTCGAGGCGAGAAATGACTTCGCCAAGCTGACAAAAAGTCAGCTGCGTGATGGGCGCTTTACCTTTGCAGCAAGAATCGCAACCAGCGGAACAGTGATCGGGAACAAAAGAAACAGGGTTAGTGCTCCCAGCCAGAAAACGCTTCGCTCAGTGACTGTAGCTGGTTCGGCAGACTTTACAAAGGGGCGAAAGAAGCGACTCGAGTAAAGATGCTGGTAATCAGTAAAGCGCAGTTGCATGGTAGCGATCCATGTCCTGACTGTATTAAGCCTTGGATCGTCTTGTAAGGCTTTTAACGGCGGTACTGGAAGGCTGCAGTGGCATTGAATAATGCCGAACAACATAAGGTCGGCGGTACTGGTTGATGCGCCGCCGAGAAAGGGGCCGGCTTCTCTCAGCTTGTGTTCGAAGTAGAGAAACTGGTCACCAAAGTTGTCAGGGTCGCCAGTGCCGCGGAAAAACACCAGTGTTCGAATCAATAGGAACATGTAGAAGCTAACAAAACTTCGCAGCAAGTGGTGCACTAGACGCGTTGTTTTTGAGTTCGATGGCTCACGAATACGGCTGAACCCGTCGAAGAAGCTGAAGGCCCTGTCGGTTCGGTGTAAGACACCTCGCCACGAATGATTAATGGCCTGCATGTCTTGCCTGGAGACCTCACCAAAACCGATCTGCTGGAGAATATCGGCTGACTCAAGTTGCCAGGGGGTGTCGCCGGTTTTTACCGCCGGCATCATCACGCCGGATTTGAGCAATAAAGCCAAAGGCGGAACCGTAGTTAGTGTGTAGGCATGGTTTTTGTCGTGCAAGCCGAGTAGTACTGCCTGGACCCAAGGCGAATGATCAGCTCCATAGATCTGCATATCGGCAACAACTAGCTTCTTGATAAGAGGCGAAACAGGTACGCTTCTTCTACGTTTTCGTTTCGGGGCCGACTACCATACTTGCTTACATAGACAGCGCTGAACGCTTTAAAGTCATTGCTATCTGTGACCCGTTCAGCCAGCAGCTCATAGAGATTTCCACCGATCAGCAATTTCACCCTTGGGTCATCTTCGATATGTTCAACCCAAGTTGTTCTGTTTGCTCCGGCATGTACATACAGCTGTTTGCCGTTTCCAATAATCCATAATTTTACTGAATACGGCTTAGCGGGATTTGTCTCGAGTTGGATTACCTCAGCAGCGCTAACCTCGCTCCAGTCGTCAGGCACTGGTGCTAATTTGCCATCCAGCGCACCACCTGAAAACGGAATAAAGTCTGCAGAGCATGCCGTCAGTAATACCAGTAAAAGTGAGAGGCCCAGGATTTTCATGTTGTCTCCTCGTAGCTGAAATTTTGTCGATGGCGTTCCTGATAGCGGAACAATTAACAGATCGGCCATTTGCTAGTGACAGACCAGCGTATGTAAACACAGGGTCTAGTCTGTCGAGCTGAAAACAAGATTATATATCAGGCCTCGCTGATGGTTAAGGATTTAGCGCTGGCTTTTGTTATGCCAGTTTTTGATGAAAACAAGTGATTTTGGGCTCCTGGTGCTGAGTGCTTCTGGTCTTACCTTGGCTAGCGACGACAATAGTTTGGTGGGCCCAGTTTGATATGACGGGTTTATTAGCATTTTAGTGTGCTGGTTGCACTGTTATCCTATAACTGAGTTTTAGCATATGGGGTGTGGTAGTGGGTAAAATTATCGTTAGTGTGGTTCTGGTTCTGATCTTGGCTGTAGTCGGTGCAGGTGTGTATTTGTTGCAAAACCTGGACGGGATAGTGAAGGAAGTGATAGAAAAAGTGGGTTCTGATGTCGCCGGTACTGACGTCAGGGTGGCTGAGGTAAAAATCGACCTCCAAGGCGGGGCAGCAACACTTGCCGGCTTAACCATTGCTAATCCAGCTGGTTTTTCCAAGGGTAATTTGTTCAGTATGGAGCGGGTTAAGGTCGTTATCGACGTTGCAAGTATGACCAGCCCGGTTTATGTCATTAATGAAATCTCAGTCAGCGGAGTCCAGGTCCTGGCAGAACAGAAAGGGTCTAGCACTAATATACAGGCTTTGCTGGATGGCATGCCCCAAACTGAAGCAGCAGACAGCTCAGCAGCGGACGATAGTGAAGACGTCAAGCTCGCTATTCAACAGATTAGGTTTGCTGCTGGTGGCCTCGAATTACGAAGTGATGCCCTGGGAAATCATAAAGTGCCTTTGCCTGAGTTTAAACTGAACAGTATTGGTGCCGCCAGCGATGGCAAGACGCCGACAGAAGTTGGTATGGCCATCGCAACTCAATTAACGTCACAGATCGCAAGTGCGGTCAGGAATGCTTTCTCTGACATTGCCAGGCAGGCAGCAAAAGAAAAATTACGAAAAAGACTGGGAGATACCACAGCTGAGGGTATTAATAAACTAAAGAGCTTATTTGGTAAAGATGATGGTTGAAACCAGGACTTGCTGATTATCAGGACCCTAGTGTAATTGTTTCTAATGCTGGGCCTGAGGCAGGTATGACCAGTTTGCCGGTTCCAGCAGCGCGTCAGGGAATATGATGTGCCTGCCAAGTTTGCAAAAACCTGACCGTGGCAGTGCCAGTGAGCGACCGTAGCGGCGCTGCCTGTTTGCTGGTAATCAAGCTTAAATGGCCACCGTATGAGTCTGTACTGCGGACCAAAAAAACAGTTCAGGGGCCAGCAGATACAGAGACCAATCCGGTATTTTTATTGAGTCTTTGTGGTCCTGGGTTTGCTCTTTGGGGTTTCCTGATCAATAGAGTTTGGTTGGGATAGTTTGGCAATCAGGGAAAAATGCGGTGTATAATTGCGCTCGTCTAAAACCCTAAGCTTCGATGAGATGCCAACCCATTGTTTTTTGGCAATCTGTTCGAGCGCTGCAAGCGAGATTCATAATGACCATCATCGGTAATATGTTAATTGGTGTTTTCCTCCTGTCAGTCGGTAATAGCGTGTTCGCTGATCTTTCCCAGTTGCCTGAGAAAGCCAGTACTGATCAATCGGAGTATCGGCGGCTGGTGCTCGATAATGGTCTGCGGGTTATCTTGTTGTCTGATCCGGACCTGAATAAGTCGTCTGCCTCACTGGTGGTTGGAGTCGGTTCCTACATGGATCCGGAAGGCCGTGCGGGCCTTGCTCACTTCCTTGAGCACATGCTGTTCCTGGGTACCGAGAAATACCCGGACGAAGCCGACTATTCCAACTATCTTCGTACAAATGGCGGTTACAATAATGCCTATACCTCCGGGGATCACACCAACTACCATTTTGAAATCAGTCACCAGGCTTTTGAAGGTGCTATCGATCGTTTTTCGCAATTTTTCACCGCACCGCTGTTTAGCGCCGAATTCACAGAGCGGGAAATGAATGCCGTAGATTCTGAGTTCGAAATGAATTTACAAAATGATAATTGGAGAGGGCAGCAGATGTTCCGCACGATGGTGCGGGAGGATCATCCAGAGAACCACTTCTCTATCGGCAACCTCGAAACCTTAACGGGAATTGAGAGAGCGGAATTCATGGCTTTTTTCGACCGCTATTACAGCGCTGAGCTGATGGCGCTGTCGCTCACCTCTAACGCCAGCCTGGATCAGCTGGAAGCATGGGCCCGCCAGTACTTTTCGGTGATCAGAGGTGGTCAGCAGGCAGAGGTCGATTTTACTGCCGATCTTGTGCGGACGTCTCTGCCCCCGGGTATTTTACTGGTCGAGCCGATTAAGGACAGGCGAACTTTGAGCCTGACATTCCCTACTCTAGGAACCCGGGACCTTTACCGCAGCAAGCCCGATGCATTGGTGGGTTTCCTGCTTGGCTACGAAGGTGAAGGCAGCCTGCTGTCCTATTTAAAGCAAGAAGGACTAGCGACTGGACTGAGTGGCGGCGGCTATTCGGCGAGTAAGGACTATAGTTTGTTTGGAATTGAAGTCCAGTTGACCCCAAATGGGGCAGACAACTGGCAACAGGTGATGCAGTCGACCTTCGCCTATATCGAAATGTTGCGTAAAGCAGACTTTCCGGGCTACTTGTTTGATGAACGAGCTACTGTCGCACGGCTTCAAGAGTTGTATTCTAACAAAGGCGAAGGCGCGGGCCGAGCCGTTGGACTAGCGAATAATGCCAGGGAATTTTCACTGGAAGATGCTGAAAGAGCGGACTACCTTTGGGAGCAAGCCTCGCCAGAACTCTATTTCGAAATACTCGATGCGCTTCGTACAGACAATATGATAGCCACGCTCGAGATGAAAGGGGTGCCAACCGACCAACAGGAGAAGCACTTCGGTATTGATTACAGTTATCAGGCGTTTACGCCCGAACTGCTTGCCTCCCTGGATAGTCCAGCAGACCTGGCCAGCCTGACGTTACCGGCACCTAACCGTTTTATCCCGACCCAGGTAGATCTGCTGGCGCATCGACCCGCCAAGGTGATTGATGAGCCAGGGCTGCGTCTCTACTATGCCCAGGATACGACTTTTGAGCGACCTCGAGTCAGCTATCAGATTCGTCTGCGTCAACCTGAAAAAATGGGTGGCTTAAAAGCAGTAGTGATGCGTGACTTCTACGTTTCAATTATCAACGAAATGCTGAACGAACAGCAATACGCGGCAGCAGTTGCCGGGCTTAGTGCGGCGGTCATAGATAGCAGCAAGGGCATCCGTATCAGTGTTTCCGGGTATAGTCAGTCAGCTAATAGTTTCCTGGAATATGTGTTATCACA
>JABIZD010000149.1 GCA_018666555.1 Gammaproteobacteria bacterium
AGAAGGTGCCGCTAGGATCACGCATGTACCAAAAAATGTTGCCGCCAATCTGGTGCCTGCCAGGCCCGGCTACTTGATACTCTTCACCATGTTCGCGGAGGTAAAGCGTCGCTCCGCGCATGACGGAGTCAAAGTCATCTTGTTCCATTGCGTAGTGATTAAGATAAGGGACTGGTCCGGGTGTGATCAAGAGGTTGTGATGGTCTCGTGAACAACGCAGAAATGTTGCCATTCCTCCGCCAATGCTATCAGAGACTCGAAACCCTAAAGCAATGCACAAGGCTGTTGTTTTTTGCGGTTCTGGGCTACCCATGACCACATGACCTAAGCGTCTTGGGGTTCTGGGTGTCACCTCTGTAATCACCTGGGCTCTTTCTCCGACTCGTTGTCGATTGCCGGGTGTATTCAACAAGCGTCGGGGCATGGCTGGAACGTCGGAAATCGCGGCAGGCTCAAGCTGATATTGCCATTTGTTAACTGGGTCAGTCACATCAAGCTGGCCGTTGGCGTATTGATAGGCAACGCCTAACTGGTCTAGTCTTGCCATGGCGGTGGTGATATCAGACTCATCTTCACAGGCCATTTTAATCGACTTTAGTTGCCTGTAACCGGCCTCTGATATTTTGATCTGGCCTGGGTAGGCTTCGCTGCCCCATCCTTCCTGGTCACCAGTGAATCCTATTTCTTCATAGAAAGCATGCAGTGCCGATGGATCGGGTACACCGACAGTCATTTCCATTAGTCTGTGCAACGCCATAATGCCCTCACGAATCCCTATGCTGAACTGCCAAGTGAAGCCAGTTTTCCTATACCTGTCAACAATTAGTTGCTAGGGGTTAGTGGCCAGGTTATCCATCTCTTGACCAATCGGGGCCAAGCAATGCAGCTATACCACAACGCAGTTTCCACCTGTTCACAAAAAGTGCGCATGGTCATTCATGAAAAAGGTCTGATGGTCGAAGATCACCTTATTGATCTTCAAAAAGGAGAACAGTTCAGCGAGGACTATGTCAGGCTCAATCCTAATGCCGTCGTGCCTACTTTAATCGATGATAACAAGGTGATGATCGAATCGACGCTCATTAACGAATACCTTGATGATGCTTATCCGGAAAAAAACCTTAAACCAGAAAGTGAAGTGGAACGCTATCTAATGCGTTTGATCTGTAAAAAGATTGATGACAGTCTCCATCCCGCCTGCGGTATTGTTACCTATTCCATTGGTATGCGCCCGGGCTTGCTGGCTCGGCCTCAGGCAGAAGTGGAGGCTATGGTTGCAAAAATACCTAATCCAACTCGCCGCGCGACTCGGCGAGCAGTTATTGATTATGGCGTTGCTGCCCCCCAATTTCGTGAAGCTATGCTCTCGTTTCGTGCTTTGTTTGATTTGGCCGAAGCCTTGCTCGAAGAGCGTGAATGGCTTACTGGCTCGACCTTCAGTCTGGCAGATTGTGCGCTGATGCCTTATGTCCTCAGGCTTGACCATCTGCGTCAGGAGGATGAGATTAATTCTCGAGTTAATCTCAGTCGTTGGTACGAGGCGATTCAGCAACGACAGAGTTATTCCAAGGCGGTTACTCAGTGGGCGCCAGCCGGGGCCATAGCCATGTTGAACAAGACAGGACTGGCAACACAAGCTGAAATTGCTGCTGCAATGGAGAACTGAGCTCTGGTTATCTCCGTTGTAATAAAGACTGTGACAACGTCCTTATCAAAAAAGACGATTCGCTAACTCCAGTAGGATCAGGACGTTTTGTTGCTGGTAGCTTACGGATTCCGGATTTTTTAACCCGCTCCTTTAAATAGCTAAGCCTGCATCACCTCAGGTGGTTATTTCTTCAGCTCGGCATAGTCTGTCGCGCTCCCTTTTGTTGGCATGGCTTTCTGCCCAGGAATTTGCGCATGCGTTAATGAAGGGTTTGTATAGACCTTGGTTGACTATTCTAATGCTGATGGGATGGCATTTGTCTCGAGGGCTGCGGTGAATCAATCCGGTGATTGTTTCAGTAAAGTCATGGTGAAGCCATTGAAGCGATTGCATCAAGGCTCTCATGACTAAATACCAGGCGGAATTAGGGCTTGCTGAGAACCTATTAAAAGTACTTTAACTACAAATATTGCAATATATTAGGACATACGACCAAAATATACCTAAATATATGTAGTTTACCTACTATATCTGACATAATGAGGTCACTACTGCGAAAGGTATACTATGAATAGCAATATACTCACAGATATTAGAAACCAGGCGGACAAGCTATCTAAGTCGGAGCGGATGGTGGCAGAGTGGCTGCTTGCCAATGGTCGCCGAGCCGTTGATCAGTCTATCGGTGAGGTCGCGGAAGCGGCCGGTGTCAGTGAGCCAACGGTAATTCGTTTCTGTCGATCAATTGGCTTATCTGGCTTCAGGCAACTCCGAACTCACCTTATCGCCGCTCAGCAGAAAC
Organism: Gammaproteobacteria bacterium; assembly: GCA_018666555.1. Classification (GTDB taxonomy): domain Bacteria; phylum Pseudomonadota; class Gammaproteobacteria; order Pseudomonadales; family Azotimanducaceae; genus UBA9926. The sequence goes on from JABIZD010000149.1 coordinate 2,451, forward strand.
CGCAGAGCTATCTCCATAACGATGTTTCCCGGGATGATGTGGCGGAAGACGCGGCGATGAAAGTGCTGGAGAACTCAATTCATGCATTGGTCGAATTAAGGGAGTCATTGTCTCAAATGCCTTTTGAAACGGCGGTACAATGTTTGCGAGATGCCAGGCTGATTACTTTTGTAGGCCTTGGTGCTTCCGGGTGTGTTGCCAGGGATGCCAATCATAAATTTTTCAGGTTGGGTGTGCCCTGTACTGCAACCTTGGATTCACAGACCATACTGCAGCATGCTGCGGTTGCGACTACAGCGGATGTCTACATAGCGATCTCACATACCGGCAACTGGCCTGAACTGATTAAAGGTATGCAACTCGCGCAGAAGCGGGGCGCGACGGTGATTGCTGTTACAGATCAATCATCAGATCTGGCGCAGACTGCAGACTTGACCTTCCACTGCCATCCTCCTGAGGATACTAATACGTTTACGCCGATGAGTTCGCGTCTCGCACAATTAACAGTTCTGGATGCCATTCAAGTTTGTCTTGCTATCTCGTTGGGAGAAGTTGCTGAAGAAAACCTGCGGCTAACCAAAGATGCGCTTATCTCACACCTGAATAGATAGTAATCTCATGCGATCGACAAAAATTGTTGCCACCCTTGGGCCAGCCAGTGATTCTCTGGTGACGGAACTGATCAGTGCTGGCGTTGATGTATTCCGTTTAAATTTTTCTCATGGTAGTCGTCAAGCGCATTTGGCCAGGATCAGAGCTATTCGTAAGGCTGCCGGGGTCTGTGACCGTAGTGTCGCTATTCTAGCTGACCTGCAGGGCCCGAAAGTTAGAATTCGTGGTTTTAAAGAAGGTTCCATTAACCTGACTATTGGAGATACCTTCAGCCTTGACCCGTCCCTCGGAGCAGATGACGGCGATCAAACTCGAGTCGGTATCACTTACCCTGAACTGGCTGAAGATGTAGATGCCGGTGACAGGCTGGTTTTAGGGGATGGCAATCCACTTCTGGAAGTACGCAGTGTTAGTGATGGCACGACTCAATGTCTGGTTATCATTGGTGGCGTTTTGTCTGCGGGTAAGGGTATTAACCTCGAGGGAGGCGGATTATCCGCTGCTGCGCTGACAGACAAAGATCTCGAGGATTTAAGGTTTTTGGCAACCCAGGATATCGATTATGTGGCTCTGTCGTTTGTACAAAATGCAGCCGATATCCAGCACGCACGGATGCTAATGGCTATGTCGGATAGCCGTGCCGGTTTGATAGCCAAAATAGAAAGAGCAGATGCGGTCAGTTCAGATGAGAATGTAGATGAACTGATTATGGCATCTGATGGAATCATGGTTGCTCGAGGCGACCTCGGCATAGAGATCGGGGATGCAGCGTTAATGGGCATGCAAAAACGACTGATTCAACGGGCGAGGGAATTGAACCGGACCGTCATTACTGCCACCCAGATGATGGAGACTATGGTCAGTAATCCCTATCCAACGCGTGCCGAGGTTATGGACGTAGCCAATGCGGTTCTCGATGGTACCGATGCAGTAATGCTCTCTGCTGAAACGGCAGTGGGCCGATACCCGCTTGAGACGGTGCAGAGAATGGTTAGCGTGATCGAAGGCGCCGAAGCTAGTGCGCAGAGTTTAGAGATGGCGACGTCTCCGTATCGCTGTGAGAGCATCGATGAGTCGATTGCGATGGCGACGATGATCGTCGCTGAGAGACTGGCCAATATCAAGGCAGTCGTTTCATTGACGGCATCAGGGAAAACCCCTCGTCTAATGTCTCGCAGTCGCTCACGCTTACCTATTTATGCTCTGGCGAACAATGAGGCAACCCTGGGGTCGATGGCTATTGTCCGCGGGGTGCATCCCCGGCTGTTTCGTTCCCAGAAAATCGATTACGACAGAGTTAATGAAGCGGCTATTGAGTTCCTTCAGGATCTCGGAACCCTATCCTCTGGAGATCGTGTAGTGCTATCAAAGGGGGATTACCGAGATGTTCAGGGCGGAACCAATACAATGAAAATTCTGGAGGTCGTATGAGCGGCAAAACAAAAATAGGATTAATGGGATTTGGTCAGATAGGACGTCAGCTGTATAAGCTGGCAATGCAGGATGAGCGTTTTGAGATCGTTGCTATTTCTGATATCGGGCGAGCTGAAATTCTGGCGCATCTGTTGACTAAAACCCTCGGTGAGTCGAGCGTGAGACTGGAAGGTAACTACCTGCTCGGTGATGGTCTGCGCACTAGATTGATGACTGCGGACAGCCCGACTGAAATACCATGGGATGTGTTCGATGTTGATGTTGTCATTGATGCAAGCGGTCAGTTCAGAACCAGGGAAGACCTTGAGCCGCATTTAAATAATGGCGTGAAGCGAGTCATTGTAGCAACCTTGCCTGATGGAGAGATTGACCGGGTCATTCTTTATGGTGTTAATAACTGCGCTGCAAGCAGCTCGGACACACTGATTTCTGCCGGGTCTGCCTCGACCACTGCAACAGCGCTGGCTCTAGACACGATTAGAAACAGGTTTGAAATAGCCCATGCGTCGATGACCTCTGTCCACGCTTATACCAGTGATCAAAGCCTGCAGGATTATGCAGGGGCCGACTATCGTTGTAGTCGGTCCGGCGCTGAGAATATTATTCCTAATTTGACGCCTGCGCTGGAATGGCTACAGAAAACGCTACCCTTTTTGACGGGTAAAATGACAGGCTACGCGCTTAATGTGCCGGTTCAGTCTGGCTCCATGCTTGATATCACCGTCAGTCTGGTGGATCAAATTGACGAGGTCGGTGATTTAAAGGATCTTTTCGTTGAATCAGCCAAGGCATCTCCTTCGTTGATCGGCGTCACTAGTGACCCGATTGTGTCATCTGATGTGAAGGGTTGCGATAAATCTCTGCTGGTCGACCTAACCGGATCGATTAAGGCAGGTAAACGAATATTTAAACTGATTGCCTGGCATGAGACGATGGGTCATGCAGCGCGGATACTAGATGTAGCCAGTTTATATCAGGGCCTTGATGCGATTGGAGGCCAACGATGAGAATTGCTATCAATGGCTTTGGCCGGATCGGTAGGGCGGTATTCAGAATTATAGAGTCGATGCCGGATATCGAAGTCGTTGCCATCAACGACCTTTTCGACACCGCAGCACTGCGTTACCAACTCCAGTACGATACGGTGATGGGGCCATTCGAAGGTGGAGTCACTCTCGAGCAGGATGAGATTATCACCCGCCACACCAGAGCCCGCATGTATCAGGAGAGGGATCCTGCTGATTTGCCCTGGGGGAAATTAGGGATTGATGCAGTAGTCGAGAGTACCGGCATCTTCCGCAAACGTGAACAACTGCAAAAACATCTTGATGCAGGTGCAAAACGCGTATTGCTGACCGTTCCATCGGCTGACAAGATCGATTACACCGTGGTACTTGGAGTCAATGACCAAGGTTTGTTACAGGACCACCGTCTCGTCTCAAATGCGAGCTGCACCACTAATTGTTTGGCACCCCTGGTAAAAGTACTGCATCAGGCTTTTGGCTTACGTGAGGGCGTCATCAATACGGTGCATGCTTACACGAATGACCAAAGTTTGGCAGACGTGCCGCATGCTGACTGGCGGCGCAGCCGAGCAGCAGCAGAAAACATTATTCCGACCTCGACAGGAGCGGCTAAAGCGGTTGGAGAGGTGCTGCCTGAGTTGAACGGTAAACTTGATGGAATTGCCTCGAGGGTGCCTGTTCCAGATGGGTCCGTGGTTGACCTTTATGCTGAACTGGAAACATTAACGACGACCTGCGGGCTGAATGAGGCGATTAGATCAGCGGCGGCAACAGATACTTTTAAAGCGGTGTTGCAGTACTCAACAGAGCCAATTGTCTCCTCCGATATTATTGGTAACCCTCACTCATCGATCTTCGATGCGTCCTTTACACAGGTGATCGAGGGCCGTTATGTCAAAGTTCTGAGTTGGTATGACAATGAATGGGGATATGCTAACCGGGTTTGTGACGTACTGGCGCGGTTTGCGGCCTTTAGCAGCTAGCGGCCTTGCCGAAAGAGTTTAGGTTGTTCTTCCCTTGAGGCGAGGGTGCGCAAACTAACTAGCCTGCTGCAAGAAGTCTGAGATTGATTATATAGGACCACCGTCCAGGAACATGGGTCGGCAGAATCGTGTTGTCTGCAGACAATCAACCGGCTTTTTAGTCTTTCCGAAAATGACCCTGTGTCTGCCATAATGTGTCCTGTTTTGAAAACAGGATATAAGGGCGATAGTCGGTAATAGAATGCTGCCCTTGTCCTAAAAAACTAATATTCGGAGGAACCATGGCCGTTAGATTTACAGATCAAGCACCGCGTACGCTGCATTATACCCAGGCCTATAACGACAGTAATTCGGACTGGGAAAAACTCGACCCCGAGCTGGATATGAAAATCTCAGAACAGACTGTTGAAGAGCTGGCGGAAATTTTCAGGACGCCACTGACTGGTACTTACAACTGGGATTATCAGGTCCAGGATGATCGCATCAAGAAGCTTTACAATCTTGGCAAGCAATTAAATTGGAATGCGGATTTTGATATTGATTGGAAGCAAGAAGTCCGGCAATTATCGGAAGACGAAATTGCATTTGTGCATCCCTTTCATGATTACGACGAGTACCTGGCTCTTTCTGCGCAGGCCCAGGAAAACTTTACCAAACACATGCACACCTGGACCATCAGTCAGTTCCTGCACGGCGAGCAAGGTGCTTTGCTGGTCGCCTCGCAATTAATCTCCTGTGCACCTACGTTCAACGCGAAGCTGTACGCCTCGTCGCAGGCGTTTGATGAAGCTCGCCATGTGGAAGTATTTAATAAGTATCTAGACGAAAGGGCGGGCCTGCGATATCCCGTCAACAATGCCTTAAAGAGCTTGTTAGACAAAATCCTTACCGACGAGCGATGGGATTTGAAATTTATTGGCATGCAAATCGTCATCGAGGGCTTGGCATTGTCAGCATTTCAGGCCATTAAAGCCATCACGCCCGACCCATCGCTGAGCGATCTACTCGGATTGGTTATTCGCGACGAATCGCGACACGTGACCTTCGGCGTAAATTATCTGGAAGAATTCATCAAAACGTTAACTGAAGAAGAGAAAAACGAGCGGGCGATGTTTGCCTATGAAGCCTGCCTGATCAGCCGAGAGCGGTTGGTGCCAACTGATGTTTTCGAATATTGGGGCTGGAACCAGGACATGGCGCGAGAACTATTTTTAAAAGGTAACGTATTTGCAGATTTCCGAAAACTATTGTTTACTCGGGTCGTGCCAAACCTAAAGCGGATCGGTTTGCTTACCCCGGAAGCGCGCTTGAAATTTGAAGAAATGGATATACTCCAATACGAAAACATGGCCAATGATGGCGATATCGATTGGGCAGATTTATCGCGTCCGCTGGATATCAAAGGTAGCCCTGAAGCGAGCTCCGGCTAGCTCCGCGAACTGGCTTAAAAACCCGTATGGCAAGGGATGATTCCATTTTCATGCAAGGGAGAGGTAATGGGTAACCAGATCACGGCGAAGGCTGCTAGTGCCGAATGAGCTTGCCTGGCGTTGAATTCTGAAAGTGCCTATTCGTTCACCGGATTCAGGGCCGGCGAAAGTAAGTTGCAAGGCCTGGACATGACTGGCAGTGGTTGTTCAATAGAACAAGATGTTTTCGCCTTAGCTTCCTGTTTCTCCGGGGCGTAGGCAGAAGGTGGTAATGCCAGGTGCCACAGCCATAGCAAAGTCAGAGATGGGGTTTTGACTATCACCTTCAGTTGTGGATTAGCTGGAGGCCCTGATAAGGTCGATATAGGGGGTATGCTGTTTGCCAACCCTAGATCAGGGCCTTACACTCGGAGTCAGACAGCAATCAATATCAGGAGCGGAGAGTTCAATGGCGAGATATCAACTCAACATTAATGGCCGGGACCTTGAAGTCGATGTCGAGGCTCAAATGCCTCTTTTGTGGGTGCTTCGAGATGAACTTGGCCTTATAGGTACGAAATTTGGATGCGGGATTGCACAATGCGGAGCCTGTACCGTTCATGTTGCCGGCAAACCGATTCGAGCCTGTGTTACCCCGGCATCTGCTCTTGTAGGTCAACCGATTCGAACCATTGAAGGCTTGGCTGATGGCACAGAACTACATCCCTTGCAGCAAGCATGGATCGATGTTGATGTCGCCCAATGCGGGTACTGCCAGTCTGGTCAGATAATGTCAGCTGCCGCTCTACTTGCAGAAAAGCCAAGTCCAACCGATGAAGATATAGATGCGGCTATGGTCGACAACTATTGCCGATGTGGTACTTACAACCGCATTCGCAAAGCTATTCATTTGGCTTCTGAAAATACCCCCTCGCAATTTTTTGATGCATCGCAAGGTGGTGGTGATTTTCATGTCAAACAGCGAAGTGAGGGTCAGTCATGAATGATCATGATTTCATGAGTGAATCTGACCGGGACATCGACCTTGTTCGTGCAGTTGAGCTCGAACTAAACGCCCTCGCGGAAACGACTGATCAGGCAGAGCCGTTTTTAATCAAAAAACTGCATCGCCGGGCCTTCCTAAAGCTCAGCGGTGTAGCCGGTAGTAGCCTGGTTCTCGCCTCGGTGCTATCTGGCTATGGTACCGCAGCCAAAGCAGAAGACCTCGGTAGTTTAGTCGGCTCGATTGAGCTTAATGCGTTTATCAAAGTCTCTTCCGAAGGCAAAATTGTTATTTATTCGTCAAACCCGGAAATGGGCCAGGGAATTAAAACCGCCTTGCCGATGATTATTGCAGAGGAAATGGGAGCGAACTGGGAAGATGTTGAAGTCCTGCAGTCTGATGTTGATGAGTCGCGATTTGGTCGGCATAGCGCCGGAGGTTCTACCACGATACCCAGGACATTCGATCAGATGCGAACCATGGGGGCATCAGCGCGCGAGATGTTCATCGGAGCTGCATCAATCTCCATGGAGCTCCCTCGAGATGAACTGCATGCCCAGAACAGTACGGTTTCACATCTTTTTTCAAGCAAGTCACTCACTTTTGGTGAGCTTGCCGCACTCGCTGTTAAACAGCCCTTACCCGATCCGAAGAATCTTATTTTTAAGGACAAGGCAGATTATACGATTATCGGTACCTCGGTAACGGGAGTCGATAACCTTGAAATTGTCAGTGGCCTGGCACTATTCGGTATTGATGTGCGTGTACCCGAGATGCGATATGGCGCCTATCAGAAGTGTCCTGCATTTGGTGGCAAGGTTATAAGTGCAAATCTCGAAGAAGTGAAAAAATTACCGGGTATTACTGACGTTTTTATACTCGAGGGAAATGATAATGTTCGCGAATTATCTTCTGGAGTGGCGTTGGTCGGAACGTCTACCTGGGCGGTTTTTAATGCTAAAAAGCAGCTCAGGATAAACTGGGACGAGTCCTCCGCGTCAAAAGACAGTTGGACCCAGATGGTGTCAAGAGCCAAGCGGCTTCACTCCCAGCCTGGAGAAACCCTGATCGCAGAAACCGGTGACGTTCAGTCCAGTTACAGCAATCCTGATCATCAAACCATTGAAGCTTTTTACGAATACCCGTTCGTTGCTCACTTGTGTATGGAGCCCATGAATTGTACTGCGCATTATAAGGCAGGTCATGATGGAACCCCGGATAATTTAGAACTATGGATTCCGACTCAGGCTCCCACTCGTGCCTATCCCGTTGCCAAGTCGTTATTTGGCCTTGACCAGGCACAAGTCAAAATTCATCAGATGAGATTAGGCGGTAGTTTTGGTCGCAGGGTCTATAGCGAATATATCTGTGAAGTGATAGCTATGTCCAAGCAGGTCGGGGCGCCGGTTAAATTGACTTGGTCGCGGGAAGATGATTTACAGCATGATTTTTATCGCGTCGGAGGCTTTCAATCAGTAAAGGGAAGCATTGATCAGACAGGTAAGATTGTTGCTTTTGAAGATCACTTTATGGGTATGACCTATAAAGGTGGGCGTATCAGTGGCTCTGGCTTTCGTGCGACAGAGTTCCCCATGCTCAATCTGAAAAATACCCGCGCGACCCAGACTATGTTCGATATTCAGACGCCCTGTGGACCCTGGCGTGCTCCGGGAGCCAATACCACAGCATTTGTTATCCAAAGTTTTATTCATGAACTGGCAGTTAAAGCAGGCCGGGATCATCTGGAAGTCTTACTCGAGCTCATGGGCGAACCACGCTGGTTCGATCAGGGTAATGTCCGGTCACTCAATACGGGCCGTGCTGCTGATGTCATTAGCCTTGCTGCCAAGAAAGCTAATTGGGGCAGGAGCCTGCCAAAGGGCCATGGCCTCGGCCTGGCATTCCACTTTAGCCATGCGGCCCATGTGGCCGAAGTCGCAGAGGTTAGTGTTGATGCCAGCAAGAAACTCAAGGTCAACAGGGTAACGGTCGCCGTCGATGTGGGTCCAATTATTAATATGAGTGGAGCAACTGCCCAGGTTGAAGGGGCAGTCATTGATGGTTTGAGTACTATGCTGGGGCAGAAGATAACCATGGAGCAAGGTCGCATCCAACAATCGAATTTTCATGATTACCAGGTGCTTCGTTTACCCAATGCGCCAGAAGTCGATATTTACTTTATTCAAAGTGATTATAGCCCTACAGGATTAGGTGAGCCTGCTTTGCCACCATTGGCCCCGGCGATTGGTAACGCTATTTATGCGGCGACTGGTGAAAGAGTGCGGAAGATGCCGCTAACGGATGAGGGTTATACTATTTAGGTGCAGGCTTGACCGGGTGAGCGCTGTCAACACGCAGGTTTGCTGGCCAGGGGTTTGATTGGTTGTTATTGGGATTCCAGCAAGGCCTCACGAAAAGCAGGATGGGTTTTTTTCAGTGACGATTCGTGCAAGACCCGCTGCGACAGCCGGATGCTCGAATGCACCAATAATAGCCTTGGTATAGCTTGGTCTTGCCTTTAATGCAGTCCAGTAAGCGCTTACATTGGCTCGGTGTTCGGTAAGAAAAACATCCTGCCAATCCACCTCTGCCAGGCGTTCCAAATTGACCATCATGACGACCTCTGCCAAGGTAAATTGCGCACCCAGGATCCAAGGTCCGGTAGAGGCTGCAAAGGTGCTTTCCAGTTCGTCTAGGTGAGCGTGCATGGCATCTCGACTCTTTGCCATCAGATCCACCAGCGCCAGTGTTTTGGGAAGGCCGTCGAGACCACGAAACTTAAAGGCGAGGAACATTAACGGTCGCTGTTTGATCCGATGAAACAAAAGTCCCGCAGCGATCTTCAGATAGCTGATTGAATCGACCATAGCGATGAAGATGGGTAGTGTCAGCTCTGGGATCGCGTTACCGGCGCTTTCACGCATACCAGCGATAGGGTGGTCACCAACCAGTGACAACTGATGTACCCAGTATTGCATGAGTTCTAATTATTCAGGCTCGGTGGGCAAAAGTTCTTTTGCTGCTGAGTCAGCATGCTTAGCAGCAGATACTAACTGCTCGTGCGACACATAAACCGGGTGACCATGATGTACCAGTACGGGTACAAGTGCGCCCGGGTACACGGTGAGATAATGCCGCGAGATATTCTCACAAGAACCTGTCTCGATGAGGTCAACATGATGCGCTTTAAAATCCAGCGCCAATTCTAGAAGGCAGACCCGGGTTTTCTTTGAGCATAGAGAGAAGTTGTTGTGATACAACTCCCATTCCTGGGTGTGGGGTAGCTCGGTATGCGCGTGCAGGCCACCGGTCATGGCCTGGGTCCTGCGCTGACTGTATTCCCAAAGATATCAGCCGATGATACTAATCAGAAGGATCGTAGTAATCATATTTTAGCCTTCCACCACATCAAACTTATCCTGATTTAAGGCTGAGAAATCGCTGCCAGTGTTTTGCAGAGCAATGTTTGTATTGTCGCTTTCAGCTCATTGGGTACGACCAGTTAGCTTTTTACGCGAATCCAGGGAGTGAAAGGTACTTGGTGTCCGTTAACGCCCTATGCTGTCACATAGGATAGGGAAAGTGAATTTCAAATGGATGCCTTGTACAATCTTTGATCAACAATTTCTGAACAATTTCTCAACCCTTTCTCAACAATGGAACGAAATCATGCTTAGACCAAGAATAATTAGCTATAACGAGGTATTGGCCCTGCTGGTTGCTGTGATGATCTTCCCGCTGATTGCTTGTGCTGGCCCGGCATCTGAAAATGGTAGTGTTATTCCCAAACAACTGGTGGATCAGGCTGTGTTACTGCGTGAACGTGCGCTTTTGGACAATCTGTCGGTTGATATTGTCGAGTCCCTGACGACAGAGGTCGGTGCCCGCCGGGTTGGTACCGAGGGTGATAAACGCGCTATTGCCTGGGCCCAGGCCAAGTTCAAGGAGCTGGGCTTCGATCGTGTCTGGACAGAGCCTGTGCCGGTCGAATACGGCTGGATCCGAGGTGATGCCAAAGCGGAAATTGTTTCTCCCTATCCCCACGATATCGTCCTGACTGCGCTCGGCTATAGTGTTGGCACAGCTGGTGATCTGCAGGGAGAGATTGTTGCATTCGACGATTTTGAGGCCCTTGAAGCGGTCCCTGAGGGTAACAGCCTCAAGGGCAAGATTGCCTTTGTCGCCTACAGCATGGCTGACTTTGTACCGAAACCTGGCGATTCGCGAATGGCGGGTTATGGTAAGGGCACACGGGCGCGTACCCGTGGTCATGTGGTCGCAGCAAAAAGAGGTGCGGAAGCTATCATCATCCGTTCGGTGGGTACAGACAATAACCGCTATGCACATACTGGCAGTGGCTATGGTTACGAGGAGGGCGTTAGAAAAATCCCGGCAGCGGCAATTTCACCCCCCGATGCCATACTCATTGAGAATATGCTGCGTCGTGGTGGGCCAGTGGTTTTCAAAATGAATATGACATCGCAAATCACTACATCAATCATGGGGGCCAATGTCATTGGCGAGATAACGGGGCGCTCGGATCCTGAAAACTATGTTGTCCTTGGTGCCCATCTTGATTCCTGGGATGAGGGCACCGGCGCAATTGATGATGGTGCAGGTGTTGGCTCCATGATGGCGGCCGCGGCGATGATTGGGCAGATGCAGCAACGACCCAAACGCAGCATACGCGTGCTTTTGTTTGCTGCTGAGGAAATCGGCCTAATTGGGGTTAGAGAATACTATAAGGCTAATAAAATCAATCTTGACCATCATCTTCTCGGCGCTGAGGTTGATGGCGGTGGCGGTCGGCCGCATACCCTGATCTCTGGAGTAGGTGTAAATGCGCTGCCAGTGGTAAGGGAAATGCATAAGTTGATAGCACCGCTGGGCATTGCCTGGAGTGAGGCTAATGATGCTAAAGGCGCATCAGATATGAGCGTGCTTGGAAGGGCTGGTATGCCAGCACTTAACTTCATGCAGAATTCCAACGATTATTTCGATTATCACCACACACCTAATGATACCTTCGATAAAATTATTCCGGAAGATATGCGCAATTTGACGGCGGCTTATACCACTATCTTTTATCTGGCTTCCGAGATGGAGATTGATTTTCGTCAGTAGTTTCGAGCTGATTATTCGACCAGCGGCATCGGTTTGGAATTGAGACCTCGAAGTGGAAATGGTTCGATCATAGGAGTTCATCTCCGGGTTATGTCTATTAAAGTAATACCCGGCTGAGGCAGTCGTGGTTTTTGTGCTTGCAGGGTGTCGTTATTTGCTGACCAGTTTTGCGGTAGCAGCCGATGAACGGGTGAGACCCCGTTCATCGGCTGGAGATGATGCAGTCACTCATTCAGCTGTGTATATAATTTCACACATCTCGAAATTGTCAGAAACGATCTCTTCAATCAATGAGGTTGCAGCAGACCAAATACTCATCCAGGCTGCACCTGCATAGGCCTCTTCAAGAATCTTGCCGGATTCGGTACTGGTCGGGCTTGCTGCTCGGAGGTGATACGCCTCGTGAACTCCACCGCCGATAGGTTGAAAAACGCCAAGATTGATTGAGTGGCCATTTGACCTTAGTGCTTTTTCAAGTGCAGCAATCTGGGTAACAAACGCCTGAATATTTTCGTTTGTAATTTTCAATCTCCACAAACGTTCAAAGCCGGGCTCTAAGGTATATTCCTTTAACGGCTTAAATATCGCTGAGTATTTGACCTGTCGCAGGGCTGTTAACTCTGGTGAGGGGCTAAAAGGATCGTACTTGTCTGTTGCAGCAACGGCTTCGGTAATTGAGTCAAAGCCATTCCATACAAACATCTGTCCGGGATAGTCGTTACCCGTTTTGGTTACGCATACCCCGGCAACTGAAGAACCAATCGCCTTGAACGGCGCATCATTGTTTTTTAAGGATTTGATGTAAGCCTGAACATCCACGGCTTGAACCATGAGCGTGGTTAATGCCCCATTACCAACGGGCACAGCTTCAAATTGATCGGCAGAGCCAGAGCAGGAAATCACTAACGCCAGAAAAAGAGTTACTACCTTCATGCTTTATCTCCTAGTTTATTAATGAGAATGGAGAATGCTCACGGTATAGTCAAGGATTAATGAAGTCCAGATTAGTTCGGTTTTGGTCAACCGGCTAAAGAGATGGATTATTGGTTTTCGATCTTGCATTAAGCCAATTTCTGCAATTTCGTGGTCTGCTTGATGAGTAATTTTGCAAGGCTATGCAAATGGGTCAAGGCTTCAGTTTTTCTCAGCAATGATTCTCCAGTTCAAATCAGCTATTTTTGCTTTTTCGGCATCGGTCCAGGCTTGTCCTCCCTTTTGAAGTAGATCCAGGGATTCTTCGATCCAAGCTGGCAGAATTCTAATAGCTTCAAGCGCCCTGACGGCTTTGCGAGCCATTAAGATCAGATCGCGCTTTTGCTCGCAGATTGGCCACGCCTCGCTTTTTGATGGTGCCGATAACAGAATTCTAAAACCGGCTCTTTCCAGGGCAGCACAGACGTCAGCGGGATACATCGATTGAGTGGCCGCCAGAGTGGGAAGATAGAGTTTATGCAGGGCCACATGTTCCTCATTAGTCCAGTCGAAATGAGGGGTTAACAAGTATTCGGAGCAAGAATATCGCGCTCCAGATTTCAATACACGATACATTTCCCGGGCATGGGCATCGAGCTCGTTTTTTTTGAAAAACGGCCAGACGGCCTGGATGGAAAAACAACCATCAAAGCTACCAGAGTCGTATTGAAGCGGTTTGTGGTGATCCCCGGTTTTGAAGTGAAGTCGATCACTCATATGACACTCTGCAGCCCATTCGACTGCATTTTCGAGCTGATTCGGGTCGATGTTGTAGCCCGAGACCTGTCCACCGGTAATGGTGGCAAGGTAGTGTGCGATTCTTCCTCTTCCGCACCCCATGTCTAAGAGATGAGACTGTTCAGGCGTAGCAAGATTGAGCGTGTCTAAAAGAGCCTGTTCACACAGCAACTGATTGCCATATAAGCCCTCTTTCTCGTTCAGTTGCGGCGGAATGTAAAGTTTTTCCAGATCAAAGACGGAAAGCATGTTGTTGAGAACTTTGTAGTAGTCTGCGACAGCCTTGGTTTCATCTGCGGTATCAGTTTTCTCGCCTTGCTGCATACGCTGAAAGAAATGATGAGCATCGATACAGGCTTGTTTGTCCTGATCAGACAGTGTCGCCAGGCGCTTGAGTCCAATAAATGCAGTTTTGATCCTGTACCAATTCAAATGCTGAGCCCTTTTATTATTATTTTATCCTGATAAGCGATACTGGAGCGAAAGTCGAAATCAGCACCCTGAAGCAATTGGTTTGACAGTTTACCCGTATTTACCTTATGGCCACAGCATACGCTGATACTTTGCTTTAGGCTTTGCATTGCTTTGGGCTTTGCATTGCTTTGGGCATTGCTTTGGGCATTGCTTTGGGCATTGCTTTGGGCATTGCTTTGGGCTTTGCTTTGCTGAGAGGCTTCCGGATATTTTACTCTTACTTCCGGCGCTCATGATGTTCAGGCCCCTGGCCTTTAGGTCAAGCTGGTTCGGTTATGCGGGTCGCTAGGATGTAACCGTGATTTCAAAGATCTCGAGGTCCCCCGGTTGCATCTTTATTCAGTTGTCTTGGGTAATCGGATTGGCCTGTCAGGCACAAAGTGCAATGCGGTAAAGACGCAAAAGGAGACCAGTAGACCCGGCCAAAGTGGATCCAGGCTGAATATGGGCGCTAGTTCCAGCCAGGAGGCAATGTACCATGTTATGACCGTCGTCAATGCCAGTAAAATGCTCCAAAAAGCGGCTGAACTGTTGTTGCCCTTTATAGTCACCATGGCGATAGTCGGCACGAATAGTGCCGCCGAATTGATGGTAAATGCCATTAACAGGATATCGATGATATCTTGCATTTTCCAAGCCATAAGACTGGCGGCGATACCTATTAGGATGGCTAAACCGATACTGAGACGAAACAGCTGGCGTGCTGTTACCAGGGGATTGATGTAACGCTGGTAGATGTCCCTGCTGCCGTTGGCTGATGCAGTGAGGATACAGATATCTGCGGTCGACATCAGTGCTGCCAGGATACCTACCAGAACCAAGCCCTTGAAACCAACCGGGAAGATGTCCAGTACGATTTTCGTCAGTATATCGCCGCTGTTTTCTACTTCGGGGTAGAGCAAAGCAGCGGTTAAACCTAACCATACGGCGCCTACTGCCAGTGGTAACAGAAACAGAACAGCCCAGAGTGTACCTCGCCGTGCTGCCTCCTCGTTTTTTGCCGCAAACATTCTGGTGTAGCTATCCATGGCGACAAAAAAGCTCATCGGAATGGAAACTCCCAACGCTAACATGGTCGGGAGGCCCCAACCGAGAGGGTCAAAATGTGCCGGTGGTAAATTTGATGTTAGTGCAGTCCAGGTGCCACCGTTTGCAATGGAAACCGGAATACCAACCAAGACAATACCAGTGAACAGTAAGATGAACTGAACCCAGTCGGTATAGGTAATAGCCATGAAGCCACCGGAGGCGGTATAAACGACGATGATCGCACTGACCAGTAGCAAGGCCTCGGCATAGTCCCATCCCAGCAGGGTGCTAAGCACGGCGCCTCCTGCGGCTAGCTGCCCGGCGGCAAAGCCAATGAAAGCAAGAGCAGTAGAGATGGTCGCTACGATTCGTGTGCGACTGTCGTAGGTTGATTCGATCAGGTCAGGGTAGGTGAGCAGATTCTTTTGGCGAGCCCAGACTTTGACTCTTACCGAAAAGAACAATCCGAAAAGAAGGCATCCAATAGCCATACAGATGATATACCAGCCACCTGAAATACCCAGGTCATAAGTCTTTGAGGCCCCGCCGACAATGGCGGCTCCACCCACCCAGGAAGCCAACCAGAGGCAAGCAATGGAAAACGTGCCGACATTGCCGTTACCGATGAAGAATTCCTCAATACTGTTTTGTTTACGGCTGGCACTAAAGCCGATCAGGATCATAAGAATTAGATAGGCGAAGATAATTGCAGTGTCGATTGTGCCGAGCATTGAGCCAGTATGACAGGATCTGCTTTAATTCACTCGTTGGTTTTTCGACTTTTTTTAGGGTTGTTTGTTAATCCAGTTGGCTGATGTGTTTATGGCGCAGGCTGAGAGCTGAATAAAGAAGTCCGGGCTAGGTCATGAGTTCTTTCAAGCCAACAATGGCTCGATCGATGTGCTCAGGAGAGTTATAGATAGTGGGGCAAAGTCGGACGCCACCCGTGGGGGCAGCGGCGATGCCATAGTCAGTATAGAGCTTATTTACAATAGTGCGGCCATCACCATCAGGTGCCCTGGTAATACAGACCCCAAAACTGAGTTCAGGGTCCATGGGCGTCACGAGTTCCAACCCGAGTTCAGAAATCCCGGCCTTTAATCGTTGCGATAGCGCTGTAATTCTTTGCTGGGTGCGTTGGCTTCCTATGTCATTGTGCTCTCTGGCAGCGACGCCCAGAGCAGCAAGTCCGGCGTCATCACGCTGGCCAAGTGACTCGAATTTTCGGGCCCCGGGCAGGGTGGTTTTTACACCAGGACCCCAGCCAGGAGCGATTGTATTGGGCCAGATAGTGTCTATCCGCGATTTCTTGACATAAAGGAGCCCAGTTTCCTTGGGTCCCATATACCATTTATGAGCACTGGCTGAAAAAGAATCCATGCCCAGGTCTTTTAGGTCCAGGGCCAGTGCACCCCATACCTGGGCACCATCAACATGCACGTAAATATTTTTGGCGTGAGCCGCTGCAATGATTTCCTTGATTGGAAGTTTGATACCACTGAGGTTGGAAACGTGGGTAATGGATAGAACACGACTGCGTGGGGTGAATTGGGATACGAAAGTATCTATCAGTTCCTGCTGGTTGGTTGGCTTTGCTGGCGTGGATACCCGCTTGATAGCATATCCAAACCGGGCTGCACGCACATCCCAGGCAATATTATTAGTAGGATGATTCTGGTCCCATAGCAATACTTCATCGCCTCGGTTCAGTTCCAGGCCGTTGTTGATAATATTATTGGCTTCGCTGGTATTGCGAACCAGCGCGATTTCCTCCTCACTGACGTTCAACTGGTTTGCGACGAGGTAACGCGAATGCTTCAGCAGATTTTTGAATTTAGCCCTGTTATTAAAGGAGCAATCTTGATCAATATCATAGGTAAGTGTCTGTACTGTTTCGGCAACTGACCGAAATGAGGGGCACAGATTGGCGGCATTCATGGGAATGGAGGTTTCACTGAAGGCAAACTTTGATCTGACTAAAGCCCAGTAATCCGCGTTAGCGGGATTGGTTGCGGGCCGAGGCGCACCCTTCACTGTAGCAGTGCTCGCGGCCGCACCGAGCAGTAAGGTACCGGAAGATTGCAGGAATTGTCTTCTTGAAGTGGTTATGTCCATGGCATCGCTCGCTTAATGTGGGTTCATTGTTAGAGATTAGCCAAGCTGTCGGGTCAAATCTAGTTTTTGGTGTCTTAAGGGAAAGGTATCAGAGGTGGCCGTTTACCTGCTGGGCGGCCTATTCCAGGGAGTCAATGTGAAGACGGATTATTTCTGGCGTCGTCGATAGAATAAGCTGGGCACGGGCATGCAGTCGCGCCAGCTGCGTTCAGGTAATGGGACTCTCCTGGAAGGGTAATTGTCCGCAGAGCGTTTGCAGTATCGTTTCGGAATCCTGTGGGTCGTGTTGTCCTCGCCAGGCCACGTGTTGATCTGGGCGTACCAGATAAAGCGCATGTTGGTGAAGCTTGGAAGTAGGGATGTCTACAATAGCCAGCGGGATATTCAACTGATTTGCAGCCTCAATTAAGGCGGCTCCTTTTCCAGCCAGCGTCCTCACCAGTGTGTAGCCCGGGCCGAGATGGTCATAAATTGAGGTTCCATCCGCCATGACGATATGGGCAAAGCGGCATCCAGGCACAGTGGAGGGTGTATAATCTGCCATCGAATAGCTGGGGTGCTGCATGCTATCGTAGATAATGATGGGAGAGTTATCATAATAATACCCATAATTTAGGCCAGCACAGCAATATTGGGGCATGTTAAGGTCGCGGGTCTGGGTGCCAAACCAGTTTTGAGCGGCTCGTCCTTCCGAGGAGTCATCTTCTATTTCATCCGGCACCGCAGCCCGGTTTTTGATCATGGCCTCGGCGGTTTCCATGGCAAAGTGAGAAACTTGCCTGGTGATGGTCAGTCGCTCAGCTGCATAGGCAGCCAGCAAGCTATTTCCACCCCAGCCTTTTAGTTTAGCGTCGATGAGCCAGGTGAGGCCGGCGGCATCGGCTATTCCGGCATTCATACCATAACCGCCCATGGGTACCCATATATGAGCTGCATCTCCAGCAAGGAAAACACAGCCCTTGGCGATTTTGTTGGTAACCAGGCGACGCCCTATCCAGTCCTCGTTACGGTTGAGTTGGTATTCGAAATTGTCGGGGACACCCAAAATCGTTCTCAGACAACTATCCCGGTCGACCGACTCAAATGCTTCGCCTGGACGAAGATAGTTGTGAACCAGAAATCGGTCATCGTTGTCGATGCTATAGACTGTACCGGAACGTCGCGGGTTAAAGTTGAGGATGCCCCAGCAGGGTTCTGCTTGCATCATAGCAGTCAGTCCAGGCGCATGGATAAAGGAGGACTGCACCCGCTGTACAATCGCATCACCCTCTAACTCAGCACCGATTTCCTTGCGCACAAGAGATCCACCGCCATCACAACCGATGAGGTAGTTGCTGGAGATTTCCCGCTTGATGCCTTTGCTTGAGCGAATCCCAGCCAGGACACGATCACCTAGATCGCTGATGTGAGTGACTTCCTGGTCGAACTGTAACCGAAGCCCTTGGGTATTTTCTGCTTTTTCTTGCAGTATCGGCTCCAGGAAAATCTGGTTCATACGATGAGGTGGCTCCAGTGTCGGCCATTCGGCGTCCTCGCTCTGTTCACCTGCTTTTCGGCCCGCACGACTTGGGATTTTAATCCGCGCCATTTCTCGCCCCGTGACTGTTAAGCGGATAGACACGTCATGCGGGAAGCCGTCAGTAAAACCGCCGGCCCTAATCTCATCGGCAAGGCCAAGACGACGGAATATCTCCATAGAACGGGATGAAATATGGTTGCAGCGCACGGTCAATGGATCGAAATTGGTACGCTGGTCGAGGACGATTACATCGATGCCGCGTTGAGCCAGATCAAGGCCGGCGACCAGACCCACTGGTCCAGCACCAACGATGAGTACCTGGCATGTGTCTTTATGCATAGCAGCAGCCTCAATGTTTATGAACTATACATGACTCGTTACATGGCTTGTACGGTTCTAGGTTTGTATAGCAAACTCATCACCTGCATAGCAAGTCAGGATCAGAATCTGTTTCACAGCATCTTGCCATCAGTAGAGTCGGAGTATCGACAACCTATTTTTTGGTTGCTGTTTTTCGCCATTTTGGAGGGTGGCTTATGGGCCAAACCACAATCGAACTATGCTTGCTAAATCCTCATTGTAAATAAATGCATGACTGGTGAAGCGGAAATGTGGTTAATTCTTCTTATACCCTGATTATTGTCGATAGAGGGATTTTTTTTTAAAACCATTATAGAAAAATGGGGACTGCCCCATTTAGATCAAGATTTATCAATATGCTGAAATTTCTAAAAGTGAGCCGTTGGCCTGCGTCGGTACCAGCACCTAGTTTCGAGTTACGTGAAAGGTATCGTCATCGTTAAGGTTATCCAGAGTATACTGGACCTCAGCGACGATATCAGCACCAGAGCGACCGTTGTCCTTATACATTTCTAGGACTTTCCAGATCAGCGCCTGGCCATAAGCGTGTGAGTCGATGTTGTTGTTTTTGGCTTCAGTGACACCAGCAACTAGGTGCTGCTTGGCAAGAGAGTATGCATTGGTCATCTTGTTTTCCTTAGGTCGGTAGCAATATACCCGAATTAGTCCCAACCTCCTATGATCTCAGTCAAATAGAGTTAACTTCGATGGGTGCAATGGGGTGGATCACATGATCTGAAATTCTGTTGCAAGGGACAGGTTGTTTTGTCATTGCCTTTTGTTCCGCTGATGGCCGGTCTGTGTTTAGTATGAAGACCTGTCGTTCTGGTTATTGACCTTTCCAATTGGGATCCCGCTTTTCTGCAAAGGCGTTGAAGCCTTCCAGCATATCTTCACTGCCGTAAAGGGTATCAATGCTCTGTAATTGCCGGGTGGTAATGCGGTTTAGTGAGTCCTGGAATTTGGATGCCTCAGCATCCCTGACCACCTCTTTGATCGCTGCCATGACCAGTGGTGGGCCAGAGGCAAGTAGCCGTGCTAATTCCCATGCTCGTGTTATGAGTTGGTCTGCGACCAGAATTTCGTTAACGAAGCCCCAGTGGTGAGCTTCTTTTGCATCCAGCCAGCGGCCGGTTAAAAGCAGTTCCATGGCGATGTGATAGGGAATGCGTTTAGGTAATTTTATGGATGCAGCATCTGCAATGGTACCTGAGCGAATTTCCGGCAGCGCAAACGTGGCATGCTCAGCGGCGAGAATAATGTCCGTGGATAAGGCGATTTCGAGGCCTCCGCCACAGCATATGCCGTTGACGGCGCAGATAATGGGTTTGTTCAGTCGTGGCAACTCCTGAAGGCCACCGAATCCACCAACGCCGTAATCTCCATCAACTTCATCTCCATCGGCGGCTGCTTTCAGGTCCCAGCCAGGGCAGAAAAACTTGTCTCCTGCTGCGGTCAGGATGGCGACTCGCAATGCTGGATCATCACGAAAGAATTGGAATACTTCGCCCATCTTTCGACTGGTGATCAAGTCAACAGCATTAGCTTTGGGCCGGTCCAGGGTGACTTCAAGAATACCGTCTTCAATCTTGGTTTTTATGGGTTCATCAGACATGGTTTGTCTCTTTTTGGGTTTTCTATGGGTGGGTGGCTGTCATGGGTTTAGCGACCTGCAACGGTAGGTGCTGGCGCAAGTCTTAGCAGGGCATCCGCAGCAATGGCATCTTTCGTTCTAGCGAGTAATGGATTGACTTCTAACTCAGACAACCGAAGCGCATTATCCTGGGCATAACTGCTGACCGCTTTTATAGCATCCACAATAGCTGCAATATCTGCCTTGGCTGCTCCCCTGTAGCCAGTTAGTAGTGGGTATAGCTTCAGCTGCGATAAGGCGCCTTTGATGTCGTCAGTTTGACAAGGTAATAATAAAGACACTGAGTCGCCGAGTAATTCGGTTGAAGTTCCGCCGAATCCGAGCGTCAGTACCATTAGACCGGTGGGATCGCGCGTAATACCGATTAACAATTCAGCGATAACATCGCTGACCATGCTTTCTACCAAAAATCCGTGACTATCTGATGACAGACGCAGAGCCATTTCCTCCGCCTCTGCCAGCAGTGTTTCTGCATTTTTAATATTTATGATCACAGCGCGGTTTTCACTTTTGTGGGCCAGACCCTGTGCTTTCAATACACAAGGGTATTTGACCGTTGAGATATGCTGGTGAAGATCCTTAAGGTTGCTGGCGGTAATACTGTCAGGGCTTTTTAAGCCATAGGCGTTCAGCGCTTGTTTAGCCGTATGCTCGTTGATGGTTTTAATAGCGGATAGTTGCTCAGGTTGCATCTGGGGCGTAGTGATCAGTCTATCTGGCAAGGCGCGGCGGCGAAGCAGCAAGCCGGCGCTTACCGCTGCTTCAGCGGCCTTCAGGCCGGTACGCATACCCGCCAGGGGTATGCATCCCATATCAATTAGGTCATGGGCTAATGCTTCGCTCATGTTGTCAGTAATGCTCGATAGTACAGCGATCGGGGCAGATGTGGCCTGTTTGGTGGCAAGCAGACTGGTTAATACGCAATCCCAGGCTGATGGATCGCAATGATCATTTCGAGGCCGATCAAAGATAAAGATGTTGAGTGCAGATGTACCCGAACAGACAGCCGTAAAGCAAGCGGTCATAGCGGCGATATCCGACCAGATATAAGTGTGGTAGTCCAGGGGATTGGCGATGTTCACCTGAGGGCCAAGGCAAGCAGTGAGAGCCTGTTTTTGTTCCCTTGAAAACGATGCAAAATCCAGATTCAGGTCTGAACCGACATCAGCCATCAGACCGGCTTCACCACCAGAACAACTAACCGAACTGATGCAGTTAGACGTCAGCGGTCCTGAAAAATGTAGTATTTTCAGGGCCTCGATAAATACATCGAGATTATCGACTTCAACTATTCCGAGTCTTTTCAGCAAGGCTTTACCGGCGATGCTACTTCCAGTTAATGAAGCAGTATGGCTTAACGCTGCAGACCGGGAAGCCTCAGTCTTACCTGATTTAAGTGCCAGTAACGGCTTACCTAGTTTGTGTGCGAGATCAGCAATCCGTTCCAGTGATCGAATGTTTCCAAAACCTTCAAGATAGAAGCCGACAACACTGATTCTCTGGTCTGTCAGCAGACTCTCAGCAACGTTGGCAGCATCGGTTTGAGCCTGGTTTCCTACGGTAGCCAGGAATGCAACAGGCAGACCCCGCTGCTGCATGGTCAAGCTGATGGCAATATTTGAAGATTGAGCGATAATGGCGACACCACGCTCCACTTTAACGCCACCATGTTCATCAGGCCATATTGGTATATTCTCAAGATAGTTGACCAGGCCATAGCAATTTGGCCCCAGTATAGGCATATCACCGGCAGCAAGTAATAGTTCTTGCTGGAGCTCTGCCCCACCGGTTACGTCAGCTTCGCTTTCAAGAAAACCGGATGCGAAACAGACCGCACCGCCGGCCGCACGGCTGGACAATTGTTCTACAATTGAAATGGTCAGCTGTTTGTTGACGCCGATAAAGCTGGCGTCTGGTGCTTCAGGTAGGTCACGGATAGAGGCATAGCATGGCAAGCCAAGGATTTGCGGCCGTTCCGGGTGAACCGGCCATATTTTCCCAGGGTAAGCCGCTTTTTGTAGTTGCTTGATCACATTTTCAGCCCATGATCCGCCAAAAATGGCGATCGATTTTGGGTTCAAGAGGCGGGAGAGATCCTTGGGCATAAGATTCTCAGGCTCCTAATGGTCGCAACAGCGCGCGCGAAATAATATGCCTTTGGATTTCAGAGGTGCCTTCCCAGATGCGTTCGATGCGAGCATCCCGCCAGATACGTTCCAGGGGTAATTCATCCATAACACCCATGCCGCCATGAATCTGAATGGCTTCATCAGCGACGAAGGCGAGCATTTCTGATGCTTTGAGTTTCGCCATGGCCATGTCTGAATCAGTACACTGGCCCTGATCGAACTTCCAGCCGGCTTCCAGGGTGAGGAGTTCGGCAGCTTTGAGTTCGGTGGCCATATCAGCGAGCTTAAAACTCACGCCTTGAAACTTGCCGATCTTCTGCCCGAATTGTTCTCGTTCTGCTGCCCAGGACAGGGCAAGTTGCAGTGCCCGTTCGGCGCGGCCCAGGCAGGTGGCCGCGACCTGCAGCCGCGTTGCGCCCAGCCATTCATTGGCCACATCAAAGCCCTTGTGGACTTTGCCTAACAGGTTCTCCTGGGGGATACGGCAGTCGTCAAATTCTAATATTGAATTGGTGTAACCTCGATGAGACACATTGGTATAGCCTTGTCGTACAGTAAATCCTGGCGTACCTTTGTCTACAAAAAAGGCAGAGATGAGTTTTTTGTTACCTCGGGGTGTCTGTTCTTCTCCTGTCGCCATGAAGCAGATTGCAAAATCTGCGATATCCGCGTGAGAAATAAAATGCTTGGTTCCGTTTAGGATCCAGTCCGTTCCTGAGGGTACTGCTGAGGCTTTCATACCACGCAGGTCAGATCCTGCTCCGGGTTCTGTCATGGCAAGGCAGTCCCAGGTCTCACCGCGTACACAAGGCAGCAGATATTTTTCTCTTTGTTGTGAAGTACCGGCGCAAAGAATATTCGATGGCCGGGCGACGCAGGTCCAGTGCAAGGCATAGTTTGCACGTCCTAACTCTCGCTCGTACAGCAGCCAGGATACCGTGTCTAACCCGGCGCCTCCGAACTCGGCTGGTATGTTAGCGGCATAGAGCCCAGCCGCTTGTGCTTTTGCCTGTACGTCCTTAATGATTTCAGGTGGGAGCACGCCGCGTCGCTCCACCTCAGCTTCATGTGGATATAACTCTTGTTCAACAAACTTTTTCGTCATATCAACGATCATTTGCTGTTCTTCAGTAAGTCCAAATTGCATGTGTAATCTCTCTAAGGTGGTTATCGCCAGGAATTTTAAGTTAGTTCAGCTCAGATAATCGGGTTTTGGTAGACTCTTATGAGCGGCGGCTAACTGCTCGCTCTTGGCCAGGATATCTGCCTGGGGTAAACAGGCTCGTCGACTGTTCAGGTCTACGTGAATAAGCATTTGCTCTCCGGTCGCCAATAAACGACCATCTATATGATGCATTTCATGGAGTAGTTTAAGCTTCTTGCCGTCAGCAGTAAGCACTTGTGTATTGACATATATTCGTTCTCCGGACTTGGTTTCGTCCAGGTAGCGAATTCGGGTTTCGACGGTAAAATAACTCAGGCCAGACTCTATATAGGCTTGATCAGCACCGATATATTCCATAATTGCATCAGCGGCATCAGAAAACACCTGTCCGTAGCGGCTTTCGTTCATGTGTCCGTTATAGTCAATCCAGTCAATTGGAATGGATCGCTTGATGCTGACAAAGGGCTTATTTTCCGGTGCAGTCTGCTCAGGTCGAAGCTGCCGGTCATGCAGGTTTAATACCTCGCCAGCACCCCAGTTACGAGTTTTTAGTGCCCGTAAAATACCCACCAGATTATCGTCGCGAATTCGTTCTAATTCTCGAATACTATGGTTTCCGGATTGATCATCGGATTGATCAGCTATAAGTTTGATTAATTCATCGGTTAACTCGGGAACATCCATCAACTTGGTCCAAGGCCATTTCAAGGCTGGGCCAAATTGAGCCAGGAAATGCGCCATGCCGGATTCGCCGCCAGCGACACGGTAAGTTTCAACCAGGCCCATCTGCGCCCACCGCAGCCCGAAGCCGAAGCGAATGGCATCGTCGATTTCACGCGTTGTGGCGATGCCGTCCTTGATAAGCCATAGCGCTTCACGCCAGACGGCTTCGAGGA
The DNA here is from genome assembly GCA_018666555.1 of Gammaproteobacteria bacterium. Classification (GTDB taxonomy): domain Bacteria; phylum Pseudomonadota; class Gammaproteobacteria; order Pseudomonadales; family Azotimanducaceae; genus UBA9926. The sequence continues at coordinate 27,092 of JABIZD010000149.1, forward strand.
AGCGATCTGCGATGTGCGCGTCGATTTCCTTGCGGACATGCAGTGGAAACATGCCAAGGTCGACTAACACAGTCTTGGCTACGGTGACGGTATCGATGTCTCCAACCAGCTCAACAAGGGGTAATAGATAGACCGGGTTGAAAGGGTGGGCAACGATTAACTGTGCAGGATTGTCCAGCAGTTTCTGGAGTTGCGAAGGTTTAAAGCCGGAGGTCGACGAGGCCAGTATGGCTTTGCTATCGCAGACAGCTTGCACATCAGCCAGGATTTTTTGTTTTAATTCGAGTTGTTCTGGAACACTTTCCTGTATCCAACTGGCATCCTTAACTACTGCTTCCAGATTACTTCCAAAACTGAGTTTGCCTTCGGTAGGCAGGTCGGTCTCGAAGAGGCTGGGTAGTGAGCGTCGAGCATTGGCAAGTACTTCACCGATCTTACGCTCTGCTTCCGGGTCAGGGTCATATATATTGACATTCCAACCGGAGAGGAGGAAACGCGCTGCCCAACCTCCGCCGATAACGCCACCGCCAAGGATCGCGGCTGTCTGGGTCATCGTGGTGAGCGCTTGTTCAGTCCTAGATGATCACGTACTTCCTGTGGTTGCATGATCTTCGCACCCATGGCTTCAATGATGGTGACAGCGTTTTTTACCAGATCAGCATTGCTAGCCAAAACCCCTTTATCAAGCCATAGGTTGTCTTCCAGGCCAACTCTGACATTACCGCCTGCCAGCACTGCGGCAGCCACATACGGCATCTCGTTACGACCTAGAGAAAACCCTGACCATTGCCAGTCGGAAGGAACGTTATTGACCATAGCCAGAAAGGTATTGAGGTCGTCAGGTGCTCCCCAGGGAACGCCCATGCATAGTTGCACCAGGGCGGGACGCTTGAGAATGCCATCATCAATCAATTTTTTAGCGAACCATAAGTGGCCGGTATCAAAGGCCTCAATTTCCACCTGCACTCCAAGCTCGGTCATGATGCTACCCATGGCTTCGAGCATACTGGGGGTGTTGGTCATCACATAGTCCGCCTCGGCAAAGTTCATGGTGCCGCAGTCAAGGGTGCAGATCTCTGGAAGGCAGTCAGCAACATGCTCCAGACGTTCTTCTGCCGAGGCCATATCAGTTCCGGGCTGAAGTGGTAGGGGTGCTGACGCCGGTCCGAAGGTCAAGTCACCACCCATGCCGGCAGTCAGGTTCAGGACCACATCTACCTCGGAGTCCCGAATCCGTTCAGTTACTTCTCGGTACAGTTTTGGATCTCTAGCGGGTGCGCCCGAATCAGGGTCTCGGACATGGCAGTGCACTACTGCGGCTCCGGCCTGTGCTGCTGCTATCGCGCTATCAGCGATTTCTTTGGGTGATCTGGGTACGTGAGGACTGCGGTCCTGGGTACTACCCGAGCCAGTCACAGCGCAGGTGATAAAAACATTTCGGTTCATTTCCAAGGGCATATTAAATCCTTATTTTCTGGCGGAAAGTGGGTCGCCTGATAACATTCTAACGAGTATTCTTTTAACCTATTTAGATTAAAAACGAAATCATTGCGTTACCTGATATCAGTCTTACTTCAATTTTAGTTTTTCTCCGTGCTCGGTGATATTTTCGCCTCAGTCAGAGCCTTGCGAGAACCTGCTTTTTTTGGCTTTAGTAGCGATTCCATCGATTGCTTCAATGTTACTGATGCTTTGTGGATTATGACATAAGTAATCGTTCTCATTCGGCCGGTTTTTGCCTGGTTTAGCAGTCTGGACTGAAGCTCTGACCTATTTGGACTGAAGCGCTGACGCCAGTGAATTAAAGCAACGACGAGGGCGGAATAGGCTAGGGCCTTTTGGTAGATTTCCAATTGTGAAGGGGGTGCAATAACCGCAGGCAATCAGCAGCATGCTGTAAAATTAATCGAAGCAGCCTGAGTTCTGCAGATGGTTTAAATCTCAGGTGATGAAGGTGCTTAAATGATTTGAGGAAGACACCACCAGGCACCTGACAGGGATCAAATAGTTGGTCATATGGGGATCCTGCTCAGTTCTGTGAATTCAATAAGAAGAGGTAGTTTTTGTTTGGGATGGGACTATTTCTCCACTGGATAATGATCCGTATGGGATTATGTTTGATCATCGTTCGGCGCTTTGGTCCTAGAATCAGGTCATTCCATCGTAATTTAGTAGTTGATATAAGTCGCTTTCGGGATAATGGCCATTACAAATGGGCCGCTGCAGGGATTGGCGCGTAAATTTTTTCAAATCAGCAAGGTACATTCATGCTGGATCGATTTAGTCAGATACTACTATCTATATTATTCGCTTTATCTGTGGGGATGGTGAGTCCGGTTGCCGCGGATTTTACTTTAGATGTAGATGATGATGGCCAGGTAGACCCGTTGACAGATGGTTTGCTTATCATGCGTTATCTTTTTGGGTTCTCGGGTGAAGCTCTGACTAAAGATGCTGTTGGAATTGGCGCGGGTCGCTTCGGTGCGGCTCAGCTAGTAGATCATCTGGATCAGAATAAGAGTTATCTGGACATTGATGGCGATGCGACGGAATTGCCGTTAACCGATGGATTGCTGATTATTCGTTTTTTATTTGGATTCGAAGGCGAGCCCCTGCTAGAAGGAAGTCTTGATCCCGCCGCTACGCGAAAATTGCCAGCTGAAATAGCGAGTTATTTCACGACCATTATTGATACCGATGGCGATGGTATCGTTGATAGTCTGGATGACAAGCCGCCGCTGCTGACCCTGCTCGGTGAGTCAACGGTCAACCTGGCTGTCGGTGACGACTATACTGACGCCGGTGTTTCGGTGGTTGATTTCGAGGATGGCGATCTTAGTATGAGCGTGATTGTTTTCGGTCTTTATGATCTCAATACGGGATTGGCGGGAGATTACCCGATTACCTACGATGTGACCGATAGTGGTGGTAATAGCGTGTCGGTGACACGAATAGTTACCGTCAATGCAGTGAACGAGGGCCCTGAATCTTTGACCGTGTTTGCTGACGGGGGGGTTGATGATACCTGGGATCTCGGTATCGGTGCGTATGACCAGGGTATCAATTATAACAGTTGCGAAAATGATGGTGGTGAGGCCTGCCCGAATATTGGATGGACGATTGTCACTGATGAGGCCAGGGGTAATGTTCTGCAGGTGACGCATTCAGCAGCGGAGAAAGTCACCGGGCTTTACATAAAAACATCATCGCCAGCCGATTTAAGTGAATACGCTGGTGGCACTATTGAATTCGATGTCAAAATTGTCTCAGGTGATACAGCCATGAGTATGAAGGTCGACTGCATCTATCCCTGTACTTCAGACAATTATGGGCTGGGAGTCGCTGACGGTGGTGATTGGGTTGGTTTTTCTGTGGCCATTAATGATTTGGTAGCCCAGGGCTTAGATTTAAAGACAATTGATACCGGTATCGTGATTTGGGCGAGTCAGTTCTCTGGTACAGTTTTTCTGCTGGATCGTGTTCGCTGGGTGGCGAATTCAGATGGTCCCACGGATGGCTCTGGAGTTCTAGCACCTGGCACTGATTGGGTTAATCCAAATCCTCAGGCGGGCTTTGAAGGCAACCAAAGTTACCCTGGGTATTCTTTGGTCTGGGAGGATCAGTTTGATGGTACAGAACTTGATTCCACTGCTTGGAATTATGAAACCGGTGGTCATGGTTGGGGAAATAATGAGTGGCAGTATTATCGTTCTCGCAATGCCTATCTAAGGGAAGGCCTGCTGGTTATTGAGGCCAGAGAAGAGAATTACGGTGGTAGAAATTATACTTCGGCCCGACTGACCACAAAGGATAAGATTGAGTTTGTTTACGGTCGTGTTGATATCAGGGCCGCGCTACCGACAGGCCAGGGTGTCTGGCCTGCGCTTTGGTTGCTGGGCGCAAACTTTACCGAAGTAGGCTGGCCGAGTAGTGGTGAAATAGATCTCATGGAGATGCTTGGCCAGGAAGACAGTCGCGTATATGGGACTGTTCACTGGAGTAGTAATGGCAGCAATGCTCAATACCCGCTGGGGGGGGCAGGCAAGAAGCTGGAGGGTGATGAGAACTACCATAATCGCTACCACGTTTTTAGTTTGCTATGGTCAGAAACGCAATTGGAATGGTTAGTCGATGGCGAATCTTATCTCAGATTCGATATCACTGATGCGTCAGATTTAGCAGCTTTCAGGAAGGAATTCTTTTTGATATTTAATGTCGCTGTCGGCGGCAACTGGCCTGGTTACCCGAATGCTAGTACGCAGTTCCCACAATACATGCTAGTGGATTATGTCCGTGTGTTTGAGCAAAATTAACGCTACGGTGTGTTAGTTATAAGCAAACGCCTGAGCAAAAGAAGCGCTGGTATTTTTTTACCGTTACTAGCGCTTTGTTAACGATTATTTGAGAGTTGTTGGGTTTACCCTGGTTCCTCAAGGGGTGTCTATAGTCGGTTTAACAATTCCGATAGTGTTTTTGCTGCTCGCAGGGATGCCGGTAGGCGCCAGAAGATTTTACAATCGGCTGGCCTGTCTGTGGGCAACGAGCTAATTTGTGGTGCCTTGTAGTCTTACAACAGTAGTTGATAGTGGATAGATCAGGGCAAGAGCAGCATGGGGGGAGCGTTGAAGTGGTATGAGGCGCGCTCCCTGGCACTTCATTAATGTTTGTGGGTTGGATCCGATATGCTGAGCGTCTTATGGCTTATCTGAATTGGCTTGTGGGGCAGTCTTTAGTCATCGAGTGAGGGTTTTGTTAGCTGAAAACAGAGTTCAAAGCGCATGAATGAGCTTTAAAAATGGTTCTCGTTAACTTCCTTTACCCCGTAAACTCAGTCGTATCAGTCGATAGTGCTGCAAATGATTAAATTCACAGCCATAGTTTCCGTCTCACCGCATATATCTCCCTGTTCACCGTTTTAGGCTGGAGGTCAGGCCCCAAGACGCAGAAACTATCGCAGTAAAAATCTATTCGAGCAATAGAGCAGACCCGCAAATATCACCTAGGGGAAGTTATGCAACAGCAAACACTGAGTAGTTCTGTGGACTGGATGTCCTGGTTTTTTAAATGTCGTCATTTTGGTTCATCGCTTGCACTTGCTGGCTTGTTCATGCTTACAGCCTGTGGTGGCGGCGGTGGCGCGGTTATTACCAAAAATGATTTGGCAGAGCCTGGTACGGATGGCGTTGCTCCAACGCTATTGAGCGTCACGATGAAGATGTCCAGGGATAAAGATCCCAAGGCGAACGGTACTGTTAAGTTAGGTCAAGCCGTCAGAATTGATATTGAAGCCAGCGAAGCGATCATGAAGCCAGAAGTCTTGGTTAATAGCATGCCAGCAGACGAGATTGGCGGAAAAGTGGGTGATTGGTACGCGATTTACAATATGACTGAAGCGGATGCAGAAGGCGTGGTGACCTTTTCAATTGCATTTGAGGATACCAGTGGTGAAGCTGGTGTCAGCGTTTCTGAGACAACCGACGGTAGCGCTGTAACCTATTGTAGAGAAGGTTGCTCCACAGGGGATAGTTCCCTGGCCGGAGAATGGAAATTAGCCGGGGAAGGTGCTGCTTCTGTAGGCCCATCTGCAGGAAGCGCTGAGTGGTGGGCATCCACTAGTGCTAACGGTGGCGGGCCCGCAGAACGCGCATGCTGGTTTGATGATGTGTTCTACTTTAGCGAAGATGGATCATTCCAGAATCTCATGGATGGTGAAACCTGGGTTGAAGGCTGGCAGGGAGGTACTGATAGCTGTGGTGTCCCTGTTGCACCTCACGATGGTAGCGCGGTAGGAACTTACAGCTATGATGAAGATGCCGGAACGCTGGTAATTAATGGTCGAGGCTCGCACCTGGGGCTGGCCAAAGCGGCTAATGGTTCAGAGTTAGCTGCGCCTGGGGCAGCGCCAGATTCGATTACTTATACGGTTAGCACACTTGACGGTGACAACATGACAGTCACCCTGGAGACTGGAGCTGGCGTATGGTGGACGTTCCGTTTGGCTCGGACACCTAAGTCGCCTTTACTCGGTAAATGGAAATTAGATGGTGAAGGAGCTGCTTCTGTTGGGCCTTCGCCGGAGAGTGCTGAATGGTGGGCTTCAACCTCGGCAAATGGCGCTGGACCGGCTGAGCGTGCTTGCTGGTTTGATGATGTTTATCAATTTGATGCCGATGGGTCCTTCAGTAATGTGATGGATGATGAAACCTGGGTTGAGGGCTGGCAGGGAGGAGTCGATTCCTGTGGCGATCCAGTATCCCCTCATGATGGTAGTAATAATGCGATTTTCCAATACGACGCAGACGCTAGCACGTTGAAACTAACTGGCTTGGGAGCTCATTTAGGCTTGGCAAAGGCAGTCAATGGGGCAGAATTGTCTGCACCAGGATCAGCACCGGGTTCGGTGACATATCAGGTCACTACGCTGGATGGCGATAGCATGACAGTTACGCTGGAGACCGCAGGGGGAGTCTGGTGGACTTTCCGCTTGACGCGAGTTTCGAATTCTCCTCTGATGGGTAACTGGAAGCTGGCT
>JABIZD010000055.1 GCA_018666555.1 Gammaproteobacteria bacterium
AAAACCACTGTTGTCAGGTGACGACAGGTTCCAGATAAAACCACTGTTGTCAGGTGACGACAGGTTCCAGATAAAACCACTGTTGTCAGGTGACGACAGGTTCCAGATAAAACCACTGTTGTCAGGTGACGCTAGATTCCAGATAAAACCACTGTTGTCAGGTGACGACAGGTTCCAGATAAAGCCTGTATTAAATGGATTCGAAAGATTCCAAATAAAACCTGCAGGCGAGACACCCGCCATATCAAAATTAAACCCTAAATCCTCATTACCCGGCAAATCAATTCGCATACGCTGTACGGATGCAACCGATTGCTGTTGCTTAAACTCCTTAACCTGCTCCTCAGAGAACAGCCAGATAGAGTCATTGGCTGCCAGATCCTCTAGATCCCAGTTAAAACCATTTGCAGCAAAATCTTGCGCATTCCAAACGAACTGGTTCTCCTCCAAAACTTCTGTCTGATATTCGCTGTTATCGTTAAAAGCAAATAACCAGTTATCGATGTCTTCCACGGGTACGGTGAACCCCACTTTGGGCACCTGTCTATCGCTGACAACCTGGTCTGAGTCTTGCCGTCCATCAATTTCCATGACATCAAAGCTCTTAACCGGACCTGAAAAGTGTTTTCGTCCAGCTAAATCAGAGGCCAAATTCAACCCCTGATTGGCGCAACCTCTGGCTTGGCTTGCAACCGCCTTCTCGGCATTAATTAAGCCCGCCCCTTGCTGCACCTGACTGTAAGCGAGGGAACCGTCTGCCAACACGGCAGCGCTGGCAGAGGCCATTAAGCGACACTTGATATCGTCAGGAGACAAATCTGGGTCTTTCTGCAACATCAATGCAACCACGCCACTTGCCGCTGCAGCCGCCTGAGATGTTCCCGACATCAGGTAATAATCGAAGCCATCATGAAACTCAGGATGCTCATTGGCAACCGTTGACTGCATGGGCAGCCGGCCCATCATATGTCCTCCAGGCGCTGTTATTTCCGGCTTTACGAATCCCTCTAAGGTCGGCCCTACTGACGAGAAAGGCGCCAGATAATCATCGAACTGATTGTCTACAGTATAATGATCAGTCATTGCGCCAACGGTAATTACGTAGGGGACGTTTCCAGGTACACCAATAGTCATTGGATCAGGACCACTATTGCCACCAGAGACAACTGTTGTTATACCAGCCTCCCAGGCAGCCATAACAGCCACGTTAATCGGATCCTGCCAATAGTGAGACATTGGCTTACCCTGGAACGCCAAGTTCATTACCTTAATGTTGTGTTCATCCTTATGACGAATGACATAGGCGATCGCCCTGATGATATCAAAGTAAGTACTACGACTTTGTTCCTGAAAGGCTTTAACTACAAGCAAGTTAGCATCAGGAGCTATGCCGTGATAGCTACCAGTTTCTTGCCCATTCTCATCAAAAGCCTTCTCTGAAGAAGCAAGAACGCTCGCTATATGCGATCCATGACCATTGACATCTGTGGGTCTTTGCTGATCATCATTTTGCATCGCGTCATAGTAGGCGAGCACGCGATCTTCTCCTTTAGTATTCTCTGAGATACTTGGCACATCCCACGAGCCCGTATCTATAATAGCAACGCCAACGCCCTTTCCAGTTATGCCCGCGCGGTGTAAATGATCAGCGCCAATCAAAGTCGGGAAAAACGAGTCCCGTTGCATACCCTGAATAGGTAAAGCATTTTTAGGTTTAAATACCAGATCGAGGTTATTAGAAAATTTTGCATTAAAACCAAAAAGGTTCTCATCCTGTTCAGGTATTTGATTAAATCGGATAGACAATTCCAAAGTTCCTTCCGGAGCTACTCTGGTTATTGTTGGTTCCACCGCACCCTCAGCAGCCTCAAGACTCGCTTTACCTGGTTCAACAATCGAAAAAGAAACCTTTTCGCCATTGACCAATAGTGCTTCTGGCTGACCTAATTCCTGTGGCCAGGAAAATTTCAGGTCAGTCAATGCGATGTCTTCTATGCCCTGGTTTAATAACATCCACTGAACTAATTCTTGATTAAAACGAAGCGTAGGCTCACCTTTAATCGAGTAAGTCAGGCCTGCCGAGACAACTTGGCCATCGGGCACGACAGTTGAAACTATCTCAGGTGAAAGTTGAGTCAGTTGTACAGGTGACACTTTAGCAACAACTGCACCGAGTAGATCTTCCTGATCATCAACCTCGATATTCAACTCATCCAAGTGTGCTAGCAAGGCTGACATTTCTCTGCCCATTAAGACCATAGAGCTAAGTTCATCAGATGCCCCCGGTTCAGATCGACCCGTTTCCTGTTCAACCGACGCGAGTTGCAAACTACTACCCGTTTCGAGGTAGATGGACTGCCAAGCCAAATCATCGGCCACGTCGATACCAAAGACCGCCTTCTGAGATTCAACACCCTGCCATTCATGTTCGTTCCACAAATAGCGAGCCAGCAGTTGATCCTGGCGATGCAATTGGGTATTGGTCATCGTATCAGGCATGTCCTCCCATAATAGTCGGCTTAACTTCGGTTGAACCCTTTGCGGAGCATCATCCCAAAGATAACGTGCCAATGTCTCTGGCTGTAAATACAATGGTGCATTCACAGCAGGGACTGGCATGTCCTCCCACAAGAGTCTACTTAACCGGGTTTCATTAACCTTAGATGCTTCATTCGAGACATTGTCGTCAGCAAAGAAATTTACATGAACGACCTGTTCATCCATTTCCTGCTCCAACTCCCTTCCAAAACCAACATCCTGTACGTTTATGGCTTTCGGGGCCTCGACAGAGAACATTCGACTCTTGGCATTTTCATGCTCAGTTGCCGAAGGGCTCCAATCTAACCCTGCCAAGAGGCAGGCTGCTCCTAAAACCAATATGAAGTTTTTTCCAAACATTAGAAAACTCCTGTTCCAATTGTTTATCACTAATAAATTTAATCGCTTTAAATCTAGCGACAAACTCTTATGCACATGCTGTGCCAACCTTGCGAGTTAACTATAACTAGTTGATTTAAAAGATTTAATTGGATTTGTAGCGTCGAGATAAATATTTTCGTCAATATTTTGACGCTTAAAACACAGGAAATACTTCACCGAGGACGAGGCAACGTTACTCCGGAAATCATACGATAAAAGCAAAAAGCCTTGCTCGGCTAACTTCAAATTCAGTCCCGAGCATTCTTGAAAAGATAACGAAAAGATCACGAAAAGAGCGAAAAAAATACAATACAAGAAGTTGCCTGTGCGTTATACAAACGCAGCGACGAGGTAAGCTATCTGAAAGGCCCCAAAACCAATAACGGACGACAGGTTGGGCATTAACCGTCTTATTAAAATTCCTGGCCAATACAATGGGATCGGAACCTGGAGCAGCTCCGTTACCCCCCTCGCAACTGATGTAAATCAGCGATATAGAGACCTAATCGGTAGAAGTCATACTATCTTACTGTTGAAACTAACCACGCAGCTCAGCTCATTTGGCTTTTTGCCTGCCTGCGCCTTAAGTGCAACACTGGCTCTGTGTAACCATTGGGTTGCTGCTTTCCTTCGAAAACCAGTTCACAAGCGGCCTGGAATGCTATGCTCTTCTCGAAGTCATTGGACATCGACCTATAGCTTTCATCATTTCTATTTTGCTCATCTACGACCACGGCCATTTTCTTCATCACCGCCAGCACCTCGCGTTCACTACAGATACCATGATGAAGCCAATTGGCTATATGCTGAGACGATATTCTCAAGGTAGCACGATCCTCCATTAAGCCGACATTATTGATATCTGGAACTTTTGAGCATCCAATGCCCTGGTCAATCCAACGAACTACGTAACCCAGAATCCCCTGTGCGTTATTTTCCAGTTCTCGAGTAACCTGAGCAGAGGTCAGGTTCTCGCCTTTTAGTAACGGCAGCTCAAGCAAGGTAGCAAGATCCGCATCTGAGCGCTGCCCAAGTAGGTCCTGCCGGTCTGACACGCTGACATCATGATAGTGAATGGCGTGCAGCGTCGCTGCTGTGGGTGAAGGGACCCAGGCGCAGTTCGCTCCTGCTTCGGGGTGCCCCACCTTAACCTTCATCATTTCGGCCATTTCATCAGGCATAGGCCACATACCCTTACCTATCTGCGCACGCCCACTAAAACCAGTAGCAAGGCCGATATCGACATTCCAGTCCTCGTAAGCACTAATCCAGGCCTGCTGCTTCATAACCGTCTTGGGAACCATGGGTCCAGCTTCCATACTGGTATGGATCTCATCACCGGTCCTATCTAAAAACCCCGTATTGACAAAAATGACTCTATCTTTGGCTCGTTCAATACAGGCCTTAAGGTTGAGGGTAGTCCGTCTTTCTTCATCCATAAT
>JABIZD010000108.1 GCA_018666555.1 Gammaproteobacteria bacterium
CATAGGAACTTGAAGACCGCTTTCATGGCCGGTGGAGGACTGTCGTCTTGCTTGATTGCCCGGCTTTCTGAGAGCCCCCTGGGTGGCTCCTTTAGTGTTCCAAGGATTAGCATAGCGATGAGAACGCCGGGCACTCCGACCAGGTAAAAAGTCATCCGCCAGCCGAGTTCCTCGGCACCCCAACCACCGACGAAATTGCCAACCATGGATCCAAACGGAATCCCAAGGGCATAAATAGATAAGGCGGTAGCGCGTGACTCGATCGGGAAATAGTCTGATATCAGCGAGTGTGACGGAGGACTGGCACCTGCCTCGCCAATGCCAACGCCGATTCTTGTCATCAGTAGTGTTAGGAAGCTAGAAGCCATGCCGCAGAGGGCGGTCATTACGCTCCAGATCATCATAGAGATAGCCAACACTTTTACCCGGCTCCATCTATCAGCTAAAGCAGCAATGGGAATCCCCAGCGTCGCATAAAAAAGCGCAAACGCAAGGCCCCCTAAGAGCCCGAGCTCCGAGTCGGACAAAGCCAGGTCATGTTTGATGGGTTCCAGCAGGATCGCCAGAATTGAACGATCAACAAAATTAACGACATAACCAACGAATAGAATTCCAAGGGCGTAATTTCTGTAACGAGGTGGAAATAGTGCTGAACTGGCCGTGTTGCTCATTAGGTTATATAAATCGCTATACTCTGAAGTCACTCTAGCACAGCGATCTGGATTTAAGCGGATCCAGTTGAGATAAATCGAATAGGCTTCAGCGGCTGAATTTTGTACTCAGGCAGGAATATTGAGACCGCACCCTGCTGGACTATAACGGCAACGGCAACGGCAACGGCAACGGCAAGGGCAAGGGAAACGGAAATGGCGGATCGGACTAGTCCAGGGGGGAGGCAACGCTCAATTCGGCTATAGGCTGTTTGTTGGTCAATTTCAGGCAAAAGGAAATTGAGCTGGTCTAGAAGCAATCGGGTGATAGACGATAAGGTTAGGTTCCTGGTACTTTTCTGTCCTGACTTAAAGACATTGATCGACTGTCTGTTATACGGTAGCTGTTCTCCAGGTTAGCCCCTGTTGCTTTCCTTACAATTGGAAGTTGCCAGGTTACAGTGTCAGCTTCAGATTTAATTATCTGCAGTCTGATCTCTCACTTTTTGTCCGATTTCCTTGATTCTGTCAAATTCCGCGCGCCTCTTCTTGATCTCAGCTTGGGGGATGGTTTCGATATTCTGAAAGTCCAATTTCCAGTCTGAGCTGGTAGTCCAGCGCTGTGGCGACTGGATGGTGGTGCGAGGCGCGGGTGCTGTTTCTAGCGTCTTGAAGGCTAGTTCTAATGTTGCCGCCTGGGATTCAAGATCATCCGGCTTGCCTGCCGAGTTACCCAGTGGAAAATCGCTGAAGACAAATCGTGGCACTCCGCAATGTTCAACAATATCCTTGGCGCTGCCCAGAATCACCGTTGGAATGTCATGAGATTCTAGATACCTCGCTGTCAGACTCACGGTCTGGTGGCAAACAGGTCAGTTAGCGGTAAGAATGGCGAGGTCGATTTCATCTTCAATTACCATGGTCAATAGATCAGCACAATCCTGGTTAATAGTAGTGAGCTGGCTTCTATTCGTTGGCGTGCCATAAAAACGCGGTGCAATTTCTTTGATACGCCCCTGCGTTGCTGCGGTCCTTAGGGCTTGAAGTGGGAAAAAAGAATTAAGGTCGCCGGCTGTGGAGTGTTTTCGATCATAACCCAGGTGGGAAATACCGAGGACTTCTGGCTCATCAGTGAGCCTGCTATAGACTTTGTAGAATTTTGCTGCGGCATTGTACGTTGCCCCGGGGCCTTGATCGCCAGCACCTACCTTAAAAGGCGCTGCCGTTGTGATCAAGCCAACGCGCGCTTGATCGAGATTCACCTTTAAAGGCGTGAATGGGACATCTGCGTACTGTGCCCAGCGGTAGGGGTTACCGTAACCCAGGGCGAGGTAATAGTCGCGTAATCTCTGCATGTAAGGCACCGCGATATCATGCTCTTCAGTAAAAGCCAGTGGCTGGAGGTCTGGATCGGACTGACTGTTCATGGTTTCCTCGCTGTTTTTGATCTGCACGCAGGCAAGTATTTTCTGCTACCAGTGCGCCATATAGTGGCAGAATCGAATCTTAAAGATGAGACTCGTTAGCGCTGCATCGGCAAGTTAAATGAGCTGTTATTATAGTAATTTAAATATCAGGGATATTCATGTTAATTTATCTGGGTGGGCAGTGATCGGAACGCCAGCGATTCACAGGTGCATACCATTGAAGTACAGCCTGTCTTTAGTCACAGTTGGCGGTGGCCTAGTGAATACGATCCTATGTTTCAGCTGAAGTCATTGCGATGGCCGGCCCACGTAAAGCCTAATGATCAGCGGTAGTTTGCTCGTTTCGTTATTCGCTGGCGCCGGAACCAAGAATTTGCTGCGGTGTCATGAGGGCGCCTTTGCTGATTACCCTGGATATTGATTTAGTGTTGTTGATATCTTCGATTGGGTCCTTCTCGAGTAATACCAGGTCAGCCACCATGCCAGGAGCGATTTGTCCCATCGTGCTTTCAATTGAAAAATACCGGGCAGGTTCGATAGTTGCCGCACCGATGGCTTGTAGTGGCGTAAGCCCAGCTCGGACTAACATGTCAAGTTCAGAATGCAAAGAATAGCCAGGTACCGACAGGCGAATTGGTGTATCCGTGCCAGCGCCTATGGGCACAGCCTGTTGATTCATCTTTCCCGTCAGGAACAGACTCCATTCAGCAAAAACGGTATTACCGGGTCCTTGTTTGGCTAAAGAGGCTGAGCTAGTTTGCCATCGCTCTCGGATACCATTAGGAATCCTGCTGAGAGCTTCCGGCCAATCGGCTCGCTCGAAAGGCGGAAATTTGTTCATTGCATTGAGTCTGAGGGTCGGTACCTGCACGGTTTTTGTCAGCTTGTCCAGGACCTGGGTGCACCGCTCGTTATCATAGGCAGCAATTGCTGGTAATCGCTGTGCGCTGTGCAGCGCAGACCGGACTTCAAAGCCAGGAAGCCCCGACGGGTTCTTGAGGACCTCCAGCCGTTCAGTATGAAGCTGCTCAGCATTGGTTGCACAATCGAGTTCAATATTACGCAGATGCTCGATAGAGTCGACCTTTGGGCCTGCTATCGACGCAAGCATGGATAACGGTACATGGGAATCGATCGGCATGTCTAGGGATCGTGCCACTGTCACCATTTCATGGAAGATCTCTTTTGAAACCAATTCGTAAATTTTGATGAAACTAGCGCCTGCCTGTTTGAGTGATTCAATGTTGGCTCTGGCCTGCTCCTTTGAAGCATTAGC
>JABIZD010000168.1 GCA_018666555.1 Gammaproteobacteria bacterium
AATATCAGTTGTTGAATATCAGTTGTTAAATAAAAATCCCCGTAGATATCAGGACCTCCCATAAAGTAATCAAAGCCTGCTCGAAGGGTAACCTCTGCAGGATCTTTACGCTTTTCGATCAGGAAACGTTAGCCATCCAGATGATAATAAGTCCCGCCTGACCCTTGAGCCTGGTTTTATGCTGTTCACAGATTTATTTTCCGCTCCGAATCGAATTAACGAGTTACCCATAACAAAGAAGTGCTATCCGTTAGATGAAGTTAAGTCCGTTAGCTAGAGGTCGAAGGGTTGATTACCGTGAATTGTTAGTCTGGTTTACAGTGGCTGGGTATTAAAGGCGAGATTGCCACTGTTTTAACCAAGGTCTGCCGAGGTCATTTTTATTTGAACCAAATTGCCGGATCCAGTAGCGTTGCTAGCGATATTTTTGATAACCTTACGCTATATAGATATGTTTTTTGTTCATATAAAAAGAAGGCACTATGTCATCCGTCATCTGGCTTACGGGTCTTTCAGGCTCAGGTAAAACTAACATCGCTGAGGCACTGCGGACTCGGCTAGGGTCTGCTTTGGTTATTGATGGCGATGTCTTGCGTGTTGGGCTGTGTTCGGACTTAGGCTATTCAGTTGAGGACAGAAAGGAAAATGCGCGTCGAGTTACAGAATTAGCAAAACTAATTGCCGGTTCAGGAACGCCGGTGATTGTTGCCACCATCAGTCCAGACCAAGCCTCACGGGACAGTGCCCGTAGCAGTATTGAGCAGGCTGGTATTCGATTCTTTGAAGTGTTTGTTAACGCGCCGTTGGAGGTCTGTGAGCAGCGCGATGTAAAAGGGCTGTATAAACGCGCCAGAGCAGGGGAGATTGTTCAGTTTACCGGAATCGATGCGCCTTATGATGTGCCGCGGAATCCGGATCTCAAATGTGACACGGTAGATGAGCCGATAGACGTATCCATCGATAGTATAATGGCGCTGGTGGGGGTAGCCGATGCCCAGTCTCCACATCTGTGTTTTGTGGGCAGGTGGACACCCTTCCACAAGGGTCACTGGGTTATCATGGAAAAAGCGATGGCAGAGGAACCCGGCAAGCCGGTGTTAGTGCTGGTTCGCGATACCAGTTTTGATTTTTGGCCAGCAGGTTATCGTAAACGTATGCTCGAGGCGAGTTTCAGGGAAATGGATGTTCGTGCCTCGGTGGTCGTCATCCCGGACATCAGTTCGGTCAACTGGGGTCGTGGCGTTGGCTGGACACCCAGAGAGATTGAAGTTGAAGCGGATATAGCAGGTATATCGGCTACTGATCTAAGAGCTCGTATGCAGGCGGGAGACCAGACCTGGAAGGATATTGTTGCACCGGGAGTAGCCGATTTCATTGAAAAGAATACTGCCTGATAGGGTCTAAGAGCTGATAGGTTCAAATATAAGGTTGCATGCAAGTAGATTGAGTCCTGATGTCCGAGCGATGGTATGCAGGGTTGGTAAGCTAAAATGCGATTATGGGTGTTGGTATGCTCATGTTGCAAAGGAGAGGAAACAATAGTGGGCTTAGTAAAGATGTTTTTAAAGATGATGTTTGCAAGGTCGTTTTCTTGGTCTTGGTTGCATGGCAATCGAGTGACTAAATTAGTTTATAAAGGGGTAGGGTAATGTTCACTGAAAATCCCTTTGCGGAACTGCCTGGTTTTGTGTCCCCTGAACTGTTACAGGGCTACGTTATCGTAATGATCTGCCTTGTAGCGGGTGGTACGCTGTTTGACATTGTGCATAAGAAAAGTGCTCGCTATTTCTTTAATAACTGGCGTCAGTCAAAGCGCAACGCCAAGCGAACAGTCAGTGGTTCAGAAATGGTTTCGCTGTTTGTAAAAACAGCCCTGGTAGATTGGTTGATGTCCGCTGAATTCTGCAATGCAAGGCGTAGAGTCGCGCATTTGCTGACTATGTATGGTTTCCTGGCACATGTAATCGCAACCGTTATTCTGGTTTTCTCTTATACATCATCGGCAATGCCAGCACCTGAGTTACTGGTAATGGCCTGGTACCTCGGCGGCTTAATGGTTTGTTTAGGGGGATACTGGTTCTGGTTCTTTATCCGGGTAGATGTTGCTGCTGAGGGTCATGGACCTTTCAGGCTGATCCGTGCAGACCTTTTTATTCTGTCACTGCTGGCGAGTACGACATTAGGCCTGGCCTGGGCCTGGATGCAGTCAAACGACAGTGGATGGGCAAATGTCATGTTCTACCTTTACCTCATAGCAACAACTTTGCTTTTCGGTTCAGTGCCCTGGTCAAAATTTTCCCATATGTTTTATAAACCAGCGGCTGCCTTGCAGAAACGAATAAGCCAGGCGGACGGATCAAGAAATAACCTGCCAGAACCGGCAGATCAACCCGAAATTTTCGGCAGTAGTCGAGAACTGCCCCGACATTATTAAGCGGCGACACTTAGGCGCCCTGACACAGGAGACAAAGAAAAATCATGCCGACATTTGTTTATATGACTCAGTGCGATGGCTGTGGACATTGCGTGGATATATGCCCCTCAGACATTATGCATATTGATAAGACCTATCGCCGTGCCGTTAATATTGAACCTAATATGTGCTGGGAGTGCTATTCCTGCGTTAAGGCATGTCCCCAGAATGCTATTGATGTTCGAGGATACGCCGATTTTGCGCCGCTTGGGCACAGTGTACGAGTACTTCGTGAAGAAGAAAAAGCCACTATTTCCTGGAAGATTAAATTTCGAGATGGCAGGGAAAAGAATTTTGTCTCGCCGATTCGGACCACGGAGTGGGGTTCGATTCCTTCACCGGCTGAGTTGAAACGACCCAGTGAAGAAGATATGCAGAACCAGGAACTTTCGCACGAGCCTGATGCGCTGAATATTCCAAACGGATTACCGGCATTAAGGCCTGAACAACTAAAACAAGGGGTAGTCTGATGGGTTTGTTTGGAGGTAGAAAGACGATAGTTGTTGAGTCAGATATCCTCATTGTCGGAGGCGGTATGGCTGGTTGTGGTGCTGCCTATGAAGCCAGGTACTGGGGTCGAGACCTGAACATTGTCTGTGTTGAAAAAGCCAATATTGAACGCAGTGGTGCAGTCGCCCAAGGCTTGTATGCAATCAACTGTTATATGGGTATGCAGTGGGATGAAAATCAGCCGGAAGACCATGTTCGTTATGCGCGCAATGATCTCATGGGCCTGGTGCGCGAGGACCTTGGTTACGATATTGCTCGTCACGTTGATTCTACCGTGCACAAATTTGAGGAATGGGGTCTGCCAATCATGAAGGACCCGGAGACGGGTCGGTATCTGCGCGAGGGCAAGTGGCAGATCATGATCCATGGTGAAAGTTACAAGCCGATTGTGGCGGAGGCAGCCCGAAAAGCAGCCTCAAAGGTATACAACAGAGTGATGGTGACCCATTTGTTGATGGACGAGACAAAACCAGGCAGGGTTGCTGGTGCAGTCGGTTTCAATGTCCGTACTGGGGATTTTTATGTATTCCGTGCCAAGGCAGTGATCGTTGCCGCCGGGGGCGCCTCACATATTTTCAAGCCTCGCTCTGTCGGTGAAGGTATGGGGCGAACCTGGTATGCGCCTTGGAGCAGTGCCTCTGCCTACGCGTTGCCGATTCTTGCAGGGGCTAAGATGACCCAGATGGAAAACAGGATTGTACTCACCCGCTTCAAGGATGGCTATGGCCCGGTTGGTGCTTATTTCTTACACCTGAAGACCTATACCGAGAACGCTTACGGAGATGAATACGAATCTAAGTGGTATAACCATACCAAGGAACTCGTGGGTGATTACATCGACCGCGAACCTGTGCCGACGTGTTTGCGAAATCACGCTTTCCTTGAAGAAATAAAAGCCGGTAGAGGGCCTATTCGCATGGTCACTAAAGAGGCTTTTAAGGATCCGCATAAA
>JABIZD010000155.1 GCA_018666555.1 Gammaproteobacteria bacterium
GGAAGCTGGCTCTTGATGGTAGAGAGCTGATGTCCAACGAATTCACTATCGATGATGAAACCCTGTCAATCCCCGATGTTGCGGAAAAATTCACCTTCACCAGCGTAGTGGAGATCAAGCCCCAGGACAATCTTGCGCTCGAGGGCCTTTACCGGTCTGGCGATATGTTCTGTAGTCAGTGCGAAGCCGAGGGTTTTCGCAATATCACCTGGTATATGGATCGTCCTGATGTAATGGCCGCGTTCGAAACCACCATTGTTGCGAATAAAAAGAGTTTTCCTGTGCTGCTATCGAACGGGAACTTAGTTGGCCATGGAGAAGAGGCTGATAGGCACTGGGCTACCTGGGAGGATCCGTTCAGGAAGCCGGCTTATCTTTTTGCCCTCGTCGCTGGCGACCTTGATTGCATTGAAGATGAGTTTGTGACCATGAGTGGCCGCAAGATTGTCCTGCAGATTTTCACAGAACGCCACAATATCGATAAAGTTGATTTTGCTATGGCAAGCCTGAAACAAGCCATGACCTGGGATGAGCAGTTTTATGGGCGAGAATATGACCTCGATATATTTATGATTGTTGCGGTCGAGAGTTTCAATATGGGCGCAATGGAGAATAAGGGATTAAACGTATTTAACACCTCCTGTGTCCTGGCGCGACCAGACACGACTACAGATGCAGGTTATCAGCGTGTTGAAAGCGTTATAGCCCATGAATATTTTCATAACTGGTCTGGTAACCGGGTGACCTGCAGAGATTGGTTTCAGCTGAGTTTAAAAGAGGGGTTCACGGTATTCAGGGACCAGCAATTTTCAGCTTTTATGGGATCAGACGCAGTCTGCCGAATGAATGATGTTGCCATGCTGAGAACCGCTCAGTTCCCGGAAGATGCAGGGCCCATGGCGCATTCAATTCGGCCTGACGCCTATATGGAAATCAATAATTTCTATACCGCGACGGTCTATGAGAAAGGCGCCGAAGTCGTTCGTATGATCAGTACGCTTGTCGGTCCTGATGGCTTTAGAAAAGGCACAGACTTGTACTTTGACCGACATGATGGGCAGGCCGTAACGACCGACGATTTTGTCACTGCCATAGAAGATGCAAATTCCATAGACCTCAACCAGTTTCGACGCTGGTATAGCCAAGCGGGAACGCCACAGCTGCAGGTGACGGGTGAGTATGATGCTGATGGTCAGTGTTATCGATTGAGGGTGCGGCAGAGTTGTCCGCCCACCCCGGGCCAGACGGAAAAGCCGCCTTTACATTTGCCTCTTGCAATTGGCCTGCTCGGCAAGGATGGAGCCGACCTTGTGTTTAGCTGTGCTGGTGCTGAGTCTGCCTATACAGAAAATGCTGACGGGCTGTTCACCATGGTGATGTCGTTGACGGCTGAGGAGCAGGTGTTTGAACTGACCGATGTAACCGAGGCACCCGTACCCTCATTGCTGCGCCGCTTTTCAGCACCGGTAAAATTGGATTTTGACTATAGTCGAGATGAACTCACCTTCTTGATGAGTCACGACAATGACGGCTTTAATCGCTGGGAGGCGAGTCAGAGGTTAGCTGTTGACGTCATCATCGAAATGGTAAAACAGCATCAGGCTGGCGAGGCCTTCGTAGTAGATGCAAGATTGCTGCGAGCGATGGAGGTGAATTTAAATGAGGCGCTGAAGCGTGACCAGGAAGCAGGTTTTGATAAAGCCATGATAGCCAACATGCTGGTATTGCCATCGGAAACCTATCTTGCCGAGTTGTTTGAGGTCGCCGACATAGATGCGATTCATAGGGCTCGAGAAGAACTCAGCAGCGTGATTGCCATCTCCCTGAAAGAGGCTCTGCTGAGTGTTTATAACTTGAATAAGGAGTCGGCCGAGTACGTAGCCAGCGCGACTGCGATAGCCAGCCGTTTGCTACGCAATGTCGCCCTGAGTTATCTGATGAAACCAGCTGATACGGATCAGGTTTCTCTTTGTGAAAACCAGTTCGACACGGCTACTAATATGACAGATACCAGTGCTGCGATTCGTGCACTGGTTAATTCCAGTCATGCATCGGCACTGGCAATCAAGCCAAGGGTATTATCAACATTTTATGATCGCTGGGCAGATGAAGCGCTGGTGATCGACCAATGGTTTGCTATTCAGGCTAGTTGCCCGCTGCCAGGGGCACTGGATCGTGTTAAGGTGCTGATGCAACATCCAGCATTTGACCTGAAAAAACCTAATCGAATGCGTTCGCTGATTACTTCGTTTGCTAGCCAGAACACTGTGAATTTTCACCATTTGGATGGCTCAGGTTATGGCTTCCTTGCCGATTGCGTGATCGAGTTGGATCGCTTTAATCCTCAGATAGCAGCGCGTATGCTCACGCCGCTGACTCGCTGGCGCAAGCTGGACCGGGTTCGGCAACAGTTGATTAAAGACCAACTGCAGAAAATACGGGATTCTGGGGATCTGTCCAAAGATGTTTTCGAAGTCGTATCAAAGAGTTTGTAGGCGCATTTATAAGCCAGGGTTGAGCGCTTTGGCAAGATAAGGTGTTGAGCCCAGCGAGGCGTTATCGGTGGTCGATTGCAGGCCTTTTATTGCTTGTATCAGTGCCTGGCCCTGCCAGTCGGCGGTATTACCCGAGAAAACGGCCTTCTCCAGCGGTAAAAACGCAGTAGCGAAGGCAGGTTGTAGCGCTGCCAGTGTTGTCGCAGACTGATGAGCAGGGAACTCGCTGCGAAGCCAGCGCAGTAGTAGATGGTGCGCGAGTTCTGCATCATTGCCCTGGCAGGCGGCCAGTAATTCCCTGGTATCGGTTTTAACCTGGTTTTCCTGAGGAGCCGACCGGTTTGGCTGACGCTCGCCTCTGCGGCTGAGATACCAGCCTAGCGCCGTCAACAGCCACACAGTCAACAGGCCCATGCTCACCCATTTCCAGGCTTGCGGACGGGTATCGATGCTCGAAGTGCCAGGCCCGACTGGTGCAAGTTCTCCTTGCATAATCGGTGGGACAAGTACGGGAGTATCCAACGGTTTAACGTCTATGGTTTGTCCCGGGATAATGGCCGTCTGCTGGCGGTCAAGTTCGATATTCCACCAGGGAATGCGGATTTCTGGCAAAACCAAAGAGCCTGCCTGGGTAGGTACAATCCCTATGGTGGTACGATTCAATGTGCTGATGCCG
Organism: Gammaproteobacteria bacterium; assembly: GCA_018666555.1. GTDB lineage: Bacteria > Pseudomonadota > Gammaproteobacteria > Pseudomonadales > Azotimanducaceae > UBA9926. Next base: position 3,172 of record JABIZD010000155.1, read on the forward strand.
TTACTCGATTCGGTATCTTCAATGATGGGTTGGTCGACATATATTTTCGCTCCCGGTATATCCGAGAGCTTGATGTCTGGTAGCAGTAGGCCAGAGACACCTTGCATGGAAACACTGATGACTTGATTTAATGGTTCGCCAACCTTGATACCTGCTTCGGGAAGGTTCAGCTTACTGTCGGTCATCAGGTTTTTGCCCGGTAGCCACTGTTCACCCGTGAATGCAGGCGGGACCGGTTTTACCTGAACCCTATGGCCAGTGGAAATGGCACTGACTCTTTGCCGTGCCGAAAATAGTCCGCCTCGGCCACGAGTCCCTACGAACGTTTCCTTGGGTAGTAACAGTGGGCCGCTTTTCTGCGGGAAGATAGCGTACCGCTTTTCAAGTACGTAAAAGCGGCGATTATTGAGAATGGTCTCATAACGTTTTTCTTCTTCCAGAATTTCAACAACGGCATCTTCCAGGTCAGGTGCAGCAGGGAAGTCTCCGGAGATCGATTCTGAGTAATACAACTTGACTGAATAGATGATCTGCGCCTGCACATAGGTGGTGGTAGCATCCAGTTCTGTTTCAAAAAAGAGTACCTCCTGCATTTGCTGGCGCATAGCATTGGATTGTTGTATGACTCTGATAGGTATAGGTTGGGTTGTTTCGTTGTTGATGGTCAGGGCAGGTATTTCCAGCTTACCTGTACGTTTCGGTCTTAGCTTGAGGGTGTAGTCAATGTAGGCGCGGCTGGTCTGCTGGCCATTTATAAAGGTATAGGAAGAGTTTTGCAGATTCTGGCTATTGACGATTTCGAAATCTTTTTCCAGTGCGGAAAAATCAGGTTGTCGGGTTTGAGAGTCACTGCTGCGGATAGTCAGGTTTAGCAGATCAAATTCAGAAATCTGGTTTCTGTCGACTGTCGCCGTAATGGTTGCCTTAATCGGGCTGGCCACCAGAAGAAGGTAAAGTAAAATCCAGCTAAGCGGTTTCATGATAGCTCACCAATTCCTTTCATAGTCTTTTCTGGTAATTTTTCCTTCCCGGACTCGGTCTTCAAACTGCCTTTCGAACTTTCTTCTCAGTAGTCCACCGGGGTCATCTGGTACTCGACGTAACCATTGCTGCATGGCTTGTTTTTCTTCTGCGTCCAGCTCATTTTCTTCAGCCAGGGCCTGCTGCATTTCCTCTTCTGTTGCCTGCTGCTGTTCTTGTTCAGATGGATCGGTATCATCCTGCTGCTCAGACTCATTTTGTTGGTCGGTTTCCTCGCCGGTGTTTTGTTCAGCCGGGTCTTGTTCATCTCCTGATGACTCGCTTCCCTGCTCAGACTGGTCCTGGTTCTGATTTTGCTGTTCTTCGTCGGATTCCTGATCCTGATCCTGGTCTGACTGCTGCTGCTGTTGCTGTTGCAGCAGTTCTTCTACTAGTTGTTTGTTAAAGGCAGCATCTTCATTGCCCGGGTTGCTTGTCAGAGCCTGTTCATAGGAGTCGATGGCCTCTTTCAGCTTTCCCTGCTTGGCTAGGGCATTGCCTAGGTTATAACGGTTAAGACCTGGATCGTGGTTTTCATAAAGCTCTGATGCAGCCGCGTAGTCACCATTGCGATAGGCTGCGGTTGCCTTCCATGCCGGATCAGAAAACAGCTGGCTTGCTCGAGTGTGGTCGTTGTTCTCATAGGCTCGCTTACCCTGCTGGTCCTGAGTCAGCCAGATATCCTGCCACCAGTCTGCATAGACCGGTTTTGCAGGGGTGATCAGTATCAGCAATGGCATCCATAGCCAACCGCGTCGAAAGGCAGACGCTGCCAGTGGCAGTAATAGCAGTAACAGGTAAGGACCTCTTTCTTTCCATAGATCGAAGTTTCGTTCAACCTCTCTGAATATTGCATCGCTCAGATCAGGTTGTTGAGCGAGCAGATAGTCAAGGTCATCGTCGGTGAGCGTTAAGCGAGCAAACCGGGCGTTGATCAGTTGGGCGAATTCGAGCAGCTCATCGAGATTAACTTCAGGGATGATGAGGTTGCCTGACGGGTCTTTCAGGTAGCCACCTCCGCCAGGGACGTTTTCAGTTGTTATCGGGGCTCCTAGAGGTGTGCCAATGGCCAGGATAGAGAGTGTGAACTGATTTCCCTTGAGATTGACAGCCTTGGCTGTCTCTGCGCGATCACGAATCTCATCGGTTAAAACCAGGATTCGACCGGAAGAAATTCCCGCTGCAGCAAACAAGTTATGGCTTAGTTCGATTGCTGGCGCCAGTCGGCTGCCGGGGGCTGGCATAATCTCAGGAGTGAGCGCGGGCAGCATGGATATAATGGTATTGGTATCGTCTGTGAGCGGAGCTACGGTATGGGCATCGCCAGCAAAGACAATGAGTCCGGTAACGCCTTCTTTGCGGGTTCGCAACAGGTCCGTCAGCTTGCGTCGTGCGCTCACCAGTCGCGTTGGCGCTGCGTCGGAGGCGTGCATTGACCAGGTGAGGTCGAGAATAATGATCAGGGCGTCCTCTTTTTCCAGAATAGGTTGAGGCGCCTTCTCCCAGACTGGCCCGGCCAGAGCTAGAGCTGCTATCAGCCAACCGAGGCCAAGCAGGTATAGGGGGTTAGCACTCGGGCTGGTATCAGGTTGTCTCAATAGATGAGAGATCAGCGCCGGATCGATAACTTTCTCCCATGTGGTACCTTTGGCTCGCCTTTGCCATAGGCCTGCGATTAAAAATACCGCTGGTAGCAGGGCGATAAGCCAGCAAGGCCTGAGAAAGTGAAAATCCGTCAGCAGGTCATTCATGGGGTAGAGTTTCCTGCATTGCTAGTTGCGCCACTGGCAGTTCGTCGATGCCATTTGATCCTGGCTATATAGTAGGCCAGCAAATGTTGGCCTGACAAAGCAAAGGACAATAGTAGAGCAATGCTGAGTGGCCAGAAATAGAGTGATTTTTCGGGTCTGAATGTCTCTTGCTCGATTTCAATGGGTTCAAGTTGGTCGAGTGCTGCGTAAATATTGGATAATTCGGCGGTGGATCGGGCCCTCTGGTAGATACCGTCAGTCAGCCCAGCGATTTTAGTAAGGGCTTGTGTATCTAGTTCCGCCGATGGATTAACCGTTCGGTTGAAAAGCAATCCAGGCACCTCCATTTCGTCAGCGCCAAACCCAACTGTATAGATCCTGATGCCTTCGTCAGCAGCCAGTTTGGCAGCCTGCAGTGGTGAGACTTCACCGATATTATTGACGCCATCGGTGAGGAGAATAAGAACGCGATTTTCTGAGGGGCGGTCGAGTAGACGTTTGACTGCCAGGCCAATGGCATCACCAATGGCTGTCTTGCCGCCGGCAATACCCAACGGGGTTTCCTCGAGAAGACCTCGCACGGTTGATCGGTCGAAGGTTAAAGGTGTCTGCAGGTATGCCTGGGAGCCAAACAGGATTAGGCCAAGGCGGTCGCCCTTGCGGCGTTCAACGAAATCACCGACAACATTTTTCACAGCGGCCAGTCGGGTAACCATCTGCCTGTCCAGGCGCATGTCTTTAGTGCCCATGGACCCCGAGATATCGACTGCCAGGAGTAAATCGCGGCCACTTTGTGGGAGTTCTATGGGTTCACCCACCCACCTTGGCTGACTTGCTGCAGTAACCAGGCACAGCCAGATGATCAAGGCAATGACCCTTCGAGACCACTGCCTATTACGAGCCTTTTTAGAGAGCACCATCATTTGTTCGATTTGATCGAAAAACGGAATACGCAGCGCAGGGTCCTGGTGCTGGGCCGGCCGGAGCAGCATGAAAAGCATTGGCGCGGGTATAACCCAGAAGGCCCAGGGCCAGATGAACTCGATCATGGGGACACCCCAGTAGGTTCGTCCAGTCTTTTGTGCTTCTTTATCCAGAAATGCCCGAGGTTGAGTAACTGGTCAATATCAGCTTCCAATTCCTTGGTATAGATTGAATCGATTAATGCTTGCCCGGCACCCATGCGAAACTCATTGGAACCACAGCTCTTATCCAGGAAATCTACCCAGAGTTCACCATTCAGGGCCGCGACTTTATCTCGATGATAAGCGTGCAGGGCAACTCGTTTTAACAATGACTGGAACTCGCTCAGAAATATCCGGCTGTCAGGACTTTCCTGGTAACGGCTGTAAATACTGTTAAGTTCCTTGCCAGCTATCGACCGATAACGGTTTTCTTGCCAGTATTTGAAAAGTCTATAGCCGCCCCAGCTAATAACAGCAATGACCAGCAAAGCAAGCACCCACCAGCCGGGAGCAGGCCATTGGCTGATTTCCCCGGGCAGATGAATATCTTTCAGCTGCTCTAGTGGGTCAGTCTGTGGGGGCATTGCCTGGGCCATGTCAGCGGTTTCCTCGATGGCGGCTGGCGTTAATACCGGTTACCACTTCATCGGTGGTTAGCATTGAAATTAACAGGCACTTCAAGCGCGCAAACGTCTGCACTAGTTCTGCCTGGCGTTTTTTATACTGGCTTTGGTATTGTTCTCGTATTGATACCGCAGCAGTATCGATGGGTAGCTTGCGTTCTCCATCCGTGACCGTGTAAAGGTCAGGTGCAGGTAGCTGGTGTTCAAGAGGATCAGAAATGTGGATACCAGTCACATCGTTGTATCTAGCCAGTTGTTGAAGGTAAAGCAGGGCCTGTTCATCCAGGCACGAAAAATCACTGATCAATATAATACTACTGCCGTGTTTACAGACTCGTCTGGCGTTAACCAGCGCTTGCGCCAGCGCATCGGTTACGCGAGCAGGTTGGGCATTTTCAAGCTCGTGATTGTATCGGTCAATTTCATGAATCAGGCGAAGAACGGAATGTCGACTCCGGCGTGGCCTGATCTCCCTATGTGCTGCATCGCTGAACACGATACCGCCAACGCGGTCACCCTGTTCCAGGCTAGACCAGGCTAACAGGGCTGCGATTCTTGCCGCCGCAACTGATTTAAAACGGGTCCGTGAACCAAAAAACATGTGGTTAGATTGATCAACAACAATAAGGACAGGCCGTTCCTTTTCTTCTTGAAATAATTTGGTGTGCGCGACCTGGGTTCTTGCCGTCACTCGCCAGTCGATAGTCCGAACGTCGTCTCCGGGTTGATAGACCCGGACCTCAGAGAAGTCGATCCCTCGACCCTGCGACTTTGAACGAAGTTGGCCAGACAGAGGATTTGAGGTTTTAGCTAACGACGTCAGATCGACCTTGCCAGCTTCATGACGCAGATCAATTAGATCCCGTAGATGAGTGAAAGGACCTTGGCTGAGATTTTGTTGGTTGAGCGCGACCATAGCTGCGGCTTCAGGCGGTAGCAACACGGTCTAACAGGGCCATCATCACCTGTTCAGCATTAATGCCCATTGCTTCTGCCTCGAAACTAACCACAATACGATGTCGAAACACGTCAGCGGCCACGGCCTGAACATCATCGGGACTGACAAAATCCTTACCATTGAGGTAAGCATGAGCCCGGGCGCACAGGTCAAGGGAGATGGTTCCCCTGGGGGATGCGCCGTAATCGAGCCAGTTAGCCAGATCGTCGCCAAATAATTCCGGTTTACGGGTCGCCATGGTTAACTGCACGATATAGTTTTCGACTACCGGCTCCATGTGTAATGCCAGTACTTCCTGGCGAGCGGCAAAGATATTCTGCTGGCTGACTGGCTCGATTGCCTGGATCGAGTCAGAAAATTTTTCCCTTGCTTCATCGCGTACCAGCCTAAGAATGGCATGCTCAGATGCTGAGTCTGGGTAGTCGATCTCAACATGCATTAAAAACCGATCAAGCTGGGCTTCTGGTAAGGGATAGGTACCCTCTTGCTCGATCGGGTTTTGCGTTGCCATGACCAAAAACAAAGGCGGTAAAGCCATGGTTTGACGGCCATGGCTGACCTGTCTTTCACCCATGGCTTCGAGTAATGCTGACTGCACCTTTGCCGGAGCTCGGTTTATTTCGTCAGCAAGGATCAGGTTGTGAAAGATGGGGCCCTCCTGAAATACAAAAGTACCTTCCTGGGCTCGATAGATCTCTGTACCTGTTATATCCGAAGGAAGCAGGTCAGGGGTAAACTGGATACGTTGAAAATTTCCCTCTATCGCCGATGCCAGGGTTTTAATTGCTTTTGTCTTCGCCAGTCCAGGAGCACCTTCAACGAGCAGATGGCCATCTGACAGCAATGCTATCAGCAATCGATCAACCAGGGCCTCCTGCCCAATAATCTGGTGTGCCAGCCATTTTCTTAAGGCTAGAATCGGTTCAAGGTGCTGCATATTACGTTACTCACATTCAGGTTTTCTGGTAAAACATTCAGTCGCTGGCTATAGACCACGTTTGATCGTGATCGTTCCCAATAGTCTACTGATCAATGGTTCGTTTCTAGCGCTCTGGCGTTCAATGATAAGGGAAGCAGGACAGGCTCTGTTGCTAAGTTGAGGCCATGTGCTTGAGCTAGTTTGTCGGCTTTTATGCCGGTATAGCTGGATTGGTCGACATTGTCATCTATGTTTACCAGTTTTACCAGTCCAGAGTGCTAGATCGGGCATTTGTATTGTGGAAATCTGTTGTCCTAGGTAGACTTTGCTTATTGCTGCGCATTGCCTCGATAAGCAGATAAAAGTGTCATAAAAGGGTCATAAAAAAGTCATAAAAAGGTCATAAAAGGGTTGTTTATGCGTGTATTTTTGTATTCGGTCGGACTGGGTGCTCTATTCTTTTCACATGCTGCTCTGGCGAGTGATGGTGTTGATTCGGGTAATACTGCCTGGATACTGACATCAACAGCGCTGGTTCTTTTCATGACGATCCCTGGTTTATCGCTGTTTTATGGTGGCTTGGTCAGGGTGAAGAATGTCCTTTCTGTACTGATGCAATGCTTTGCCATAACCTGCATGGTGTCCGTAATCTGGCTTGTGTTGGGGTACTCCCTGGCGTTTGCTGACGGCAATGCTTTGATCGGTGGCCTGGGCAAAGTATTCATGTCAGGTGTAACCGAAGATTCAGTCAGCAATGGGATTCCTGAAAGTGTATTTGCTATGTTTCAGCTGACCTTTGCCATTATCACGCCAGCCTTGATTGTAGGTGGGTTTGCCGAACGTATGCGGTTTTCATCGATGATGGTGTTCTCAGGACTGTGGGTTGTTTTTGTGTATGCTCCCATTGTCCACTGGGTATGGGGAGGTGGATGGCTTCAAGAACTCGGCTTGCTCGATTTTGCAGGTGGTGTTGTCGTGCATGTTTCCGCGGGTACAGCCGCATTGGTCGCCGCCATCGTAATGGGAAAAAGAAACGGATTCCCTGGTTCACCCATGCCACCTCATAATATGACCATGACTATCACCGGCGCTGGTATGCTGTGGGTAGGCTGGTTTGGTTTTAATGCCGGCAGTGCTCTGGCAGCCAATGGTGATGCCGGTATGGCAATGTTGGCAACGCATATGTCAGCCGCTGCTGGCGCGCTGGTGTGGTTGAGTTGTGAATGGTATCGGTTCGGCAGGCCAAGCGTTCTCGGTGCTGTCACTGGTATGGTGGCCGGTTTAGGTACGATCACGCCTGCTTCAGGGTTTGTTGGCCCTGCTGGAGGACTTGTAATTGGTATGCTGGCAGGTGTTGTCTGTTTTAATGCAACGGTGTTCCTCAAGCAGCGATTGCAGATTGATGACTCATTGGATGTTTTTCCTGTTCATGGCGTCGGTGGTGCTTTAGGAACTATTTTGGCTGCAGTGTTTGCAAGTGCTGGTCTCGGAATTTTCAGTGGCCAGGGTTATGCCGAAGGCATGGCCATGAGCTCCCAGTTACAGGTGCAGGTCATTGGTGTAGTCTCCTGCCTGGTATATACTGCCCTGGTATCTTATATCCTGCTCAAATTAGTTGATTACCTGCTTGGTTTACGAGTATCGCAGGATGAAGAAACTGAAGGGTTGGATTTAAACCAGCATAATGAACGCGGTTATGATCTGTAGTCAGCTATAGCTGCGGGCAAATCCTGCATCTCAGCAACCATCAGCTTCGGGCAAGGCGGGTATTGCACGAGTACACCTTAAAACCTACCCTGCTGGCGGCTTTGAGGGCAGCGATTATCGTCTGGAGGCCGCCTGCTCGACTAAAGATTTAATCAATTCATCAAAGTCCAGGCCAAAGCCCCTGGCACCATCCGGATATAGGCTGGTTGGTGTCATGCCCGGCAGGGTATTCACCTCCAGTAGAAAACAGCTGTTGTCCTCATCGAGTAGAAAGTCGGCTCTTGACAGGTCTCTACAGCCCAGGCAGAGATGAGCATTGATGGCGATATCTTGCAAGGCTTTGGCAACATCAGTGGGTAGCTCTGCTGGCATTAAATGTTCTGATAAACCGGCCGTGTAGCGATGTTCAAAGTCATACCAGCTATTCTCGGGTGTTGTTATCTCGATAACCGGGAATGCGTCGATTTGCTGGCCATACTGGAGGATCCCAACGGTCATCTCCCGGCCGTTGATCCGTTTCTCTATCAATAGCTGATCATCATATTCAAATGCCATACTGACAGCGCTTCTCAGGCCGTTTGCATCGTTGACGCGGGTGATGCCCAAAGCACTTCCCTGGCGTGCTGGTTTAACCACGACATTATGGCCTAGCGAAGCAATCACCTCATCGACAGTCCGGTTAATCCCATTGGAACTGTTTGCAGTAACATGGTCTACCAGAGGGAGGTTAGCTTCCCGGAAAAGGCCTTTAGCGGCAATTTTGTCCATCGCCAGAGCGCTGGCCTGTACACCTGAACCAATATAAGCCAACTGCATTATTTCCAGGAGACCCTGGATGGTACCGTCCTCTCCTGGTGGGCCATGCAGCACCGGGAAAACCACGTCTGGTTGGAATTCGGATAGCTGATTGATTAGTGAGCCATCCAGCTCGAAGTTTTGCACCTGGCTGTAATGGCCTGCCAGCGCAGCAAAAACAGCCGCCGCACTGGTTCGCGATACGCTGGCTTCATTTGAATCTCCGCCACTGATAAGGGCGATACGCAGATCGGTTGTAGAACGCTGATTCACGGCCTGCCTGCTCCAGCAACGGCAACATCGACGAATTCGATTTTTCCATCGCGATTAGCTTTGCAAGCATCAGGCATTGAACTACCGGCAGTACAGATAAACAGGCGCTTTTTATCTTCCCCTCCGAGCATACAGGCATAAGCCTGGTTTTCTACTTTGATACGGTCAGTAATCGTTCCGCCCTCTGTCAGCCGAATGCATTCATTACTCACCGGCGAGGCGACCCAAATGCCCATGTCTTCATCCAGACAGATTCCGTCCGGGATGGCACCCTCCATTTTTGCCCATAATCGACGGTTCGATAAAGTCCCGTCCTGGTTTATATCGAATGCGGTCAGTCTAGCTGCCATGCTTTCAGCAATGATCAGGGTTTTACCATCTGGGGTGATGACGGTGCCATTGGGAAATCGTAGGTCATCAGCGACCACGGTTGTGGCCCCGGTCGGGGCAACCATGATGAGTTCAGCCGGCTCAGGGCTTGCACCGGCTGTGAGATCAAAGCCGAAATTACCGACATAGCAGCGACCTTCGGCATCTATGACCATGTCATTGCAATGATAGCTGGCCAGGGAGTGAAGATCAGCGTATTCACTTAGCTCACCGGCATTGTCAACCAGTAGTTTTCTATCTAGCATGGACACAACGACCATACGCTGGTCGGGTAGCCAGCCCAAACCCGAGGGTTGCTGGCTGACTCTTGCCATCACCTGGTGGTCTCCATTGATAGCCACTTTAATGACCTCGTGGGCATGCATGTCAGAAAACCATAGGTGGCTATCGTGCCACCGGGGACCTTCACCGAAACAGAGGCCGTCCAGCAAAATTGATGTGTCCATGGTGAGTCTCCAGTGTTTCAGCCATTTTAGCAGGAAATAAGCGGTTGGGTGGTGATCTGTGTTGACATTGCTTACCGAGGATTGATTCCTGCCACCTTAACAAACGCGTCGGTTTTGCGGGCGCAGACCGGCTTGCACCTAGACACTAGGCCGTAGCAGAAAAGACCTCAGCTGGTCGAGGGTAAACGGCCACGCCAGTTCGGTTGTGGACTGATCTGTGGATATTACAGGTATGCGTACACCATAACGCTCGATGAGATCATCGGAGTTGGCTATTTCAACTTCTGTAAGGCTAATCTGGAAGTGCAACTGCAGGGTTTGAATTTGAGCCAGGGCCAGCTCGCAGAGATGGCAGCCTGAGGTGGTGTAGAGATTCACTTTCATGGCAGGTTGAAACAAGTCCTGGCATTCCGGCTGGTCTGGTTGGCAAGCTGCTCAAAAGAGGTGTTCAGTAGCATGGCAACGAACCTGCATATTTCTGGCAGGTGAGCGGGTTCACAGCGTCGATTTTTTGGTTTTTCTTTCAGGCTCCGTGGGATCAGGTAGGGGGCATCGGTTTCCAGCAATAAACGGTCTGCAGGAATTAATTCAATGAGGTCGTGGAGATGTTGGCCTCGTCTTTCGTCACAGACCCAGCCAGTAATACCAATGTAACAGTCCATGTCCAGATAAGTCTGCAGGGCTGTTCTATCACCGGTGAAGCAATGGACGACAACGGAGTCGAGCTTGTCTCGATAGGATCTCAAAATAGGCGCAAAATCTTTAAAGGCATCTCGCTCGTGCAGAAAAAGTGGCAGATTCATTTCGATAGCTAACTGTAATTGCGCTTCGAAGGCATCGCGTTGTCTATCCCTCGGGCAGAAATCCCGAAAATAATCCAGGCCGGTTTCGCCAATTGCTCTGACCTTGCTATCTTCAGCCAGCGATTTGAGCTGCTCAAGTACCTGTTCAGAACACTCAGCTGCATGATGAGGATGAATGCCGACAGTGGAGAACAGGTGGTCCTGGCTACGGGCTAATTGCAAGGCATCAACACTACTGTCGATGGATGCACCGGTAATGATTAGAGACTCTACCGTCGCCTGGTGCGCTCGATCGATAACCTCCTTTAAGTCGTCTGCAAAAGATTCATGGGTCAGGTTGGCACCGATATCTATCAGCATGGAATGCTACAGTTGGCCACTACTTGAGACTGCCTCTGACTCAGGCGTAGCAGAAAGACTGACAGACCAGTCAGGGCTAAAATGGGCGCGTTCCGAGGGTGTAATCATGGCTTGCTTTTGTCCTAGTCTGTCGGCGTAGATAGAGGCGTAAACCAGCGTTGTTTGAACATAATCACGAGTTTCCCGATAAGGTATGGATTCAATCCAGACATCGACTGGTAGTGCTCTATTCAGCCACTTGGAGACTCTAGTGGGTCCGGCATTGTAGGCCGCCAGGGCGATGACGCGATTATGGTCAAATCGGCGGATGAGGCGACCCAGATACCATGAGCCCAGGCGAATGTTAATAACTGGATCTGTCAGGTCCAGGCCTTTTTCAAACATGATCCCTAAATTCTTGGCGGCAAGCTTACCTGTTTCTGGCATCAACTGCATTAAACCCTGGGCTCCGACAGGAGAGCGTGCCTGTGGCCAGAAGGCGCTTTCCTTTCTGGCTACGGCCAGGCTCAGCGATAATGGGATGCCGGATAATAAGGCATTAGATGAAAAATGCTCAGGATAAGCCAGGGGAAAGCGACCCTCGACTTCGTTCCACGCTCGAGCCTGTGCATAGGCTCGAATGGCCATATCATGCCAGTGCCAGCTTCGGGCAATAATAGCGGTTACCTGATGTTCGCGAGTCGAGAAATCTCGAGTCAGGTGAAACCATTCTCTACGCGCCTGGATAGTCTCTCCCAAAGCAATAAGTTCTCTAATTCGGCCAGTAGCCGGTGTCGCCAACAGGTTCTCGACGCTGTCTGAACTAACTGGTTGCATTTGTGCCTGTAGTTGTTGTGGCTTGTTGAGTCTGGCTGCCGCTAAATAGCCGTAAAAATCTCGTTGCAGAGACAATGCATTCAGGATGGATCTGGCTGCAGCCTGTTCGGCAGGCTCATTGTTGCTAAGCAGGCTAACAGCGCGCCAATACTGCCATACGGGTTTGCGTTTGCTTTCCTTTGGAAGCAGGTTTAGCAGGATCAGTGTTGCACTCCAGTCCTGCTGCTGAATAGAAAACCTGGCACGAGCTTCAATGAGTTTTGGATAGTCTCGTAACTCTAGTGGAAACTGGTCCAGAGAGTCAGTCATTTTACCGCTATGAGCTAGATAAAGGCCGACTTGGGCATACAATTCAGCCAGTAGTGCTTGCGGTAAACGGTCTTGCTGCCGATAGGTATCTAACGCTTTAAACGCAGTTTCCGGCTTGATTTTGGCGAGTTTAGTCAGGCTTGCCGAGAGGATTTTTTGCTGTTTTGGGTCACGGAAGTCGTGTTGTGAATGTTTGTTGAGGCGGCCTGGATTTCGGTAGAGTTCATGTAACTGTTGCGCTTTACGCGCAGTCTTCGGCTTGAGATAACGCACCAGGTATCGGGCTAGCTGGTTTTCACCGGCTATTACTGCCAGTTCGAATCGTTGCCAGGCGAGTTGCTGGTTTATCCCGCCTGCCTTGCGCAGACGATGAAATACTGGGTCGCATTGCTCCGGCATGGAGGTTTGGTTCAGCCACAGGAGCCGGGCAAGTTCATTTGCCTGCTGTTGCTGGCCACTTTGCCACACTGCATCGGCGTGGTAACAGCGTTGCTCCTTGGTTGCTGACTCTTTCCGATACAAAGCCAGGAAGTCTTGCCAGCGGTTTCTCTGCATGCGCTGGTTCAAATATTGATTGCGTAATTGTTCACCGATCGGTGAGTCGATGTGTGTATTAATAAACTGCTGAATAGTATCGGGTTGAACTCGTCTTAGCCGGGCCCTGAGCTGTTCCAGCTCGATATAGGGTAGCAGGGGATAACCGAGTAACGCTGTTTTCAGCTGTTCGGCTTTTCTTCGGCTGCCCATGCGGATAGCACTGATAGCTTGCTGGTAGAGTCCTCTTTGTTTGTATAGCAAGGAGTCATCTCGTGGGTCTATGCTGTTAATCATTTGTTGAGGGTTAAGCGAGACTGGATTGCTGGACGCCGGTACCATGGCGCTTGCAGTCGTGCTGGGAGGTAACGCTTCATCGGTGGTAGCCGCTGCCTGGCCAGCGTCAACCAGCGTTAGACAACTACTGGCGATAAAAATGCAGAGGCCACTCAAACCTTTAGAGTCAGCGGACAAGCAGAGTATTCGAATACGCATTTGAGCGATGTTATACCAGGTTTAGTTCTGTCGGTTAGTTACCAACACGAACAGCCAGGACATCGCAAGGAGATCCATGCAGTACGCCGTTGGCAGTTGAACCCAGCAGCAGGGCCAGGCCATGTCGACCATGACTGCCTACCACGATCAGGTCGGCCTCGAGCTCTGTAGCCAGCGAGTGAATTTCAGTTTCAGGTCTACCAAAAACGAGATGTTGGTTTTCTTGTGGAATACTCAGGCTGGAGGCAAACTCCCGCAGTTGACTCTTGGCTGTCTCCTGGATTTGATCCTGGATTGTCGACAGGTCCATCGGCACATCACCGCCATAGGCTAAGCTCAGGGGCTCGATGACGTGGGTACAACTGAGCTTGCAATTAAACACGGTTCGTAAAGCGCAGGCTTTTTTGGCAACATCCCGAGCATCCTCGGTGAGATCGACCGCTATCAGAATATGGTTAAATGGGCTTTCCATGCAGTGCACCTTCTGAAAAGTGAGGCTGTTAGGATCAAATGTACACAGTAATTTGAGCTTAAACAATAGAACATCGAGTGAATGATTAAATCAGCGCTATATTAATGGATCGAGCTGGCCATAAATAATGGTCGTCGAGCGGGTTAAACACTTGGTCGATACTGTCACTTGAACCGATTTCAAGCGAATCAGATGAAGATTATGATGCCCTATTTTTTGATTGGTCTGGTTGTAATGCTGCTGGTGGATTCGATAATCTTGATTTTACCTGATCAAAAAAGGTGGCTTATATGGTGACAAATTTTTTGCTCGGCCTGGTTGTAATGTTGCTGGTGGATTCGATAATTTTGATTTTACCTGATCAAGAAAGGTGGCCTATATGATGACTTATTTTTTGATCGGCCTGCTTGTAATGCTGGTGGTAGTTCCAATAATTTCGATTTTGCCCAATCAAAAACAGCGCGGTGTTATGAAGGTCCGAAATTCAGCCATGAGGCGAGGGATCGGTGTTGAACTCACCAGTATTCCTGATCATGCCGCAGAAGCCGTTAAAAGAGTCTCTGGGTCAGGCCGGGCAATCTCTCCTGTGCTCAAAGTGGCGGCTTACCGGCGTTATCGAAAACGACCTCAATCTCGACATGACCTGGCTGCGATTTCATGGTCGCTGCTTCGCGTCGCCAAGGGTGATGATACCTTGCCGGCGCACTGGCACTGGCTGGAGCAACCGGGGCTTGAGGATCCTGAGCCCCTCAAGCTCTTTCTGGCTGGCAAGTTAAAGCAGTTGCCAGAATCGGTTGTCTTAGTCACTGAAAAAAACCGCGCTGTCAGTGTGCACTGGAATGAAAACGGCGAGGTACATCAGGCAGAGGCGATATTTTCGTTTCTGGATGACTGCATTAAATGGCCTGATATTTAAAATATTTTTTGGTCAGGCTGGATTTACCAGTTGATTTACCGGTGTTCCTGGTTGCTCTGGATTCAGTTAGTCCACAGATGTGAATACTGCGGAGAACGGCCACGTTTGACCCGTACTTGACCCTATTATTGCGTCATATGGGATGAAAATTGTCTTCGAGGATTGAATTATTGAGAGCGAATAGGTTAGCCTTCACCCGTCACCGGCATAGAAGTTTGCGTTCAGAGTTGAAGTAGAAGTATGGGAAAAACATTAGTAATCGTTGAATCACCCGCTAAAGCAAAGACGATTAATCGTTATTTGGGTAAGGATTTTATTGTCAAATCCAGTGTTGGGCATATACGTGACCTTCCTGTTAGTGGTTCCAGTCAACCAGTTGATCCAAAAGCTCGTGCCGCCGAAGCAGCTAAAACCAGAAAGATGGAGCCAGCCAAAAAAGCGGCTTACCAGAAGGCTAAAGCACACAGTCGGTTGATAAAACGTATGGGCGTAGACCCTGACGATAATTGGCGGGCGCAATATCAGATACTGCCTGGTAAAGAAAAAGTAGTCTCGGAACTTCGCAATCTATCAAAGTCTGCTGACGAAATTTATCTGGCGACTGATATGGACCGGGAAGGAGAAGCGATTGCATGGCATCTGCAGGAGGCTCTAGGTGGGTCAGCAGACCGATATAAGCGAGTCGTTTTCAATGAAATTACTCAGAAAGCCATCCAGGCAGCCTTTGAAAAACCTGGCGATATAGACCAGCATCGGGTCGATGCGCAACAGGCCAGGCGCTTCCTTGATCGTGTTGTAGGCTATATGTTGAGTCCGTTGCTGTGGCAGAAGATTGCCAGAGGACTCTCTGCAGGCAGGGTTCAATCGGTCGCGGTTAAACTTCTGGTTGAAAGGGAACGTGCCATCAGGGCCTTCATACCGGAAGAATACTGGGAAGTGTTTGCCTTACTGGGAGAACAGGAGCAGGTCACTAAATTTCAGGTTATGCGTGATAAGGGTAAAGCCTTCCGGCCTGACAACAAAGACCTTACTGATGCAGCTTTACTGCAATTAAGGCAAGCCAAGTTTATTGTCGAGAGCAGAGAGGATAAACCAACACAGACCAAGCCCAATGCCCCTTTTATTACCTCTACGTTGCAGCAGGCTGCTAGCACTCGACTAGGCTTTGGCGTTAAAAAAACCATGATGATGGCTCAGCGCTTGTATGAGGCCGGTTTTATTACTTATATGCGGACAGATTCGACTAATTTGAGCGCGGATGCCATAGAAGACTGTCGTAACCTCATCCTTGCTGATTATGGCGATCGATATTTACCGGCGAAGCCCCGATTGTATTCCAGTAAAGAAGGTGCACAGGAGGCTCATGAAGCAATTCGACCGTCGAATGTACATGTTCGTTCGACAGCCATGGATAGACAGGAAAGAGATGCCCAGAGGCTTTACGAATTAATATGGCGACAGTTTGTTGCCTGTCAGATGCCGAATGCCGAGTATACCAGTACGGCCGTTGTCGTGGCCGCTGCAGATATGGAGCTCAGAGCCCGCGGCCGGATTTTACGTTTTGATGGTTATACCCTGGTTCAGAATGCAGCTCAGAAAAAAGAAGATGACCAGGAATTACCTGATTTCAAAATAGACAGCCAGTTGACCCTGCAAGATCTGCAACCGGTCCAGCATTTTACCAAAGCTCCGGCTCGGTTTGGTGAGGCTTCTTTGGTGAGAGAATTAGAAAAGAGAGGTATTGGCAGGCCGTCAACTTATGCCTCAATTATAACCACAATTCAAGATCGAGGTTATGTAACCCTAAAAAATCGACGGTTTTATTCTGAAAAAATCGGTGAACTGGTCACTGACCGGCTCAATGAATGCTTTGGAGAACTGCTTGATTATGGCTTCACTGCTCAGCTAGAGGAATCACTGGATCAAATTTCCAATGGCACGACGTCCTGGAAGGTAATACTGGATCGTTTTTATGAAGGTTTCTCTGAGAAATTGGTTAAGGCGGGTGATGCAGAAAATGGCATGCGTCCGAACCAACCCTCTATTGTAAATTTACCTTGTCCTGACTGTGGTCGGGGTATGAACGTTCGTACCGCCAGCACCGGTGTTTTCCTGGGCTGTTCTGGCTACAGCTTACCGCCAAAGGAGCGCTGTAAAACGACGATTAATCTGATCGACGGTGATGAGGTAGTCAGTGCTAATGGAGATGATGAAGAAGAATCAAGAATCCTCCTGGCAAAACAGCGCTGTAGCAAGTGCCAGACGGCGATGAGTAGCTACCTGATTGATGAATCAACCCGGCTGCATTTGTGTGGTAATAATCCTGATTGCAGTGGTTCTGAATTTGAAAAGGGGTCATTTAAGATAAAGGGCTACGAAGGACCTTTGCTTGAATGTGACAAGTGTGGTGCAGAAATGCAGCTGAAAACGGGGCGTTTCGGTAAGTATTTTGGTTGCACTAATTCAGAGTGTAAAAATACCCGTAAATTGTTGCGAAACGGTGAAGCTGCGCCGCCAAAAATGGATGTAGTTCCAATGCCGGAGCTGCAGTGTGACAAGGTTGATGATACCTACCTGCTTCGGGATGGCGCCGCGGGTATTTTTCTGGCTGCCAGTCAGTTTCCAAAAAATCGCGAAACTCGTGCGCCTTATATAGATGAGTTAATTCCGCATCAGAATGAAATCGATCCCAAGTACCAGTTTCTCATGAGAGCTCCGGTGCAGGATCCGCAGGGAAGGCGGTCATTGGTTAAATTCGCCAGATCTACCAAACTTCAGTATGTTGTTACCGAGCTATCCAAGGGCAAACTTTCGGGATGGCGAGCGGACTACCAGGATGGAGAATGGGTAGAGGCCGAGTCAGCCAAGCCAAAGAAAAAAGCCGCTGCGAAACGCAAGAAAAAGAAGTCTGCCAGTAAAGCAGGCTAGTGCCGGATAACGCCAACCCCAAGCCCTTCTATTGCGAAATCCTCGCTGCGCAGGTCGACTACAATTGGGCTGTAGTCACGGTTTTCCGGCAATAAGGTAATCTGATGGCTTTGTTCGCCTCGGCGAAATCGTTTCACTGTTACTTCATCTTCAATACGAGCGACGACGATGTCGCCATTATTAACCTGATTTGTTTTGTGCACAGCAAGCAGATCACCATCCATAATACCGCATTCAATCATGCTATCACCTTTGACAATCAGCATGTAATCGGCGCTTGGGTGAAAGAAAGTTGCCGGGATTTCGCAGTGATCCTCAATGTGCTCCTGAGCCAGGATGGGGTTTCCTGCCGCAACCCGGCCGACAATTGGGATACCGAGCGTTTCCGGCAGTTTAATGCCTCTGGAGGTGCCTGGGATCATTTCAATGGCTCCTTTACGGGCCAATGCCTTGAGATGTTCCTCGGAAGCATTGGCACTTTTGAAACCCAGTTTGTTGGCAATATCAGCCCGAGTTGGCGGGTAACCGGTCTGATCTATGTGTTCCCTGATGAAGTCGAGGACTTCTGATTGACGTGCCGTCAGTTTGATCATAAATTGCTCTCTTTATTCTTTTGTCTTTATTCTTTTGTCTTTATTCTTTTGTCTTTATTCAGGAGAGGCTGGTGGTTTGTAATGTTAACCAACCCGGTCGCCGGCTGCCCACAACATCTAAATGCAGCATTCAGGCCATGTTTATATATACAGTAGGTGTGATTATATACAGTAGTTGGTAGTAAGCAACTGTTTTTCAACGACTGACCCTAATTTGATTTGCTATCATTCATCGATATAGTGTTCAATTCACTGCAGAGGTCCATCTAATGAATACATGGAAATTTCACTTTTTACTATCGTTGTCGTTGCTAATGATGCTCCCAGTAGAGCTTCTGGCTGTCGATAGTGGTCGTATGATGTGGGTTCTGGGCAGCTTCAGAGAAGAAGCGGGAGCTGAGAGTCAGGCGCAGGTTCTGAGCCAATTGACCGGTCAGGAGGTTTTAATACAGACTTTATTGGTTAATGGATCTATACGGCATCGCCTGCTGATTCAGCCGCAACAGGCCGAGGATGATCAGCAAGGACTGGTGATGCTGCTGGAGAGTGGCAATTTTAATGATCATTGGCGAACCTGGCTTCAGGGCGATGAGATAGGCATACAATCACTGATTGCTGCGCCGGCCAGAGCAAAAGATGACGCCGACAATAGTTTTGAAGAGCCGTTTTTTATGGATTACCAGGACAATGCTGAGATTCAGGATGATATGGTGCCCTATAGCCTGCCAGAAAGGCGTTCTGAACAGGTGGTGCCTTTAAGTGCCTCAGATGCAGGCGAGGATATAAGGTACAACCCGGCTAGTCTGGTCCGACAGCAAGATAATTAGACAGAGCCAGTAAGGGGTGCATAACTGTGAGTGAGATGAATGATGGCAGCGAATTGCTGTCGGTAGTCCTGGGCTGGTTCACCGACCCACTGGTTGTTCGGGTATTTTTGGTTATCCTGGCTACGGCCATTGTCAATTCTATCAGCAGGCGGTTCATTAAAAAGCTCGATAAAGTGGTCGAAAACACCGATTCACTCTGGGACGATGCGCTGCTGGCAACGGTGAGTCAACCGCTGAACCTGTTGATCTGGATACTCGGTATCTCTATTGCCGCTGAGTTGATAGCAGAGCGAGGTAATGACGTCCAGATCCCAATGATCAATTCGATCCGCTATCTCGCCTCTATTGGGCTGCTGGCTTTTTTCTGTGTTCGGCTTGTAACTGAAATTGAAAAAGCCTACATCTCCAGCGGCTCTGATGAAACGACGGTGACCGCGGTGGCTAAGCTGGTCCGTATTTCACTTGTTATCACGGCGGGTTTAATGACGCTGCAGACGCTCGGGGTGAGTATTTCCGGCGTGCTCGCATTCGGGGGGGTTGGCGGGTTAGCAGTGGGCTTCGCCGCACAGGACTTATTAGCCAACTTTTTTGGTGGTCTGGTCATCTACCTGGACAGACCATTTAAGGTCGGAGATTGGATACGAAGCCCGGATCGAGAGATCGAGGGGACGGTCATAAAGATTGGTTGGAGGCTGACAGAAATCAGGACTTTTGATCAAAGACCTTTATACATTCCTAATTCCATGTTCTCGACCATCTCTTTGGAAAACCCATCTCGGATGTTGAATCGAAGAATATATGAGACGATTGGCCTGCGTTATGTCGATATGAACCTGATGGCTGCGATCGTCGTCGACGTCGAGACCATGCTTAGAACTCATGCTGATATCGATGTTGAGAAAACTCTGATGGTTAACTTTAATGCTTTCAGCGACTCAACCCTGGATTTCTTTGTTTATACCTTTACCAAAACCACCAATTGGGTGGAATTTCATGCCATCAAGCAAGATGTGCTGATTAGAATCGCTGATATTATTAATGATCATGGTGCCGAGATCGCCTTTCCGACCTCTACTATCCATATTGAACCTGAAGCTTGAAAATGCCCTGGTTTAGTTGACCGAGTACAGTCCTTTAGGGCCTGTTAGGGCAGTTACTTTATCAGTGAAGGCATGTAATACCTTGCGGGATGGTGCTGGGGATGAGGAAGTTGCGTTTTAGTATGGTGAATGAGAAGGTGTGACTGGGGGAATAATGACCGAATTATTGTTTTATCAGAAACCGGTGCCGTTGAATGCCAACAACCATGGTAGTTGGCGTATAAGCAGGGATGGCCTGCATTTCGGGTTTGCTGCGGATATAAATTCAGTTCTATTGGCGGGAATTGAATTCATCGAAGCATGCAAAGAGTACCCGATCGTTTTTGCTAAATCCGGTGACAGCCTGGTGCCGGTGGCGTTGCTGGGATTACGGGGTACCAAGAATCTATTTGTCAGCGAGCAGGGCGGGTGGCTAGGTCGTTATGTTCCCGCTTTCATCCGCCGTTATCCCTTTGTGCTTGCTGATGCACCTGACCAGGAACAGAAAGTTGTCTGCATAGATGAGGCCTTTGTCGGCTTAAATCAGCCAGATGGCGAAGATCTTTTTGAAGATGGCAAGGCCCGGCCTGTGTTGGATAAAGCGATTGAGTTTCTGATGGAATATCAGCAGCAATATCTGCGTACGGAAACGCTGGTTAAACGGCTTCAGGCAAACCAGTTGTTAACCAAGATAAATGCTCGGGTGACCGCTAAGGACGGTCAGGAAACCGCCCTGGATGGCCTGCTCGTGGTAGACGAGAAAAAACTGCTGGAACTGGATGATGAAAAGGCCCTGACACTGTTTCGGTCTGGCGAACTTGCCTGGATCTACGCGCACCTCATTTCTATTGCTAACATTGGTACCCTGGCACAGAGAATGAATCAGCAGGAATGAGTCGCTGCAGGGCCTGGAATTACCCGGTACTGGACTGACCGCAGCTCCCACCTCACTGGTTTTATTGACCAAAGCGGGCCTGGTTTGTATACCAGTATATTGGCAGGCGAACTAAACAAGGGTCAAACTGGCAAGGGTTGATTTGCTGCCATGACAGTACTGAGTATTATGATCAGCCTGCTTCCGCACCTAATTGGGTTGGTTTGATGTGCACCATGATGCCGAATCTATGATGATCAAGATAATGCGTTTCGGCAGATCGCATCCGTCTTGATTGCCGTAAGGGAAATTTTTGTTCGGCCAGGAAGGCATTTTTCCTGGATTCTGCAATGAGCAGCTTCTTATAACGCTCGTCATAGCTCTCGTCATAGCTCTTGTCAGAACTCCCGCGCTGCTGCGGGAATTGTGCCAGCGGCTGATCAGGAGCGATTCTTTCAAAAGAGGTCAACCATAGGTCAGTTTCGACGTGCAGATAACGGGAAACTCTCAGAGAAATAGTGCCGTCAAGCTCAAAGGCTTCACCATATTGCTCACCGGCCTGAATCAAAATGGCCTTATTAGCACTGGCTATGGGCTGAATCCAGGCATTATGGCTCAGCAGTCTGAAACCCTGGGAACGACGTATTGAGCTCGCTTCTCGATTCAGTACCCGTGAGGCAGCGGGCAAGCTGGTATAGATCTGGGTCTGATCGGAGAAGATGAATGCCAGGCGCTGATCCAGGTCGTTTTGTCTTTTCGGTTGATCCTGGTCTTTGACTTGGCTGATTTTGGTCCGCTCAAGTTGCCTTCTGTTGAAGTCAGCAGAGCCTTTATCTGCAAACAGAAATTGCTGCTGTTGGGGCTGCGCCGGCTTGACTGAGGCGACGATGGATTCCAGGTCTCGGGTTTGGCTGAGCAGTTGTGGCACCGTGTCGCTTAGCTGGTTGGGAGCGATGGCAAAGAGGTTTCGAGCGTAGTGAGGCTGACCCGGATCGAGTCGTTCCGGGCTCTGCTCAGGATTGAGGCGTTTGAAAACCAAAACTTCTACCTGGTAGTAATTGCCTGAAAATTCAGCATAGCCAGTCTGTAACCAGGCGCTCAGGCCAGTGGCAAACAGCAGCGCCAGCAGAGTTCGAACGAGCCGCAGGTGGGTCCGGGTTGGCTGTATTGTTGAATTATTGTTTAGAGAGCCGGTCAAGTAATTTCTCTATCTGTTGGAAACGTTTTTCCCTGTCTTCCATATTATCCTTAAAACTGAGCTGGTTGGCAGAGGTTAATCGAAATCGGTGAGGATTTGACTGTACCAGACTGACAATTTCGCCTGCACTGACGCGAGTTTCCTGGAGAAATTCGATTTTGCCGCTTTTTTCGCCGACATCTACTTTTTTGATACCTAAATGCTCGGCCTGCAATTTTATCTGGGTCAGCCTGAACAGATTCTTAACGGGCGAGGGTAATAGACCAAATCGGTCAATCATTTCGACCTGTAATTCCCTTAGCTGATCTTCATTTTCTGCATTGGCGATTCTTTTGTATAGCACCAGGCGAGTATGCACATCTGATAGATAATCCTCTGGAATCAAAGCGGGTAAGTGCAGGGTCACTTCAGTGGTGTCATGCAATGGCTGGTCCAGATTAGGGGTTTTACCCTGGCGGATAGAGGTCACCGCGCGTTCCAGCATCTCCATGAACAGGCCATAGCCAATCCCCTGGAGGTTTCCCGTCTGCTGGTCACCCAGTAGCTCCCCTGCACCTCGAATTTCTAAATCGTGAGTCGCTAATATAAAACCAGAGCCTAATTCTTCCGCCTGGGTAATTGCCTCCAGCCGTTTTACGGAGTCTGCTGTCATTGCGCTCGGATGCGGAGTGAGGAGGTAGGCATACGCCTGGTGATGGGAGCGGCCAACCCGTCCCCTTAGTTGGTGTATTTGAGCCAGTCCGAACTTATCTGCCCGTGACATAATGATGGTGTTGGCATTAGGCACATCAATGCCAGTCTCGATGATGGTGGTGCATACCAGGACATTTGAACGTTTATGGTAGAAATCGGACATGACCTGTTCCAGCTCTCTTTCCCGCATCTGGCCATGGCCGATGCTCAAGCGAGCTTCAGGGACTAACTGATTGAGTTCGTCTGCCATCCGTTCGATTGTCTTGACTTCATTGTGCAGGTAATAAACCTGGCCACCCCGCATGAGCTCCCTTTGAATAGCTTCTTTGATCAATGCGTCGCTTTTCTGTCGGATAAAGGTCTTAATTGAGAGACGCCTGGGTGGAGGTGTGGCAATAATGGAAAGATCACGCATCCCTGTCATAGAAAGATTCAAAGTTCGAGGGATTGGCGTTGCTGTCAGGGTCAAGACGTCAACTTCGGAACGCAGGGACTTTAATTTTTCCTTCTGGCTTACGCCAAAACGATGTTCTTCATCGATAATAAGCAGTCCCAGGTTTTTAAAACGTAGGCCATCCTGAATAAGCGCATGGGTACCAATGAGGATATCGACTTTTCCGGTAAAGGCCGTTTGTATAATTTCAGATTGCTGTTTTTTTGATTTGAAGCGGGAGATACTCTCTATGTTAACCGGCCACTGAGCAAAGCGATCCCGGAATGATTGCAGGTGCTGTTCGGCCAGTAAGGTGGTTGGAACCAGTAACGCCACCTGACGGTTATTCTGGACCGCTAAGAAGGCTGCTCGCATGGCGACCTCGGTCTTGCCAAATCCAACATCACCACAGATGAGGCGGTCCATGGGGCGCTCCAATGTCATATCGGAGATGACACTCTCGATAGCGGTTTCCTGATCGGCAGTCTCTTCGAAGGGAAAAGCTCGACTGAATTGCAGGTAAGCGTCATCAGGAACGGGATAGGAGAAGCCTTGTTTAGCTTCCCTTCTAGCATAAATATCAAGGAGTTCGGCAGCGACGTCTCTTATCTGTTCGGCAGCTTTGCGCTTGGCCTTTTGCCAGACATCGCCGCCGAGCCGATGCCATGGTGTGGATTCCCCCTCACTACTGGCGTAACGGGAAACCAGGTGCAGGTCGCTTACGGGTACGTAAAGCTTTGCTTCATCCTGGTACAGCAGGCAAAGGAATTCATGGGTCTGGTCGTTAATTTCCAGAGTTTGCAAGCCTTGATAGCGGCCAATACCATGGTCTATGTGAACCACTGCATCATCGATACTAAGCTCGGTGAGGCTACGTACCACTAGTTCGGCGGCATGGTCTCTTTCTTTCTGACGCCGTCTGGTCTGCAGGACCCTTTCGCCGAAAAGCTGTTGTTCTGAAATGAGCGCGATCTCCTGACTAGGCAGGTACATGGACCGGTCCAAAGGAGCGATACCAAGAGCCAGGGAATGATCTGAGCGCACAAATTCTGACCAGCTGTTAACTTCTTTGGCCGCCAGGCCATTTTTTCTGAACAGGGTGTCGACGACTTCCCGCCGGCCGGCAGAGGCAGTCGCAATAAGCAATCTGGTCTGGTTGCTGGCAAGATAGGCCTGTAGTTTTTTCAGCGGATTGTTAGAGCGATCATCGACTATGACATCAGGGGTTGGCAAAATGTCAAACTGACGTGAATTGCGGGCTGGCTTATCGGTAAAGTTGATTCTTGGGTAGTTTTTGATTTTGAGCATGACCTCATCACTGCGCAGCAACAAGGCTCTAGGTTCCAGTAGGGGTCTTGAGATGTCATAGCGAAGACTCTCGTAGCGTTGTTGGGCGTTTTCCCAGAGTGAATCGAGTTGAGATTCGATATGTTCTGTTAACACCAGCAGATTTTCGGGCAGGTAATCAAAAAAAGAATCGAGGTGTTCAAAAAATAGTGGCAGGTAATACTCTATCCCGGCTGGAGCCAAGGCCTGGCTGACATCGAGGTAGACTGGACATTGTCGAGCATCGACCGAAAATTGCTGGTGCCATTGATCCTGAAAGAGGCGGATCGCCGAGCTGGATAACGGAAACTCTCTTGCTGGAAGCAAATCAATTTCATTAACTCGCTGCGTTGATCTCTGTGATTCCGGGTCGAAAGTCCTGATAGTTTCAACTTCATCATCAAATAATTCTATTCTGAATGGTGTTGGGTTACCCATAGGAAACAGATCCAGGATTGACCCGCGCACAGCAAATTCTCCATGCTCCTGGACCGATTCGACACAGCGGTAACCGTTCGATTCAAGGCGCCTTCGCATCGACGTTAAGTCGATGGTTTGGCCGGTTTGTAGCTGCAGGGTGTTGCCCAGAATATGCGAGGTAGGGGCAAGTTTTAGCATCAGCGTTGATGCCGGGATAATGATGATCCCCTGAGTTAGCTCTCGAGCCTGATTCAGTAGTGACATTCTTGCAGAAATTATGTCTTCGTGAGGAGAGAAACTGTCGTAAATAAGGGTTTCCCAGTCTGGGAACAGCAGAACCGGATGCTTCTGGTCCTGGTAGTAGAGTAGTTCCTGCTCGAGTTGGGCTGCACTCTGCGAGTCATGGGCAATGAGTAACTGAACGCCGCGCTGGGCCCGTTGGATTTCGGTAATAGCCAATGCCAGAGCTGAGCCATGCAGGCCGTGCCAGCGTCGTGTGTCTCCGGCCTGCATCGGTAACAGGTCGGTATTGATATTCAACAGTGACTTGGGTTCGGACATTTAGCGCGTTAGCTTCAAGATTAACAGAGGTGATTCAGGTCTACAGTCTAAGTGTACTCTAATCCGATAAAAGAGGCTTTAATAAGCGAAGAATTTGATTCAGTAATTGCTTATCTCTGTGCTGATATTCATAATAGGGCGCAGATTGCGCAGCGATTGAATTATTAGCGGTTTAAAGGGTCTTTTGGGCAGGAATTCAGGCAATTAATGGGTTGTTTCCGTTCGAGCTTGGGTTCGCGGTTACGGTGATAGGGAAAAATATAATAGGGAGAATTTTGGTGACAAAACCAGGTCTCGAAGGTGTTTTCGCTGATTGGAAGGAACGTGAAGCGTTAGCAGAAGCAATGATCCCCCTGATTGGCAAACTCTATCGGCGTAACGTCGTCATTTATATACAGGGCGTGCCTGTATTCAACCAGTCAGTCATTGAAATCATGAAAGCCCATAGGCGAGTGCGTCAGATCGAACAAAATGAGCTTTCTGAGTTTGAAACGCATCAGTTTTTAGAAATACTCAGTTCTCTCGATTTGAGTCCAGCCCATATCGACTTGGGCAAGTTAACGTCTGCTTTCATGGACGACGACCAGGGTCTGACCACACGAGAATACGTTGAGCATTATTGTGCCGGCATTATCGGCCAGCAGGATTCAGTCAGTCACACACCCTGTGATGTGGTTGTTTATGGGTTTGGCCGGATTGGACGTCTGGTGATGCGACTGCTGTTAGAGAAAACCGGTGGGGGCCATAACCTGATACCGAAAGCCGTTGTGTTGAGACCACCCAAAGATGTTGCAAAAGATCTCCATAATCGTGCCAGCCTTTTACGCAGGGACTCCGTACATGGGCCGTTTAATGGCACTATCCGAGTCGATGAAGAGAACCAGGTGCTGATTTGTAATGGCGTGGTAGTGAAGTTTATTTACGCTGCCGATCCTGCTGCTATTGATTACAGTCAGTATGGGATCAGTGACGCTCTGGTCGTTGATAGCACCGGTGCCTGGCGTGATGAAAAGGGCCTCGGCCAGCACCTCAGCAGTGTGGGTGTGAGTAAGGTTCTACTGACCACATCGGGTAAAGGTAACATCAAGAATATTGTATCCGGGGTTAACTCTAATACGATCCTTCCAGAAGATAAGTTAATCGGCGCTGCCTCGTGTACTACCAATGCCATCGTGCCTGTGCTCAAAGCGGTGAACGACCGTTTTGGAATTGTTTCCGGGCATATGGAAACAGTACACGCTTATACAGATGACCAGAACCTGCACGATAATACCCATTCGAAATCAAGACGGGGTCGCAGTGCACCATTAAATATGGTCCTGACTGAGTCCAATGCGACCAGTTCAGTGGGTAAGCTATTACCAGAACTGGCCGGAAAACTGACCGGTAATTCCATCAGGGTACCGGTACCGAATGTGTCCATGGCAATTCTCAATCTGACCATTGAAAACGCATCGTCAGTACAGGAAGTGAATGAATATCTTCGGGATGTTTCCCTTAATTCATCCATGCAGAGACAGATTGATTATCAGGTATCCAGTGAAGTCGTCTCTTCGGATTTTGTTGGTAACCGACATGCCGGCATTATCGACTCCCAGGCAACGATTGTCAGTGGTTGTCAGGTGGTACTCTACGTCTGGTATGACAACGAATTTGGTTATAGCTGCCAGGTCCTTCGATGCGTTCAGAAAATGGCCGGTATAAAGTATCCACTGGTACCCGCGCAGCCCTCCAGTAGCGATGCCAGCAATCCGGCGGTAGTTTCCCAATTGAAAACTGCCTAAGGTCTTTGATACTTAGATGAGGTTCGCAGTCACTGTCTTTTGTGGTTGCTATTATGGCGTTGTCTGGAGTCGGTCTTCAGGTAGCAGCTGTGTCGCACTTTAATTAGGTAGGTTTAAGGTATTGTCGAATCCGCAGGGTTGGTCGCTGCGAGTTAATTAAATAGCACGGTACTGAAAAGTCTGAGCATTGATATTCTAGAGAGAGTGATGAAAAGCCATAAAGTTGATTACGAATTATTTGGTGATGACATGCAGACCGTGGAGGTCGAGCTTGATCCAGGCGAAACGGTCATTGCTGAAGCTGGCGCCATGAACTGGATGGAAGACGGTATCACCTTTGAAGCTAAAATGGGTGATGGCTCGCAACCCGACCAGGGCATCATGGGGCGATTGTTGGATGTAGGTAAAAGGGCCATTACGGGTGAGGGGATTTTTATGACCCATTTCACCAACCAGGGTCATGGCAAGAAAAGAGTCGCATTTAGTGCCCCCTATCCCGGTAAAATCATACCCGTTAATTTGACCGAAATCGGTGGCGAATTAATCTGTCAGAAAGATGCCTTCCTTTGTGCTGCGCTGGGAACCCAGGTAACGATTGCATTCAGCCAGAAGTTAGGAGCCGGGTTCTTTGGCGGCGAGGGCTTTATCCTGCAGAAACTGAAGGGTGATGGTATGGCCTTCATCCATGCAGGTGGCATGGTAGTGGAAAAGCAATTACGAGGCGAAACTTTACGGGTGGACACAGGGTGTATTGTCGGGTTCAGCCCTGGTATCGATTATGACATTCAGCGTGCTGGCAATTTGAAGTCCATGTTTTTTGGTGGTGAGGGGCTGTTTCTAGCGACGCTAAGTGGTCATGGTAAGGTTTTCCTGCAAAGTCTACCGTTCTCCAGGTTGGCAGATCGAGTTATCCAGCATGCGCCCGCGCTTGCTGGCTCGGCAAAGGGTGAAGGATCCGTGCTAGGTGGCTTAGGCCGTATGCTTGACGGTCATTAGGACGAAACGCAGAGTAGATTGCCGATTAAGGCTAGTTCATCTGAATCCAGGGAACGATTCCAGGCGTTTTATTTTGAAGGGGCGTTATTTTATTTTTGGGGGCTTGCAGGCATTTTTTCTTCGGATATCGCATAACCAGCCGCTTCCTGAATACAGAGATAGGTGCCATCTTGCCGCTTTTCGGTCCAAGGTATAACGGTCACCAGGGATCGATTCTCCGCCTTAGTAAAGGCATCCTTGACGGTTCTGCTCTGTGCCAGTAACTCCACGTTCAGGCGGGTCGGGAATATAATAGTGTAATCCCCGGATTTAGCTCGTTTGAGCGCATCCTGCGGTCTGATCCAGACCGAATCAACGGATTCACCACCGTCGTGCACAGCAATGTGATCGAGTGGCGCGGCAGCAAGATAAAACAGGGTATCAAACCGTTTAGGCATCATCTCTGGCGTGACCCAGTGAGCGAAAACCTGCAAGGCATCGCAAGCCAGGACCAGTTGTTCCGATGCCAGGAACTGATCCAGGGTTACGCTGCCATCATGGAGTTTATCCCGGTAATGTTGCAGCGAGCTGAGGCGCTGGCCACTTATCAACTCTGAACTGCCGACAGGCCGAGCTAATAAGACACCGCACTCTTCAAAGGATTCCCGGATTGCGCCTACCATCATGGCGATGGCGGTTGCATCCTGGTCTTGAATTCCTGCACAGTGCGCCTGCACCTGGCTATCACCTGGGTCAACTTTTCCACCCGGAAAGACCAAAGCCCCTGAAGCGAAGTCAATCTGGTGGTGGCGCACGACCATGAACACCTCCAGGCCTTCGGTTGTGTCTCTTAGCATTAACGTTGTGGCAGCGGGAACGGTGGCTACAGGTGGGTTCATCGATCACTTTCCTTTAGTATGCGCCAGCCCTGCTGGTGGTTCTGAACACGAATAAGTTTATTGCTGACTTCCCGATAAGTATTCGATCGGTAGGATAGCTTTACCGCCACATCGACTATACCGGGATTCGGTGAGGTTAAGGCCTCATAGGCAAGGTCAATCTGGATGTAGGTAGGCGAGAGAATACGTTCTTTTCGATTTAGCGACCAGACCGGAATCGTCTGACTGTTCTGGGGTTGGAAATTCGTTGAATAAAGGGACAGATGCTGGATAACGTCCTGGCTCATCCAAGTCGCAGCCCAAAGATCTAAAACGTCCTTGATCTGCCGTTCAGTGCTGGCATCCACTGCTGCAGGTTTGGCGCTGGTCGCGTTAGTTTCTATTGCAGGGGTTGCAGGGTCAGTGAGCGCATCTGGGCCAATGAGGGCCTCCGGGGCATCTTCAGTCAGCAGGACATCGCTGTCGAACAAGCCTCGATAGGTGGTCCCATCAGGTAAAATCAAGAGTCCTTCACCTTGTCTCAAGTCAACTCTGAACTCTCCGATATAGCGGGTACCGTCCTGCCAGTAAATGGTTCCCCGACCATGCCTCTTGCCGTCCTGGATTCCACCGACATAGCGAGTACCGTCGGACCACGTCAGGGTCTGGGTAGTTTCTCCGGCAATACCTGGGGTTACAGCTAAACTGGCTATAAAAAACAAACTAATTGCAATGTGTTGCCACGTGGACATAACTGACTTACCAACTCAGGAGCTTGAATGGTAGCATTTCAATGCCGTTGAGAGAACTCTGCTCAGGCTCAAGCACGTCTGCTGAGTAAACCCTTTGCAGCTGCCTTATGCATGATGATATCGGGCTCGATAATCCACGGGCCATCCCTGCAGACCTTGAGTAGGGCGGTCTCGGATTGGCCAAGGCCGATACTGCGATCACCATCGAAGGCAAGAATGCCAGCTCCGCTCACAGAAATAGTTGTGTCGAGTTGTATACGTTTAAAATCCTTGACGCCGACTTCCTGCCAGAGCCCTGGCGATATAGGCACCGTCACTTTGGTTTTGCCAAGCTTTGCGCATTCAACCACGAGGCCAAAATCATCATGATGTCCACACGCGTCGAGGTAGCCACCAACGGGCGATAAGCCGACCGATGCCGGTTCTGCCCGGGTTAATACCAGGGTCGAGAGATGGTCTGCGGAGAAGGGTAATAAAGAGCCTAACTCGTCATTCTTGAGTAGCACAGCATCAATTAAAGCGATATCAGCGCGACTGGAATCCACCTGATCTGTGAGGAGATGTATCTGCTTACAGCGAATACAGGTTTGCTCGAGTTGCAGTTGTTTGCTGGCAATGATGCCAGCAGCAGCCCCGGCGATAGAGGCTTCCACGAAAACAGGGAAGACGTTGTTGGTACCGGTCGATAGAGGCAAAATGGTGGCGTCAGGGTAACGGCGGGCAACTATCCTGTTTGTTCCATCGCCACCTAGAACGATGAAAGTCCTGCACCCTTCAGCCCACATTAGGTCGGCCATGGTTTCTGTGTCTCTGGCGGTATGGGTCAGGGGGTATTTGAGGATTTCGATTAGGGATCGTTGCGGTAGATGCTCGACCGCTCTGGAACTGATACGAAAAGGCTCGTCCGCGAGGAAAATCCGGGCGACGCCATGCTCCAGGGCCGCCAGTACCAGTCGGGTAACCTGTTGCTGTTTTTCATAGTGTGTGCTGGTACTGGCCCGCGCTACAACACGCCTGACATCCCTGCCGGACATGGGATTAACGATGATACCGAGTAAGTTTTCCTGCAACTCCTAAATCACGCTTTGCGCGTGAACACCCACTGGTTATCCATACTTAATTCTTCTGAATAATGATAGCCATCGGCGTCAAATGACTTAAGGGCTTCCGGCTGGTTGATTCGATTCTTGACGATATAAGTAGCCATCATGCCGCGTGCTTTCTTTGAAAAAAAACTGAGAATTTTATAAGTTCCTTTATTGTAGTCTTTGAATACCGGTGTAATGACCTTGTTCGGCAGAAAGTCCAGATCGACTGCTTTGAAGTATTCAATTGAGGCCAGGTTTATCAGGGTTTTATTGCGGTGTCCTGCCAGTTCCTGGGTCAGTGCGCAGGCAATTGTCTTGTTCCAGAATTTATATAAATCGTTGCCTTTACTATTTTTAAGTTTAATCCCCATCTCTAGCCTATAGGGCTGTATTAGGTCCAGGGGTTTGAGTAGACCATATAATCCGGACAGGATGCGCAGGTTTTTCTGTGCGAAATTGAAATCCCGGGCACTGTATGAATCTGCCTCCAGTCCGAGGTAGACATCGCCTTTAAAAGCAAGCAGAGCCTGACGTTGCTCCTCAGTCTGGATTGAACTGGACCAGTTTTGAAATCTTTCGACATTTAAATCCGCTAGTTTCGGGCTGATATTCATCATGCCTGACAAATCCTTGGCAGACTTTTTTTTCATTAGTCTGGCCAATGACGCGGCATCGCGAAGAAAACGAGGCTCTGAGGCTTTTTTGATAGAAACGGGAGAATCATAGTCAAGCGTTTTGGCTGGGGAGAGCACTGTAATCATGGGCAATTAAAAGCGTCTGGGTTAGGACATAAGATAATACCCCAAGTTTCAGGTGATGGCATAGTGTTGCTTGCAGATTGAACTATTAACAGGTGTCGATTTTGCGATTTGAGTGGTATCAAGATGCCATACACAAGCAGATAGAAGCGCCATACTATTCAGCGGGACCAGCATAGTGCGCTGCGGACAGCTTGTAGGCTGGGTTAAAATTGCCGGTGCTTTGCTGGAACAGTTTTACAAAAGCAGCGCTCATCGTCGAACCCACGCTGGTCTGATTTAGGATAATGAGCTTGACATCAGGTATGATGAAATAACATCAGTTTGATATGTGGGCTGTCATATAGAAATAGCGGCTAACCCATTTAAGTGAGTGCCATTCGAAATGTTTTAAAAGTTAGGTGCAGTTGCTCTCGGTTCTATGCAATGAAAGACCAGGCTGATTATCCTGTCACCTTTAAAGAGGAATGTTATGGATTTCGCTAGAAGTAAATTTGCCTGCTTTGGTATTGTCACGTTGTTAGTTTTTGCCGTTGCTCATCCCGTTGCTGCAGCGTCCGGTCCGATTGGCCGGCTACTGGAACCCGAAGGGGATATTGAATATTCAAGGGATGGTAGCCGATGGAAGCGAGTCACCCGAACTAAATACGTGTTTGCCGGCTATAAAGTGCGAACCGGAGGGGATGGAAGGGGTACCTTCGTGAATCAGTTATCAGGCTTGTCCAGAGTGATTGGTCCGGATAGTTCGGTAGAGGTCAGCTCAGACGGACTGGCCTTTACAAAAGGGGCGCAAACTGACCCATTTACTAATGAGGCAACTGTATTTGATGGTATCGCTAATAAATTTGCTAAGGCGCAGCGGTATACCATGCTGCGCAGGCCAGCGATTAAATGCAGTAATGAGGTTAAGACGGCGCGCTCTGTTTCATTATCCTCCTCTCATCCTGATCTTGTCTGGAATATTGCCTGCCCAGGAACGACCTATCGTTTAACCATAGACGGAAAGATAGTCGAATTGGGGGGGCTGGCAGAGGCTGACATGGTCCGCTTCAAGGTCTCTGGCGTGAGCGAGGGTGCCCATACTTACAAGCTTGAGACAATCAACGATGGAATGGTTGTTTATTCGCCAAGTAGGGACAGTCGATTTCACTGGCTTAGTCAGGCGCAGGAAACTGAAATCAAGAAAACCCTCGCCGACTACGATGATGATGTGTTTGCCCAGGCAGGCATTCTCGAAAGTGTTGGTTTGCTGGTGGCTGTGATGGATTCCTATAGCCGCTATTTTTTAGAGGAATTCGATGATAATGATATGCGGCCGCTGCTAGTGCGCAGTTACTCCAGACTGGGTCTGACCGAACTCCAGAAGAAAGAGGCTAAGATCTTTCGGGATTTCCCCAACTCGTCTACACCATGAAAGTGATGATGAGCGGGTGGCTGACTATGATTGTGAATGTGCTAACGCATTGCTTTGCGGTTGTTCTGCCACGGAGAAGCTGTGCCTAAAGTTCTGCAGGTACTAACCAACCGGGTTGATATCCCCATTGTTATTGGCTTATTTGCCCTGGCCTTGCTGCTTGAATTTAGCGAAGCGTTTTCGATTTTTGAGGACGAAACGTTATCTTATCGCCATCTGCTTCGGACTGTGTATGGCGATGATGAAATTGTGCAGGTTAATGAAGCTGTATGGGTAGTCTATACGGATGAAGATTTCTACATGGAGTACGGCGTATACCCACTGCGTAGAACCGATCTAGCCACCATTATATCCAGATTGAGTGATATGGGGGCTGCTGTAATCGGGGTTGATATGTTGTTGGATTTTAATAGTGCATACGGTGAAGACCCGGCCCTGGCAGAAGCATTCAGCAAGGCGGGTAATATACTGCTGGGCTCCCAGGCAGTGTTTGAAAGAGAGCAGTTCAAGCAGATGAATACCGCCATTCCTGTGTTTGAACAACTGGCTGAATCGGGTTATTCAAACATTTCTTCTAACAGTGACCTGTCAGAAACGTTGGTGCGTCTTCGCATCTATCCGGAGGTGGCAGCAGAGAATGCCTGGCCAATTTCTGTAAAGGCGGTTTCCATGATGTTGGCCGCCGTGCCTCGATTACATAATAACAAGCTGTATATAGGCGATAAACTCGCCATCGAACTCGATCAGTTTAATGACCTTTATATCGATTATCCGGCCCTGGCGGCATCGGCCTCAGGAGCGGGTCTTATTAGACGGCATCAGGTAGCAGGCTTATCCGCCGCGGATATTCTTTTTGCCGCCGATGAGGAGGAGTTAGAGGAACTGGCTGTGCTGGTCAAAGACAAGATAGTTTTGATTGGTGAGGTGGCTGAAGTCGCACACGATGAATTTGAGACCACCGTGGGCAATATTTTTGGAGTCAACATTATTGCCAGTGAAATCGAAACTATTTTGGATGGTGGTCAATTAAGAGCAGCACCATTCTGGATGGAACTGATGGTGGCTTGCCTGCTGTTGTTACCCGTGCTTTGGTCCTCATTTATCGCAGCTCCGCTGCTGCGGAACTTGATGATTACGGCAGTCCTGTTGGTATTTGTTGGCACGGCCACTGGGTTTTATGTGTTCTATGGCATTGTTTTGTCAATGAGCTATCTAATACTTGCGTTAGCGCTTGCCTTCATCGTCATCAATGGTCGTATTTACTTACATGAAATTGGCCAGAAAGCGTTTATAAAAGAAGCCTTTGGTCAGTATCTTTCTCCAGCAGTTGTGTCAGACCTGGTGAAAGACCCGACTAAGCTGATGTTAGGCGGGGAAGAGCGCGTCATGACGGCTTTCTTTTCTGATATAGCTGCGTTTTCCAGTTTTTCTGAAGCACTGACACCCACTGAATTAGTCCAATTGCTAAACGACTACCTGACGCAGATGTGCAATATCATCATTGCCGCTCAGGGTACCGTCGATAAGTTTGAGGGTGATGCCATTATCGCTTTTTGGGGCGCACCGGTGGTGCAACCTGAGCACGCGAAATTGGCTTGTTTTGCTTGTATAGACATGAATCATGCGCTGATATCGCTGCGGCAAAAATGGCTCGCAGAAGGTCGTCCGCGCATTGCTGTTCGTATGGGGGTCAATACCGGAGCCATGGTGGTTGGCAATATGGGTTCGGAGCAGAGAACCAACTATACGATGATGGGTGATGCAGTCAATCTGGCCTCAAGACTGGAAGGAGCTAACAACGCATTTGCCTCAGATGTGATGATCTCCGAGGCTACCTATCTGCAGTGTCAGCAGCA
>JABIZD010000141.1 GCA_018666555.1 Gammaproteobacteria bacterium
CGCAATTTCATTTGCAGCGCACAGCCGATCATAAAGAAGGTGTTAAAGCCGTGGCTGAAAGACGCCCAGGAAATTTCAAGGGCCAATAAAGCAGGCTAAGCGGTAGGTAGGTGGGTGGGTAGGTGGGTAGGTAAATACAAACAGGACTCGCTATCGAATCTGCAGCCATTTTTGTACCTATTAGATTGCAATTTGACTAGGGTCAATCAGCCGAGTTAGCCTGACCACCGGTTATTTTAACTTGGTTTCATGCTAGCAGACACGGGGCAGACAAAACGTGTCAGTCCAATGCGACTGTCACTCAGATAAAATCTATGTAAATATAGCGGGTAATTAAACACTCAAAAGAAATCACACACCAGATATGACCAGTTGGTCATGTTGAATAGACATGCTACCATCAATTCAACCTGTTAGGGTTCACTGTTCTATGTCAGCACATATCCGTTACTTACTATCCCCCTTTGCTAGTTCCAGGTTCCTTCGCCTGCTGATGATACTCGCCCTGATTCAGCTTAGCTCAGCAGCTAACACGGAAATGACTACGGCACAGCAGATCATCGACGAAATGGAAAATATGTATCGCGGCAACTCCAGCGAAGCATCGATTACCATGCTCATAGAAACGCCGAACTATCAACGAAAACTAACCATGCAGAGTCTGACATTGGGCGAGGAGCGTGCATTTTTCCGGATCCTGGCTCCTAAAAAGGACCGTGGCGTAGCAACCCTGAAACGAGATGAGGAAATGTGGAATTATTTCCCAAAAATAAACAAGGTCATGAAAGTTCCACCCTCCATGATGATGGGGTCTTGGATGGGAAGCGACTTCACCAACGATGACCTGGTCAAAGAAACTTCACTGGTCGATTCATATGCAATGTCCTTGGCTGAGAATGAAACTGAATACATCATCACCCTGACCCCAATGGAAACTACTGTGACAGTTTGGGGTAAAATCGATTACATCGTTTCTAAATCACCGCTACTCCCGAAAGCACAGATATTTTACGACGATGATCACGTTAAAATGAGGGAAATGAAGTTTCTCGAACCCAAAGAATTTGATGGCAAACTGATGCCCTCGGTCCTCGAGATGCGGCCGCTAAACAAAGACGGCCATACAACACGGGTTATTTACGAGTCAATGAGCTTCGATAAAGAGACCATTAGCGAGGAAACCTTTTCCCTGCGAAACCTTAAAAGCCGCTTTTAATGCTCATCTTTCGATTAGCCATCAGGAATCTACTTCGTCAGAAACGACGCACAATACTAACCGGGTTAAGTATGACCGGTGGTTATATGCTGTTCGTCCTCTCCATGTCATTAGTAGAAGGATCCTGGGGGAACCTGGTTGAACTGTTTACTCTGGATCATACTGGTCATGTGCAAATTCATCGAGATGACTATCTCGATCATCCGAAACTATTTAAAACCATTCGGGAAAGGCCAGCTCTAGAAGCAAAATTAAGCTCAAACCAGGAAATTCTCGGTTTTGCACCCAGAATCTACTCAGCTGCTTTAGCCTATGGTGATGAAAAAACCGCGCCAACTCGAATTATAGCTGTTGACCCAGAACAGGAACCGAGTGTCAGCCGCTTACCGCAAAAGGTTCTATCCGGCAGCTATTTCAATACGGCTGTCAATGACGACGGATACTTTCAAGCGATGATTGGTGAGGGACTGGCAACCAAGCTTGACATGCAAGTAGGTAGCGAGCTTGTGCTCATTTCTCAGGGAGCAGACGGATCCATTGCCAACGACATATTTATTATTTCCGGAATTGTCGGAAATAAGAATTCCTTTAATAAAATGACCACTTTTCTGCCCTTAAACGCAGCCCAGGAATTCTTAGCCCTGTCAGATAGTGTCCATGAATATGCGCTCAAACTGGATTCTCCCGATGACAATACTGAATTCGTCCAAACTCTTGACCTTGAAAATCAACACCTGACTGTTTCTACCTGGCAGGAAGTAGAATCTACTTTCTACAGAACCATGCTGGCAGATAAGCAGGGCAATCAGTTTATGATGGTTCTGGTTACATTCCTGGTCTTTATTGCGGTACTTAATACCGTGCTGATGACCGTACTGGAAAGGACTAGGGAATTTGGAGTTCTACGAGCCATAGGCTGCCGGCCGTTAGAGCTGGTAAAACTGATTTTCCTGGAAACAACACTGTTGGCTTGTTTCAGCGTACTAATCGGACTGATTCTGATGGCGCCGGTCATTTACTGGTTCACCGTTGTTGGCATTAAAATGGCCATGGCGGTCGATATGGGTGGGATTCTGTTTGATACCATGAGAGGCGAATTTTCAAGCTACGTCTTTTTCACGCCCATGGCTTTCATCATTCTCGCGGCCGGCCTAATCAGTATTCCGCCCGGACTCAGAGCTGCCAGAATACAGCCACGAGACGCTTTGGGGAGCCACTAGCTATGCTCATACTGCGCCTTGCCTGGAGAAACCTGTTCAGGAATATCAGAAGAACTGTATTAACCTGCCTGCTAATCGCCAGTTCCCTGCTCACTATCATCGTCATGGACGGTGTGATGCTGGGAATGATTGATGTGATGATTAGCGGCCTGACCCACACTCTGGAAGGTGAGGCCCAGATTAACAGCAAAGGCTTTCGAGATGACTTTGAACCCAGCCTCCGCCTAAGCAATTACCAGGAAATCCAAAGTAAACTGATGCATGACCCAGTGGTACAGGGTGCTTCGGCACGTATTATCGTCGGTGCAATGGTTGCATCAACACACAATAACGCAGGTGCTATAGTCTACGGTATAGAAGCTTCCACTGAAGAAAACGTCAGCAAAATCGCTGATGCGGTCTATGCAGGAAGCTTCCTGTCCGGCAAAGAACGGGAAATCATGCTCGGGCGGCCAATGGCAGAATTGCTTGAAGTTGAATTAGGCGATCGCCTGGTACTCACTTCATCTACAGTCGATTCAAAGGAAATTGTCCAGGAGTTGTTCCGGCTCAGCGGTCTATTTGAATTTGGCCCTGAAACCTTGGACGAAAACCTCATATTCATCAATCTAACTAAAGCCCAAAGCCTCTTTGAATTACCCGGGGCTGCCCATCAAATAGCCATTCGTTTTAAGCAACCCGAAGTTGCAAACGACCCCGGTCTTGATTTATACAAATCGTTTAACGATGACTCAACTGAAGCCAACGGATGGCTAGTATTACAACCGACTATGGGTGCTATGCTTGAAATGACGGGATACACCACCTTCATTATCGGCGGTATCTTGTTTTTGCTGGCTTCACTTGGAATTATTAATTCCATGTTCATGTCAATTTACGAACGCATTTACGAATTTGGGGTCCTCAAGTCTGTTGGTACGCGTCCCGCCAATATAATCAAACTTATTCTCACCGAGGCTTTTTTCCTGGCCCTTATCAGTTGCTTCTTCGGCCTGATATTGGGTTATTTTATTAGCGTCTATTTTTCCACAACCGGAATCCCTATGGGACGCATGGAAATGTCGGGAATCGTTCTGGACGGTAATATCAATACCATTTTGGCACCCTATCAGTTTATTAGCTTCCCCATATTCGTTACGCTGCTAACACTCATTGCAGCCATCTATCCCGCTCTGTTTGCATCTAGAATCGTGCCTACAGAAGCATTGCAAAAAGCATTGTAGGAGCACGCTATGATTCCTCTTATTAATACAGCCGCTGTCAGCAGGGTATTTGGCGCAGGCGAAGCAATGGTAAAAGCGCTTGACCAGGTATCCCTGTCGATCGAAGCAGGCGAATTCACGGCCATTGTCGGGCCGTCGGGTTCTGGGAAGTCAACGCTACTGCATCTCATCGGAGGACTGGACAAACCCGATACCGGTACCGTGGAGCTCAATGGTGAGAATATCGCTGATATGTCGGGTAACAAGCTATCTGATTTCCGACGTGACAACATCGGATTTATTTTTCAAGCCTATAACCTGATTCCTGTTTTATCAGCCGCAGAGAATATTGAATACATCATGCTGCTTCAAGGTATTACGGCAGCAAAGAGACGAGTTCGAGTCAAGGAAATGCTCGATATTGTGGGCTTAGCCGGCCTGGAAAAGCGCAGACCTGCCCAATTGTCCGGAGGGCAACAACAAAGAGTCGCTGTAGCAAGGGCAATGGCCACTAACCCATCCATCATTCTTGCTGACGAACCGACAGCCAATCTGGATTCCAAGACAGGCATCAGTCTGCTCGATGTCATGAAGGAATTAAACCAGACTAAAGGTATGACTTTTGTCTTTTCTACCCACGATGAAAAAATTATTCAACGAGCTCGGCGGCTGGTTTATCTACGAGATGGATTAATCGAAAAAGAAGAACTCCAGTAAGAACGAGGGCATTTCATTGCCTAAAATATTTAACGGCCTTATTGCCATTCTAGCCCTGCTCAGTGCAACACCTGCACTAGCAATTGACGTTAACTTTCAAGGCTACCTCAAATCCTATCTTATAGCCCAGGAACAGCAGTCAAATTCTTTTTACAACCTGCCTAGCCAGATTAATTCACAAAACAATCTACGCCTGATGCTCGATGTTTTCAGTCAGCAGGCGGTCTGGCAGATTCATTACGAAATAAGCCCGCAATTGAGTTCGCGAGACAGTAATGCATTTGCAATGACTTCCGAGCCCAGTATGCCCGGCTATCGTCTCACTGACCTGGATCCGCTGCTGGCCACCTCCGGAGCTAAACAATCCGTTCTTCAAAACCTGGATCGATTCAATGTCCAGTTTCAGTTCGCCGACGGAGACTTAACCATCGGCCGGCAAGCCATCACTTTTGGTTCTGCCAGAATGATTAATCCAACCGATGTATTTCTACCTTTTAGCCTTGGCACCCTGAATACTGAATACCGTATAGGAGTCGATGCGGTTCGCTATCAAAAAGCCTGGGGCGAACTTGGCGAAATCGATATTGGTCTGGTCTCTGGGGATGGAGCACAAAGCGAAAATTCAGCTGCATTTGTCCAGGCAAAGCAGAACCTGAATGGAAAAGACTTAAATTTCAGTCTCATTCGATTCGCTGACCAGACTCTGGTTGGTGGCGGTCTGGAGACTGCACTTGGGGAGTTTGGGTTCTGGCTGGAAATAGCTTCGGTGAGCGGGCTAAGTAATTATCAGCGAGGCTCTGTGGGTCTCGACTATGCGTTTACGGCAAATACATTTGCAATGATCGAATATCACGTCAGCACTGCAGGGACAAAGGATACTGATCAATACCTGAATCATTTCGAAAGCCTGTCCTTTACCACCGGAGGAGTGTTCCTGCTGGGTGAGCACTACATTATCGCGAGTCTCGCCCAGACTTTTTCGCCATTATGGCAGGCATCGGCACAAACCATCATAAATCTCGACGATGACTCATCCTTCACCATGTTGTCGACTAATTACAACATTGCAGAAGACTTCTACCTCGATTTCGGTGTCTATCTTTTCAACGGTAAAGGACTCAAAATCAATGACAACCTGGGTCAGGTTCTCTTAGGGTCAGAGTATGGCGCTAGTCCCAATAGTGCTTTTGTAAGCATCCGTTTTTACTTCTGATGTGACTTTTCAAGCACCTGTCTTACTTTAACCATTATCTTGATCACCGCTCTGACAACGATGACAGCGCCCAATCACTTAATTACTTAATTACTTAATCATTTAGGTAATTAAATGCTGAATTACTTGTCGGACTGACTCAATACGCTATTGTACCAGCATAGACACTGTACAAAGGAGGTCTACCCATGCCTGATCGCCCTACATCTGAACCCAAACAATTCGTTCAATCTGCGCTGGTAATGCAGGTCGCCGACGTAATTAAAAGCACTAACTACTACCAAGAGATTCTTGGTTTCAACTGTGACTATGTCAGTGACGATTACGGTTGTGTCTGGAGAGACAATGCAGCCATTCATTTCGCCAAGTCGAATGAACCGCAAACAGGTCTGAGACTGTTTCATTGGTTGAATGATGTCGATCAATTTTATGATGAAATCAAACAAAAAGGCGCCAAGATCAGTATAGAAATCGGTGACCGCGACTACCAATTGAGAGATTTTGGAATCAAAGACATCAATGGTGCACTACTCATATTCGGTCAGGACATCTACTGACAATAACAGCAAAATAAGTTACTGGTAATCTCCCAGTCCAATAAATGCAATGACTTCCAATTCCAGGCTATCTCCAGCGACCCAGCGGTGATAAATATGTTTCCTGTTTGCCGCCATGTGGCCATTTTCGCTGTTCCTGACACTCACGTTAATATTCGGTATGATCAGGCCACAAATATCCCTTAATCGGTAAAAGGATAGGTAAAAAAATGGCATACCAATGGAGCTATGGGGATATCCTCAGGGAAATCGCCAAGGTTATACCTGCTGAGCGACCCGCGCTCATTCATGGCCGGCGGGTTATTAACCATGCTGACTTTTCTACCCGAACAAATTCTCTGGCACGCGCATTTCTCGACAGCGGTGCTCTACCCGGCGATAAAGTTGCCTTCTATATGCGTAACTGTCCTGAATATAGCGAAGGCATCGCTGCCGCTTTTAAAGCCAACCTGACTCATGTAAATGTGAATTATCGGTATATCGAGCACGAATTGATTTATCTTTTTGATAATTCTGATGCTAGCATCGTTATGTTTCAAACCGAATTCAGGGAAACGGTCGATCTCATCAGGGAACAATTACCCAAGATTAAACTATGGATTGAGGTTGTCGACAGCGAACATGAAGACCCAGTCGAGGAATCACCTTATGAACTTCTACTCGAACGAACTGATTCCAGTCCTCTTGATCTCACCTACTCTCCTGATGACCTGCTGTTTATCTATACCGGTGGAACGACAGGTATGCCGAAAGGCGTAATGTGGCGCCATGATGACTTGTTCAAGGTGATGGGTGCAGGCGGCAACCCACGTATAGGCATTCCCCCGTGTACTGATCTCGATGAATTTATTACCCGGATACAACAACAACCTGCGCCCATTAATCTGCCCTTGCCGCCGATGATGCACGGTACAGGCTTGATTTCTGCCATCGGCGCCATGAGCGCAGGCGGCACCTGCATTACCCTACCGAGCCGAAGGTTTGTCCCTGAGCAGGCTTTACAGGCTATTCACCGGCACAGCGTATCAGCAGTGACTATCGTCGGCGATGCCTTTGCCCGTCCGATGCTTGAGGCCCTGGATGAGCAGCCCGAGCAATATGACATTTCATCAGTAAAAATCATCTCTTCCTCAGGTGTTATGTGGACTCGAGAAATAAAAGCAGGTTTGCTCCGCCATAATGAAAATCTATTACTGGTTGATGGTTTTTCCTCGTCTGAGGCCATCGGCCTTGGCAGTAGTGTCATGACCAAGGAAGAAGAAATAGAGGTAGCCAACTTCACCCTGGGCCCGAACTGCAAAGTATTCACCGAAGAGGGTATTGAAGTGCTGCCCGGTTCTAATGAATCGGGCATGGTTGCCGTCACCGGTAATCTACCCGTCGGCTACTACAAAGATGAACAGAAAACAGCAAAAACATTTAAAACAATTAACGGTATTCGATACTCAATCCCGGGTGACTGGGTGCAAGTTCGAGCCGATGGCACGCTGACTCTACTTGGTCGAGGCAGCAACTGCATTAATACGGCAGGAGAGAAAGTATTTCCAGAAGAAGTCGAAGAAGCCATGAAAATGCATCCAACCGTTGATGATGCCCTGGTCGTTGGAATCAATGATGCCAAATGGGGCCAGGCCATTACCGCAGTGGTGCAATTGAAACCCGGTGAATATTGTGAGCCTGGCGAATTACGCGAGTCCTGCCGTGAATTTTTGGCTGCCTACAAATCACCTAAGCACATCTTTGTCAAGGACAGCCTCGAGCGCGCTCCCAATGGTAAAGCCGACTACAAAAGCATCAAGTTATTTGCTGAAACACAGCTGGCCAAACAGGACACTTAAAAATTTGGAAATTACTACCCCGAAGCACGGCCTATTCAAGGTTTCAAAACTAATATTTGGCTGCGGAGCGGTAGGTGGCTTGCTCATCAACGGCTCTGAGGAAGAAAAGCAAGATACCTTTGATCTGGCAATCAGATCCGGAATAAACTGGTTTGATACCGCACCAACTTATGGTGATACTCGTTCTGAGTCTGCCC
Organism: Gammaproteobacteria bacterium; assembly: GCA_018666555.1. Taxonomy (GTDB): domain Bacteria; phylum Pseudomonadota; class Gammaproteobacteria; order Pseudomonadales; family Azotimanducaceae; genus UBA9926. The sequence continues at coordinate 8,161 of JABIZD010000141.1, forward strand.
TAGGGATCCTACTCACAGCCGCACATGAAAATATTCAGGTGTCGACTAAAGTCACTATCGATACTCGTGATCCTGATTATTATGGCCAGGTGGAACGCTCTTTGACCAGCAGCCTGAAAAGACTTAATCGAGATCAGGTAACCCTGATTCAATTGCACAATCCCATCGGCAGAGAAACTAAAGCAAGCGTCATCGGCATAAACGAGGTAATGAAGCCGCACGGTGTCCTGGATGCGTTCGATAACATGAAAATGCAAGGCCTGGCACAGCATATAGGTATAACCGGCCTGGGTGAAACACCCGCATTGATCCGAATCATCAAGAGTAACCGCCTGGCTACCATACAGTTGCTCTATAACCTGCTCAATGCCTCAGCTGGGATCAGCCTACCATCCAGTTGGTCCTGCTATAATTTCACAGGCCTGATTGATACCTGCTTTGAGCATGACGTCGCTGTATTTGGAATACGGGCGTTTGCAGCGGGTATTCTAGCGACCGAAAAGCGCCATGGCAGGGAGCAACCACTCACCTCACCTGATACGGTTGCAAGCGAAGAAATTAAACAGCAGCACCTGTCTCAAGCACTCTACGGTAATCCCAACCCGCAGGTAAAACTTGCGCTTCGATTCGCTCTTTCACAGCCACGTATTGATGCTATTATCATTGGTCTGGCTGAGCGAAAGCATCTGGAAGTCGCCTTGGAAGCCGAGGAATCTGGCCCTCTGGATGCAGCTAGCCTCAAACAGATTCAGCAGGCCTGGGGCTCGTTCCATACTTAACCGGCACTACCCCCGCGAGGTCTTTTCTGTATTAACGGATAGGCAGTCGAGATACTACGCCCATCTGATTTACCAAGGTCAGGCCCTTGACATGTATTTCCCTGTTCCAGAGTTGATCTTGATGGGTTCGCCTGTTTCAATATATTCAGGAACCTGAACAACAAGGCCTGTGGCCATAGTCGCTGGTTTGGTTCTTGCACTGGCACTGGCACCCTTTATTGCCGGAGCTGTATCGGCTATTTCCATGACAATCGCTTGCGGTAATTCTATTGCAACAAGCTGCTCCTCTATCAATAAAGCGGTGATATCCAAGAGTCCTTCACTGAGAAATGGAAGTTGTTCTTCAAGGTCGGCACGATCGAGACCATATTGGCTATAATCGCTGGTATTCATAAAAAAAAACTGGCCTCCATCAAGGTAGGAAAACTGTACCGGTACTCGCTCACAATCCACTGCCTGAAAATGTTCATCACCTTTACAGGACACCTCTTTTTTCTGGCGAGACAATAGACTGGAAAACCTGATTTTATAAATCGTTGACGCTCCTCGTGAGGAAGGACTTTTACTTTCGATGGCCTTAACGACATGAGGAATTTCATCAACTTTGACGACCTCACCCTTCTTAATCTCACTGGCCTTTGGCATGATATCTTCCTCTTTAAAATATTCTGGCAATTAGCGTTACATGTTTGAATCAAAGGACCTGATCTCAGTCGCCAATACTAAGATGCCATTTGGTAAATACAAAGGCCAACGGCTTTCCCGATTACCCGAAGCCTATCTTTTGTGGTTCGAAAAAAAAGGCTTCCCCACCGGTAGACTGGGCGATCTTATGAAGTTTTCGCTGGAAATTAAAATTCATGGTCTTGAGGCACTGCTATACCCTCTGGAGCAGGATACATCATAGCAGGAGAAAGAAAAAAACCTCGTTGATTGCTCCCTGCCAGCCTTTTATCCAGAACTGTTGACTCAGGCCTGTCACCGGCTGAGAATAGGGCTTGATTAAAACAGGATTAACGATATGTCTATTGGCGTCATTGCAAAATTAACCATCAAGGAAGGCAGTAACCAGGCCTTCGAAGAAAAATTCTCAGAGCTAGCAGCCACTGTTCGCGCCAACGAACCAGGCAATAACTTTTATTCGCTGCACAAATCCAGAACTGACAACTTATCCTACGTCGTCTTGGAAGAGTATGTCGACGAAGCGGCACTGGCAGCCCATGGCAAGTCAGACTATTTCAGGGCAATAGGCGCTGAGTTGGGCCCGCATATGGCTGGAGCACCTCAAGTCGAGTACTTTGACGGCGTATAGGCCCGTTTCAGGTCAAAACCACCATCAATGCTAGGGTTTGATGCTCTGGTACAGGCTAGGCAAAGATAGGTCCATTCGATAATCGATGCCCGAGTGATTATCTTCGAATTCCTCATAGCTGTGGTTGATACCCAAGGCACCTAGCCGCTTGGTTAGTGCCCGGGCCCCAAACATAAGGTAATACTGGTCTCGATTGCCACAATCGATATACAGGTTTTTCAAGCTGCTGAGGCTGGATTGCACATCTGCATCTTCTACCAGCGTCAATGGGTCCCATGCCTGCCAGTTCTGCCAACGCTCAGGTATCAACTCACACGTGTCCAGGGTAACCGGTAGCCTTATGCCATAGTCACTAGCTGGATCAGGATCATAAGAGGCCGCCATCGCCAGCATCATTAAGATACTCATATCCTGTCCGGATACGTTCTTTCTATTACCCAGTCTATCCAAAAAGGACTTAATACTGCCGCCGGACTGTTGCAAAGCCAAAACAATCCGTGGGAGTTCAGATTGATAACAGAGTTGAAAATTCATATCACCGGAATGACAGGCTACAGCGCCCCATTGATCACCCTGAGTCATGCCCTGCAGCATCGCACCATAACCACCACTTGACTTTCCAAAGACAGCTCGATTACCAGCTTCAGATAGGATAGGAAAGTTATCAATGAGCTGCGGCAACATATCTTCCACTAACCACGTCGACCAGTTACCCATCACGCTGGTGTCTATGTACTGGTTACCGCCGAGCGAAGTAAAACAATCCGGAAAAGCAATAATAGATGGCCCCATTAAGCCTTCGTCTATAAGCCGGTCTATTCGCTGCGGCAGCGTTTCAGCAAAACTTTTCCAGGCAAGATGGGAAAACCCACTGCCTGTGAAGCCAGCAAGATCGACCATGAGCGGAAACCGGCTCTGCGAAGAAAGTTCAATACCTTCGGGCAAATAAACGCCAACCTGACGACATCCCGGGTCACCCAGCAAGTTGTGATCAAGATTTTTTGACTCAATTCCCAGCGTCGAAATTCTACCGCGGTGAGCGCTAAAGGGATGTTGTGGCATAAACAGATCCTTAAAAATCAGTCATTGGTGGCTTTTAGTTACCACCTTAATGATAAACCCAGCTAGCAAGCAATCACTCGCCTTAGCATCTTATTCAGCACTGAAACCCCACCTTGGTCAATAAACTTAATCGACCTTGCCTGAGGCCCGCCAGGCTTTCACATCTTCAAAAAACAGGTAGGAAGATGGAACCACTAACAACGTTACTAGGGTGGCAAACAATACACCAAATGCAAGCGACACCGCCATAGGAACCAGAAACTGCGCTTGAACACTGGTATTAAACATCAACGGTGCCAAACCCGCAAAAGTTGTCAGCGATGTCAATACAATGGGCCTACACCGTGAGACTGACGCATTCACAACCGCATCAACCAGGGATTCACCGGCAGCACGCCGGGCGTTTAAATTATGAACTAACACCAGACTGCTATTCACGACTACCCCTGAGGCCGCTATGAAACCAAGAATTGACATCATCGCCAAACCAGAAACGAGACCAACCAATTTCATGATCTGATGACCCCAGATAGCCCCAAGAAAAGCAAACGGGATCACACTCATAATTATCAGTGGCTGAGCATAGGATTGCAGGGGCACAGCGAGTAACGCGTAAACTAAAAATAGGGAGATCAAAAATAGGGGAACCAAGCTACCAAAATACTCTCCTTGCTCACGCTGTTCTCCCTCCAGACTGTATTGAATACGCGGGTAATCTTTCATGATATCAGTTAAGTGCCTGGCCCTAAGGTCGGCAAGAACCTCGTTAGCGGTTGTCTGATCCCGCAGCACATCTGCTGTTACATTAACCACTCGCTGTCGGTCGGTTCTTCTGATACTTGAAAAACCACGCCCTAATTCAGCATCGGCTACCACTGCAAAAGGTACTTCAGCACCGTCTGATGTCCTCACCCGCATACTGTCTAGCGTGGCCAAATTTTTTCTTTCTTCCCGTGTATATCTGACCATGACCCTGACATCATCCCGACCCCGCTGAATACGTTGTGCCTCCTCCCCATAAAAGGCCTGCCGAACCTGACGCCCTAAGCTGTCCAGACTTAAGCCGAGTGCTTCTCCACTGGGCAACATCTTCAGCTTAAGTTCCTGTTTTCCCGATCGAAATGAATCAGTGATATCAATGACGCCAGGATACTCAGACAACCTTTCCCTTAGACGAGCCGCGGCAATTCTCAGGTCATCAACGTTGTCTCCCGCCAGCTGAATGTCAATCGCATCACCCACTGTGAACAAAGCACTGGTGAATCTCAATTCGACCGCCCCGGCAACCGAACCTGATTGCTGACGCCATAAATTTGCCACCTCTGCCGTCTCCAGGTTTCTCGTTTCGCTTGGTGTTAACTGCAGCGTGACCTCACCTAAATGGCCACCACTGGCCACACTTTCAGCAGTGCCAGGCGGGCCGGGACCACCCGTGCTACTGGGATGATTCCCAACTGCAGTTAATACATGCCTTACTGGTGGAGATTCGGGAAATTGGGATTTCAGATCCTCGGATAACTGAAAAGCCGTTTTTTCAAGCCTCATAACTGCTTGCCGGGTCACCTCAACCGGCGTTCCCAATGGCATGGTTAACTGGGCAATTGCCTGGTCGGAAGCAAGTGGCGGGAAAAATGAAAAAGGCAACCGCCCGCTCATCACGATTCCTATCCCGGACATAAAAGCCGCCAAAGCAATCGCTAAAGTAATATAACGAGCCTGCGTACTCTTTTTCACCAGTTGCCTGAAGCCGTTGTCAATCTGATGTTCCAACCAATCAGAAAACCGCGTTTGTGCGGCCATTATCCTTTCTGCGATAGCTTTTGAATGCCCTGACCAATGCACTGCCATTACCAATGACACGCAAATACTGAGAAGCGCCAGATAAGTCCTCATGTCTGAGGCAAACTCCAATAAAATAATAAAGACGATCGGTATCATCAATAACCCAATTTCACCGACCGATGTTTTTACATCCTCATGGCCAAGATGAGCCGGGAGTACAAGCTGGGACTCGACTAACGAGAAAACAAGGCAGCAGACGACTACCGTGGCAATCACTCCGCCAATCTGACCAAACGTGCCTGGCCCTACAATCAAGGGGAAAAAAGTACATATCGTTGTCAATACACCAAAAATAACTGGAACTGACACCTGCTGGGTCCCAGTAATAGCACCTTGCAAAAGAGATCCAGACCTGAGTTGACTTGAATACACATTTTCCCCGACCACAATCGCATCATCCACCATAATGCCGAGCACCAATATGAAGCCGAACAAGGAAATAGAGTCAATCGATAAACCCAGGAAATTGGTCATAAAGAGCGCGCCCAGAAAAGCCACAGGAACACCCAGACTGACCCAAAAAGCAAGACGAGGTCTGAGAAAAAGCGCCAACAGCAACAACACCATCATGAAGCCCTGGCGAGCGCTTTGCAGAAGAGTGCTCAATCTATCTTTTAGCAGTTTCGAGCTATCATTCCATATGGTTAACTCGACCCCAGCAGGCAAGCTTCTCGGGGCACTTGCCAGATAAGCTTCAACCTCACGAGTTATTTCCTGGATATCCTGATTACCAATTCGAGAGACTTTGATCAAGGCTGCTGGCTTACCATTAAACCGTAACATCTGGTCTGTGTCTTTAAAGCCATCGACAACTGTCGCCACATCCCGCAGATACAATCGGGAACCATCAGCACGGCTTAGCAAAACCAGATTTTCAAACTCATCACCCCAATAAGCCTGACCTTTAGTTCTAAGCAGAATCTCACCACCACTGGTTTTTATAGAGCCACCTGGTAAATCCAGCGACCGGGTCCGAATTATTTTGGCCACCGTATCAAAGCTGAGACCGTTTCTCCTTAGAGAGGCCTCTGATAACTCAATTGAAATCTCGTACGGTCTGGTGTTAGCCAAAGTTACCTGGGTGACGTTAGGCAATGTCGCGATATCATCCCGCACTCGCTGACCGATTACCTTGAGGGTTTTCTCATCCTCTGGACCGGTGATGGCAATATCTATAACTGACCGAACGGAGCTGATCAGATTGATGATTGGCTTTTCTGTCTCTCGTGGAAAGGTATCGATCGAATCAACTCGGTTCTTGACATCATCAAGTGCCTTAGCTGTATCCGCATCATCTCGAAGTTCAACGGAAACCGAACATAAGCCTTCATTAGAAGTTGAGCGAAGCTCCTTGATGCCTTCAATACCATCTAATTCCTCTTCTACACGCACACAAACGCCCGACTCCACCTCCTCTGGAGCGGCACCCAGATAAGGTATAGACACCACGATAATAGGTACATCAATATCAGGGAACGTCTTTTGAGGCATGTTATACAGACCTGCCAATCCCGCAAAGACCAGCAAAAAGAGCAGCAGATTGGCGGCAATGTGGTTTTTCGCAAACCAGTCAATGACACCGCTCATAGAGGATAAACCGGTTCACTGGCGGTTCGAACCAGCATTCCAGGGATAGCATCATTCAGGTTGGTAATACAAACCAAATCACCCCTGGTAAGTCCTGCAGCAACGTATACCTGATTGCCCACCCGCTTCACTATCTCCAGTTGCCGGAGTTCCAAGCGGTTCTGACTATTAACAATATATACCTGATCGTTGGATCGTATCGCCTCACGAGGCAGAATGACGACTGCAGGTAGCGCTTTACCCAGGATCTCAGCTTCAACAAAAAGACCCACAGCCAGCGGAGGTTTGCCGTTGAGCGCAGCGTAAGGATCAGCAACCCGAGCCACCAACTGGATCATCCGGGTCTTGGCATCAATCTCGCCTTCGGTACGAACAATGGTCCCCTCCCATTCATGCTCCTCTCCAGCAAAACGTGCTCTGAGACGGGTAATAACCTGACCATCAAGATTCTTTCCAGAAGTCGATAACGGTAGATCTAAAAAAGCCAGCTCTTCATCGTGAATCGGCAATCTAACTTCGACAAAATCAGTTGCATAAATAGTAGCGACAGATACGCCTCGATTAACGAATTGGCCAATATCAAGCTGCTCAGACCTGACCCTTCCATCATAAGGAGCCGTTACCTTGGTTCTTGCCATGTCACGGGTTGCTTTGGCGACCCATGCGCGGGCCTCCCGCCGAGTGGCTTCTGCTACTTTGAGCCGGTTTAATGCATCATCGTGTTGCGATTCACTAGCCGACTGACGTTTAGCCAGGTCCTGCTGACGGGCATAAGCTTTAGATGCGTTGGCTAACTCACTGACCGCCCGTGCCTGGCCGGCTTTTGCTTGCTCAAGCGCGACTTGGTAGTCCAAGGCGTCTATGGAAAACAACACCTGACCTTTATTAAAGAATCCACCACTGACCAGGTCGTCGGATAGGGCTATAACTCGACCCGAAACCTCGGCAATAAGATCTGTCTGGCTGCGTGGTCTGACAGTACCATGGGTCAGCGCTGTCATCTGGACATTGGCTGGCATTGCTACTTTAGTTTCCACAATAGGGGGGACTATTGCAGGGACAACAGGCTCAAGCGAAGGACCGGTCATCACCAGAATAGCGGCGATCGCAAAGCCAACCATAATAATGCCCAGCGGCAATAGTTTTTGTTTCAACTTAATCATGCAGTTCAACCTCTTTCGGGATACCGGGCTGATCATTATTCAAAAACCCCGCCACCGAGAAATTCAGCAGTTGCTGGCATTTCTCTTCTTTACTTACTTCATCTACGTTTATGAAAAAAGATCGATTAAAAATCGTCTGAAGCATTGCACCGATGACGAATGTCAACTTAACGTTCAATTCCTGCTCCCTCATTTTCGGGAAAACCAGTTGAAGTCCCGCAGTATACCGCGTTACCAATTCTCCAAACTGTTCCGCTAAAATTGGGTTCGTCAGTTCCTCCGGCTCTGCTGTCATTTGCGCCATTAAATCCAGCGTATCCTGATTAGAATGTAGCATTACGGGCCTTAGAAAGGCTGCCAGAATATCCCGCAAATCAGGTTTGGGGTTTTCTCGCAGCAGCGTATCCAGAGCCAATAATCGCTGTTCGTTAATGGGTGCTAAACATCTGCAAAAAACCGCTTTAAACAACCCTTGTTTCGACCCGAAGTAATAATGCGCAGCTGCCAGGTTGACACCGGCTGCTGATGTGATTGCCCTAAGCGACGAGCCTACGAAACCCTTTTGCACAAATATGCGTTCAGCCGAATCGAGAATTCGGGTTCTGGCGGAGTCTGCACTGGCGGGACCTTTCGCTACCATACAAATCTAATTTTAAAACGAACGTTTGATTATATCTTCTGCGACTTAAAAATAAAATACTTCAGGGTTTGCTTTCGGCGCTGCAGATATGACAAATTAATGGCTAGTTGAAACCAGATTTAGCTCATTCCTGGTAAAGCGTTTAAACCACCTGATCCTTAACGATCCAGGTATAAAATAACCAAGAAAAAAGAAAGCATTTTGTTAGGAGAAACCTATGACGCTGCTTAACCCATATAATACTCCCCCATCCAAAGAACTGGAAACCCTGTTCAATCTGGTATCACAATCCATGGGGTTTGTTCCAAACAGTATGCGGACAATGGCGCATTGGCCCGAACTTTTGCAGCACTTTAGTCAGCTCGCCGGTACGATCCTAAATACCGGCCTATTGCCAGCAGATCTTAAACAACTAATCGCTCACGTGGCTTCGACGGCGTCAGGATGCCAATACTGCCAGGCGCATACAGGACACCAGGCAGTGCACAAAGGGGTGACAAAAGAAAAGTTAATGGCTGCATTCGAATTTAAAACCAGCGACCTGTTCTCCCATGCTGAAAAAGCTGCACTGGATGTCGCCCTGCATGCAGGGACCTCCCCTAACGGTATCGAACCCACACACATGCAAACACTGCTAAACCATTTCAATGAGCGAGAGGCAGTTGAGATAATCTCGGTTATTTCCCTATTCGGCTTTCTTAATCGATGGAATGATTCACTGGCAACAACCCTGGAGTCGGGCCCGCTTGAATTTGCAGAGGCGACGCTTAGTAAAACAGGCTGGGAACCAGGCAAACATAGTACTTAATCAAGTGTGATAAGTTCTGGAATACAAGAAGGTGGCACCCAAAGATAAGCTTTCTGTTGAAATTGCTCCGCCCATTGCGCCGCTTGCTGCTTGTCAAGGCCGAGAACAACGTAGCTTTGCTGAGTCCAGTCTGAAGCAGGGTTTTCTATCACGGCAATGAAATAATTCAATCTCTCCGCTTCAATTAAACCAAGCAGTTGCATTTGTCTATCAACACTTTCATCCTCCCAGGAATCTGCTCCATTAGGTCTAATTGCAGACAGAAACGCGGCAGTGTCGACAGCGAAACTCTGCATTAACAAACGCATCCCGTCGTGTCTTTCCGCCACCTTCAGAACAATAGGTGGATCATCTAAAATGATAAAATCAGATTCATTATATAATGTCTTCTGTTCAACTGTACTTCCCATTTATCTAACTCACCTTACCTATTTCTCGGCAGCCGCATGTGCCAGCATTGTTCTCATTGTATGAGCTTACAGATTCACCGTGTTGATATTAATTTACGGGCTAAATCACCAGAAATGATTTTTTCATTGTTTATTCGTGGTGTATTATAACCCTAGAAAAATGTACCGTAGTCTTGTTCGCGCAGGATAGCATATGAATCAGGGCTTTCTAATTATCCATACTGATATTCCTTCTTCCTCCAGATCATTAAGAGTCCGCCACTGAAACCATTGTGAATACGCCTCTGGAATTCCAAATCAAGCTTGCTGCTACCAATAGAGCCGCATTCCTGATAGCACTGAATCTCTTGCTAACCGTGGCTCTGAGCTTCTATTTGATGTATGGCGCTACATTAAACTCGGCCATAACCCCGCTTGTTCTGGTGTTCGACTCAGCCTCCTGCGTTGCGATATTTGCCATGTTCGTAGCCGCAAGCACAATCAAAGTGACCTTAGCCTCAAGGCCTATCTTGTTAATCAGTCTCTTTATCCTACAGACAGGAAATGTGCTGGATACAGCCACCCATCTATATATCGTCGAAAATTCAAACTGGCCAATCCTGGCTGACGCACTCATTTTAATCAGTGAACTGGGCCTGGCGGCAGTTGCATTCCGTTTCGTCCGGGGTGCTAATGACATAACCAATCGAGACCCGTTAACAGGTCTACACAATCGAAGCCATCACATGCGACAACTATCTCGATTATTAAAGGAAAGTCATAAACGCCAGCAATCCGTAGCCGTCGTTGCTATAGACCTGGATCACTTTAAACACATCAATGATGTTCATGGCCATGGCTACGGTGACAAGGTGCTACAGACTGTCGCCAGCGTTTTGAAAGAGAGGGTCTCTGGCGCTGACCTTGTTTCCAGGACAGGAGGTGAGGAATTTGAAATCGTCATTTCAAATATCGATGAACCTGCCGCCAAGGCCTTCGCTGAAAAAGTACGCGAAAGCATCAATGCCATCTCCATGGACAGACTGGATTCATTAACTGCCAGTCTAGGTGTCGCTGTGAGTCATCTAACCGAAGGCCTGCCATCCCTTAGGCAACGCGCCGATGCAGCCGCTTATCAGGCAAAGAATTCTGGACGTAACAGGGTATATCTGGCTAACTAATCAGTCAATCGAGACCAGCATACCTGTCCGGGATGCTTAACAAGGCCAGACACTGCGTAATTAGCTGAACGAGTACAGTGCATTAACGGCCTTTACAGTATAGAAAATGTCACCGGCAGGAAATTCATACCACTTTAAGCCAATTTAGATCGCCCCATTAAAGAGTTTGGTCCCGCTTGCGCCAATCGCCCATTGTTCTAATCTAGATTGCTAAATCATTTCACCCAGGTAACGGACAATTAATGGTCTCCCCTGATTTTAGCGATGGGTGACCGGCGGGCTGAAAGGTAAGAATCATCGCTCTTCTCGAATTTGATGACTTATTCTCTCCAGAACCGTGGATGAGATGAGGGTCAAAGAAGATAAGCGACCCCGGGCACACTTCAAACAATACCTCATCAGCCAGGTCAATGACTTTTGAATCAGTATAAAATCCACCTAGTTGAGATCCATCAACTCTACCCGGCAAGCATCCAGCCTTGTGACTACCGACAATAGCACGCAAGCACCCATTCTCTCTATCGAATGAATCAAAACTAATCATAACATTAGGTAACAAATCCACATGGCCACTATCATGGACCCAGTAAGGAGAATCTTGATGCCAGTCAAAGGCAGAACCACCAGGGCCTTTGCAATTAAGTTTATTCGTCCAAAGCGCTAAAGCCGAGCAACCCAGTATCGATTGCATTGGCTGCAATAATCGTTGTTCTGACAGCAGCACGGCCAGGTTTTCTGCAAGACTGTGCACTGGCTCAATAACCCGCAGGTCCTTAGACTCAGGAGTGTGTTCGAATTGAATAGTATATTCGGCAAAGTCAACAAAACTTTTACCATCCAACGTGTATGACTTACCTTGCCTCGCCAGCTGCAAAGCAGTTTCAATCGCCTCTTCAACCCCTAGATGAAAACCATGAATTTCTTCATCGGTGAAAACACCCTGCCTGACAACAAAGCCTTCATCCTTATATCGTTTTAATTCCTGGTCGGAGAAACCGAACTGTCTATCCATAACCATAACCTTAGGTCTCTCGACTGAGCATCAAGCATATTCACTTTCGGTTGTGCTTGACTGCACCTATGATTCAACCCGATCCTGACCCGCCCACCAATCGAGGGCCCGTACATTACAACGAGAAATATTTCTTAATTCGGTAGTATCCATGAAGGTTTTTGACTCACCCGGCTGCAATATCGACTCCTCACTCAGGACATAAATCAACCCGGTGTCCACCACCTGGCCTTGATCATTCTTCCAGATGGATTGGACCGTCACCATCGTTACCGGAACATTGCCTCTATTGACGATCTCTCCTTCTACTCGGGTCACTTGCCCAGACCGACTACAATTAGTCATGGAGGCGCTTACCCAGGTCCGAGTATGGTCCTTCTCCACAGGTGCTATTGTTGCCTCCTCAACTGGAATAATGGTATCGGTATCAAGCAGGACATAAAGCGAAGCAATAATTAATACTACCAGCACAGCAATTATAGCCGGGGCCTTTTCATCAGGCATGTAGATCTAACACCATGAGCAACACCTCCTTTTGGCCCTGTTCCGTTAATTGCGTACCAACGACGCGAAAGCCCAATTTTTCATGTAATGCAAGTGAAGCTGGATTGGCCGGAAATCGATTTACTTCGCAGGTAAGCATCGGTATTCCAGTTGATTTCGCATGGCCAATCAGACCCTGGTACAGAGCCTGCGCAACTCCGTCACGCCGGAACGAGGAGGCAACGATAATTCGATCGATATACAGAAAGCTGGCAAATTTATCTACAAACCATTGATAGTTTATACTCTTGTACGACTTACCGGTTGTCATCGCGATTACAAAACCAGCCAGTGTTCCCTGATCTGTTATGGCCTGATTAAATATTTCCGCACGCTCATAAAAATATTGCATATCAGACAGGTCAATCAAGTTAACATGCGGAAGACTGGCATTATTCAAAACTAACAAATCACTAAACTTACCATCTACAACGGGTTCAATCTTCACTTATACCTCACTCGCCCTAGCCGATGTCTGATCACAAATACATTTCCTGTCGGATCAGCAGTTCGGTAAACTCAAACAGACAGGAACCAGTATGATCATTGAACCTCATGTGGTGTATTGATTCAATATCTGTATTTTACCTGAGTACCAGACCATTCTGCGCTTGAGATATTTATTATATGACCAATACAGACAATCTAGAAAAACTGCTAGCCAAGGGAATGGATAGTGCATTGCTTAGGTTCGGCTTAGGTAGTGCTTACTTCAACACTGGCAATTATACCGAGGCGGTAGAGCACCTTCAGCGCTGCATCGCTTTAGATTCGGATTATACGGCAGCATTCAAGTTACTCGGCAAGGCGCTGTATCATCAGCAACAATGGCAGGCTGCGGTCGACGTTTTCAGCCAGGGATGTGAAAGTGCTTTACAAAACGGTGACAAACAAGCTGAGAAGGAAATGCAGGTGTTTACCCAGAAAATAAAACGCAGGCTATCAAAGCATTAACCCCACTGGATCAACCCTTCATCCTTCATTATCGACTTTTACGATCGACTTTTACGCTTAATCAATCGACTGTACATTTCAACTAGCCTATAGTCGGTTGCCCAGCCTTCGATGTTGGCAACCACATCGGCACGTTCAAGCATGATCATTTCCAGTTCGGTTAAAAAAGCATTTAACGCGGCTAGACTATCGGATATATCTACTTGCATCATGTCTACTGCATAAGCCTTAGCAACCGCCAGTCCTTCTGATAGCCCGTGCCGGTATAGTAACCCTGTAAAAGCCAATAGAATCGAACCCGCTTCATAGAGCGGAAACGACTTGATCATGGGTGCCTCTAATCGATCTCCATCAACAAGCACTAAACCATCGAATAACACGACTCCTTTGGACATCTCAGGTAAAAATTCGTCCTTGGCAGGAATCTCAATTGTTAAACCTGCTCGGTCGCGAGGGATCTGATAAAAGGAAGCTGAATGTGATTTTCCAACCATCACTATTAAATCATCGATGACCGAAGCCGCTGCAACCCAGGTCTTTGCTCCATACAGGCAATGTTCTCCCATTGATGATGTTTCAATGGTAACGCCCGGTCTGCCCTGGGCACCCTCACTAGCACAAAAAGCAGCCCATCTATTTGATCTAATGGAAAATACTCGCCGCATTGCAACCTGATAACCTGCCGAGAATACCCAAGCCATTCGGTCGGCCAGCATGCCACCCACGAATGCCAGTGTCGCCAGGTCTACCGAGGCAGGCAGGCTCGATTGCCAGGTATCATAATAACTTTGCTCATCCGGCATTGCTGCCGTGGTCAGTACCGCTTCGATCAGGTTTAGGTCAAGGCCTTTTAATCGCTCCTGATTCATTTTTCCTCCAGGCAAATTCACTAAATATAATTAACCGTAAAGATTAACTGAAAAATCGGCTAAAAAAGGTACCTATCTAAAAGAAAAGCTGACTAGGTAAAAGAAAAGATGACTAGGTAAAAGAAAAGATGACTGGGTAATAGAGAAAGTGACTATCTAATAAAAAACTCATTCCTTTTAAAAAAACTGACTATCCTGATAAAAAACTGATAATCCAATAAAGAGCTGACTAGATAATTTGGCCATCAAAACAAACTGCAATGACTTTGGTTGACGCGAGCAATCCCTCGGTAACCCTATGCTGGGTTGATTGGATCCTATCAATATCGAGCCTTGCTCCACTTGGTTTGCAACCAATGGCCCATCGCAGCAGCCAAGACAGGCACTACTTTTAACCACTTGCGGTTTCTCAACAAGGTACCCTCGCTGACTAGCAGTTGACGATAGGCGTACAACACCTTCGCGCAGCGCTGCCGCCCGTCTCGCATCTTTAACTCAACTGCTCGAAAGGTGGGATTAGTGTCAAGCCAGACCTGAAGGTCGGGAAATGCCCTGGCAAAACAAATGACGGCGAGGAACAAAAACACCACGCCCGGTATTACCGGCATAATCAATCCAAACAGGCCTAACAACACCAATATGAACCCTGCAACCCCATAAAGTAATTTTGCTAACATCGCTATTCATCTCTCCCGAAAAAATAATTCAATTTTGCAATCGAATCTCTCTAATTATTCAGGAGTATGTGCATATCCCATGCCAGAAGCCAAAAACCTATTTCCGGCTTCTGCAAGGGATAGGGTCAAATCAAGACGATCATAAGCACTAAATACTGGCCAAATTAACCATCTAATGAGGCAAATGTTTTGCCCTCGGCAGCCAGACGTTCCAGTAATGCAGAAGGTTTCCAAACATCAGCGCCAGTTTCATCAAAAAAGCGCTGGATATCAGCCAACACCTCACCAAGGCCCTGAGCATCTGCAAACCACATAGGTCCACCCACATAAGTAGGGAATCCATAACCATTAACGTAAACAGTATCGATATCACCTGCACGCAGTGCATGGCCTTCTTCGAGCAGTTTTGCGCCGATATTAACCAGGGGATAAATGCAGCGCTTTAGAATTTCCTCATCACTAAATGACTTCCTCTGATAGCCCAGATTTTCAGAGACTTTAGCTATCACCTCATCGGCAATAGGATCGGCTATCGGTAATCTACTAGCGTCTTCATAACGGTAATAACCAAGACCATTCTTTTGACCATATCGGCCCAACTCACATAGCTCATCTGGAATCCGGCTGGTAACTTCATTCGATCCGCCGCGCATCTTCCTGGCTCGCCAACCCAAATCAAGACCCACCATATCGGCCATTGCAAACGGCCCCATGGCCAGGCCAAAATCATAGATAACCTTATCGATCTGGGCTGGAGTTGCACCTTCAAGAATCATCAAATTAGCTTGATAACTGTATCCACCGATCATCCGATTGCCGATAAACCCTGGACAGTTACCCGCCATTACACTGACTTTACCGAGGCGTTTTCCCAGAGCCATGGCTGTTCCGAGGGCCGCAGGTGATGACTTCTCACCTTTGACTACTTCCAGCAGCTTCATCACATTAGCAGGACTGAAAAAATGCATTCCACAGACAAATTCTGGCCGGGAGGTGCTGGCTGCAATCGCATCTACATCAAGACCAGAAGTATTCGTCGCCAGTAAGGCCCCTGGTTTCATAATGGTATCAAGCTTACTGAAAATTTCTTTCTTTAAATCCAGATTTTCGTAGACGGCTTCAATCACCACATCGGCATCACCTAGTTCATCCATTGAAGCGGCAGGCTGAATCAACGCCATACGACTATCCATTTCCTGTTGCGATAATCGTCCTTTCGCAACCGTTCGAGCATAATTACCTGCAATGACTTTTAAACCGCGCTGTAGCCCATCAGGATCATTGTCATGAATCAGTACAGCAATGCCTGCATTAGCGAAACACATGGCAATACCACCGCCCATTGTACCAGCACCGATAATAGACGCTTTCTGCACATCGATAAGCGGCACTTCTTTAGACAACCCAGGAATTTTATTGGCCGCTCGTTCAGCAAAAAAGATGTGGATCAAGGCTTCTCTCTGAGGATGACTCAAACATTCAGAAAAACACTGTCGCTCCACCGCCATACCCGCATCGAAATCCGCAGCATTAACGGCTGCCTCGATACATTTGAGGATTTGCTGGGGAGCAAACTGACCTCGATGAGTTTTATCCAAACCAGTTGCAGCTAATTCAAACAACTCAGTGTTGCCCTTGTCAGCCTGAATTTTATCGACCAGGTCTCTGATTTTCCTGGTTGGGCTACCCTTTGAAATAATCTCTTCAGCAAACTCAAGACCACTTTCAACAATATCCGTTTCGACCACTTTGTCGACAATACCCATATCTAGGGCTTTGCCCGCTACAATAGGATTACCCGATACAATGGCTTGAATAGCCGCAGCAGCACCGACAAGCCTGGGTAGACGCTGTGTCCCTCCTGCACCCGGTAATAGCCCCAATTTAACCTCGGGTAAACCAACAGGGGCTGTACTACTGGCAATACGATAATCACAGCACAGTGCCACTTCAAGCCCGCCCCCAAATGCTGTGCCATTGATGGCAGCAATAATCGGTTTTGGGCTGGATTCCATCTGCTCCAGAACCTCGTTCAAACTCGCCCCCTGAGTAGCAGCAGCGCCAAACTCACTGATATCAGCACCGGCGATAAACGCTCGATTAAGACCTGTCAGGACAATAGCCTTGACTTCATTATCAGCCAAGGCACGGGCTACACCATCAAACAACCCTTGTCGAACGCCGGAGGACAATGGGTTAACTGGAGGATTATCGATACTGAGCAATGCTGACGCCCCTCGCTTCTCATAATGTACCTGTCCCTTCATTAGTCTTTCCTCCTTTTTATAGTGTAATAACACCAAGTATACCTTCATTGAATCCAATTGTTATGGTCTTAGTCGCAACATCAATGCCTTGAATGATCTTGATTACCCTACATTGAATTTGCATGCCACTAATGTACCGGAGATACTGTAATAAAGCTGATTCAAAGGCAGGCCATAATGATTGAACCACCTGGCAGTAAGGCTTGGTTAGCATTACACGTTGAGCCGGTGCTGGATCCTGATAGACCGATTATCGATCCGCATCATCATCTTTGGCGAAGACACAACCACAATTACCTGTTAGAAGACTTCTGGGATGATACTCAAACCGGTCACCGTATTGAGAAAACTGTATTTGTTGAATGCCATGCCGCTTATCGTCAGGACGGCCCAGAACAGCTCAGGTCGTTGGGCGAAACTCAGTTCGCAGCAGAGCAGGCAGAACAAAGTGAACACCAGGCTAAGCGGGCAACCATTGCCGGAATCGTCGGTCACGTTGACCTCAGATTAGCTGAGAACATCATACCCATCCTGCAAATGCATATAGAGCTTGCCGGAGGGCGATTTAAAGGAATTCGCCATGCTGGTGCCAGAGCAATTGATCCTGACGGAATGACCATCATCGGTAAAGCTCCTGAAGGTCTTTACGAAGACCGGAAATATCGCACTGGGCTTCGCATTCTAGGCGACATGAATTTAAGTTTTGATACCTGGCACTACCACTACCAGAACGACAACTTCAGAGACCTGGCTGCAGCCTGCCCAGATACCGTCATGATACTCGATCATTTTGGTACCCCTTTAGGGGTCGGTTCCTTCGCAAAAAAACGCCAGTCTATATTCACCACCTGGCAAAGAGATATTGAGGCTATCGCCAAACTTGACAACGTAATTGCCAAACTAGGCGGTCTGGCAATGCCTGATAACGGCTTCGGATGGAGCGAACGTGCCTATCCAGCAAGCTCGGATGAATTTGCTGAACTCCAGGCTCCGTATTATAGCCACGCCATCGATTGTTTTGGGCCTGACAGGTGCATGATGGAAAGCAACTTCCCAGTGGATAAATCTTCGATCAGCTATCGCGTTCTCTACAATGGATTAAAGAAAATTGCAGCAAAATACAATGACCCTGAACAGAGCAAATTATTTTATGGTACCGCTAACAGAATTTATAAGCTCAGCTAGTGCTCAGATGTTCCATCCACAGGCGTGTTCCACCAGCAACAGCCGCGGGCACCAGTACAATATTCAAAACTGGAACCGCTAAAAGCAGATATACAGGAAGCCCAAAAGTAAACACCTGCTGCCAGTTTCTCCTCAACCGATAACGCAGTACAGGAAACGACATCGCGTTATTTTCCGCTGCAAAATCAGTATATTGAAGCGTCATAGCCCAGCCACCAAAAAGCAACCAAAGAGGTGCAGTCAACAGGTTTATACCTGGCACCAAACTGAGCAGCATCAGTAATAGCCATCGTGGCGCTAAATAGACAAACTTTGCCCATTCTCGACTAAACGCCTGCATCACGAGTTGAACCAGGCTGGTAGCTTCAGTCTCTATACCATGCTGGAAACGTTTTTGAACCGCCTCTGCCAAAAGCGCGTTAAAGGGAGCTGAAATAAGGTTGGCTAATAGAGAATAAATAAAAATACCAAAGCTCAGCAGAATGATCCAGGTCACTATCTTAACGAGCCAAGCGAACCATATCAGCCACTCAGGCAGCAATCCAAGCAGGTACTGATTCAAGTCAGAGACACTGTCTACGGCGAATAAAAACAACCCAAACAACACAAGTGAATTAAGAAAAACAGGCACAAAAACAAAACGCCTGATTCCGACCTGCCCGAGCAACTTAAAGCCGCTCAGAAAACAGTCCCAACCATTCTCTCGACTAGATTTCAATTAAAAATCTCATTGTTTCCTGCTCTTCATAGTCAGTCCATTCGCAACGCGTCAACTCACCTCCATCAATTAATGTAGTGACGTCACAGGATTCGCCGACGGTCGCTCCGATGCGACGATAGAAACCCTTTCACCATAGCGCGAATGTGGAAAATAATCCCACACAGCATGGTGCTGCGTGCATCTATTATCCCAGAACGTTAGCGTACCAGGTTGCCACTGGACCCGTGCCGTCAATTTAGGCGTACTGTTAATATGCCTGAATAGAAAGTCCAGGAGCGCCCTGCTTTCTTCCGCATGCAGACCTTTAATTCTGGTAGTAAACCCAGCATTAACGTAGAGCAGTTTACGCCCGGTTTCAGGGTGAGTAACTACCACCGGATGCTCATTTCTTGGGTAGCCACCCTGTGGAGGAGTTGATTTATAGGCGCCCACATAAGATAGTCCGCCATCATGAATGCCAATAAGACCTGAAATCATCTCCTTTAAAGTATCTGACAATAGATCGTAGGCTAGATACATGTTCGCAAACAGAGTATCGCCTCCACCACCTTCTGGCACCTCGGTCACATACAGCATAGAACCCATTGGCGGGAACGCATCGCAAGTTACATCTGTATGCCATCCATCTCCTGCAGTGTAGTTAGAATCTGCGTCTGTATTGACAGTCAACACAAAGGGGTCCTTGATACTGCGCTCCTTATGCAGCGGATGAGTATGCAATTCTCCGAATCTAGACGCGAAAGACTTGTGTTGGCATTGATCTAAATCCTGGCCTCTGAAAACCAGAACAGACCAATCCAGAAAAGCCTGCTGCAACACGGCAAATTCAGCATCGCTGACAGAAGAACTCAAATCTACATCGTAAACCTCTGCGCCAAGGTGCGGCGTAATTGGCCTAATTTCCATCACTAAATTTCCAGTTCCATACTTAAACTCAGTATACCCGTAGTTTGGTGAAATACCCGCCCAACTATCAGCGCCTGCCTGGGTCGCTTTATAAAGGCCCTCCAAGTGATAGAGTAACCCCGTCAACTGTGGGAGGTACCGCTATACCGATGTGCTTTGCAAGGGTTGGCCCTATATCAACGCTGAATGCTGTCTGGTCTAGCTGACCTGGTTTCACATTCCAGCCATAGAAAATGAGTGGAATATGCCGATCATAGTCATACAGGGAGCCGTGGGTGGTGCCGCTATCGGAAAACAAACAATCCGGATGAAGCTGCACCATCAGATCTCCGGAGCGAGCAGGCACGTAGCTACGCCTCATCAATTCTGCCTCTATACTCGTTCCTGTTTTAATCTCCGATGCATTCCAGGCATTTACGACAAAGCCATCCGCTTCGACAAAGGACTCTATAGACGCAAGGGTTTGCTCAAATGACAATCCGTGTTCACCTAGAAAATCTCGATTTATCGATAACCCAGCCCCGCCAAAAGAGACCAATTGCCCTGGATTATCAAACGGGAAGGTAAAATTCCAGTAAATCTTCCAATATAGCTTCAACAATAAAGACAAAAAACCGATTCTTCCCTCATTTTCTGTACATTGGAGAGTGCCCTTTCTTACATGCCATTCGGGCAGGTCAGCAACGCCATGATCAGCCGTGAAAGCGACCACATAATCCTGTTCGCCTACGGCAGCATCCAGTTCACTCAGCAACGACCCTAATAACCGGTCGAGACGCTGCAAGTTGTCTTCGGCTTCTGCACTATTAGGCCCATAGAGATGGCCGATGGTATCAGTCGCTGATAAGGAAATTGCCAGTACGTCCATTGACTTCCCTTTGCCGAGTCGCTCATGGCGGATAATCTCTAGCGCCAGATCCAGCGTGGCTTCATCTATGAAAGGCGATTGGAAAACCTGAGCATTAATGTCTTCAGTACTGCCTAGTATGACTGGGTGGCCACTGGTACGGCTGAACTCGGTGTCTTCTCCTGGAAAGTCATCTTCCCGAACAGAACCCGGCCCGTGCGTCCACTGTTTCGGGAAGTCTTTCATATAGCCATCCAAAACCGGGTCCGCACCATTAAATTCGAGCACATAGTCGGGCAGTTCATCCATATAATAACCGCTGCTGAGGAAGCGTCCGGTTTCTCTATTGAACCAGTAGGCGGCATCGGCTTGATGGCCACCTAACGTGATTGCGGCCCGGTCCTTACCAGACACAGAAAAAACTCTACTGTCCGGACTCGACTCCTTCAACCAATCTCCGAGGGTAGTCACCTTCATACTACTTGGACTTCGTTGCTCGCTACCGCCAATTTCCTTGGATTGCGGATCGTCATCATGAACACAATAACGTGTTTCGCCAGTCTCCTCATCAAAAAAATCATTACTTGGTATACCAACCTTATCGGGATGATGGCCCGTTAAAACAACCGCATGACCAGGACAGGTCGTGCTGACTGCATGCCCAAGCATCGCCTTCTCATAGACTCTGCCTTGCTTGGATAACCGAGCCAGGCCATGCTGGTAGCCACGTTCCAACAAATCGCCGCGCAGCTGGTCTACAACAATGACCACGGCCAGACTTGGTCTCTGGCCAATAAAATGCGCTTCGGCTAACAGGTACGGCGAAGCAACAGCCCCACTCAGGAATAGCGCGGACATAAAAAAAGCAAGTTTTAAGGAAGTCGATTTTATCATTTACACATACCAATAATAATTAAAGTGGGCCAACCAACAATTCATCAAAGCAACTTTATCGATTCGATAACAACCGGAACCATCGGCACATCATCAAACGATCCGCGTTGCTCTGTTTCCACGATCTCAATTTCATTGACAATATCCATTCCCGAGATCACCGTTCCAAACACCGCATAACCAAAACTCGCACAATTCAATGGCTTAAACAGACCTTTCTGCCTGGCTGCCATAACATCACTTTCCTGCTTTCTAGTACAACTGTCTTCCTGATGGTCTAAACGAGAATTATCAGCCACATTAATAAAAAACTGTCTACCGGCGCTGTCAATGACATTCGTCCTTGCCATGGCAATCGTACCCGTGCTGTTACTTATACCGTTATCAGCCTCATTGCGAATAGTTTCAAATTCCTCCAACTCTGTAAAATCCGGGAGATAACCACCACCCTGAATCATAAATCCAGGAATAACTCGATGGAAAATAGTTGCTTCGAAGGCATTGGTTTCTATATATCGTAAAAAATTGGCCACCGTTAAAGGAGCGTCTTGAGCAAATAACTCAAGCTCAATTGCTCCGAGGCTTGTTTGAACCCTTACTTTAGGATTTTCAGCTGACACCTGCGCGCTAACTAAAAGAACCAGCAGACTCGCCAGTATGGCTGTCAGGCATTTAAAAAATATCATTGGTTTCAATCTTCTATCTCTCCACTATCGACGATTAACCCTACCTGAAACAGCTTAGCTCAGTGCCCGTAAAGCATCTTGTGCTATGTCACCTTGGGGTCAAAACCCGGAAACTGGTATAGGGTATCAAATTTCCCCGCTAGGATTCGAGCATAATGGTTTGTACAGGCAGCAGCAACTCAAGCAACCGCAAATCGACCTTACTAATGAGAGTATTATATAGTTAACATTAGCTGGCGGAGAAAATATTATTTATGGAACAACCTGTAGATTTGTTTAGATTAGAAACACGGCAATGGCTGCAAGACAATTGCCCGCAAAGCATCAGAAAACCAGGGTTTGTTCCCTGGGGTAGCAGTAAGATAAAGCTCGATGAAGATAGTGCTCACTGGTTATCGGTCATGTCCGTAAAGGGCTGGACAGTACCCACCTGGCCAGAAGAATATGGGGGAGCCGGCCTGAACAAGGAGCAATATCTTGTCATCCAGCAAGAAATGCAGCGTATTGGCGCTCGCCCTGCCCTGACAGGTAGGGGGATCAATTATATAGGCCCCACAGTCTTGGAATTTGGTAGCGATGAACAAAAATCCCGCTGGTTACCAAAATTTGCCAGAGGTGAAGGCGGCTGGTGCATGGGTTATAGCGAACCCGAAGCTGGCAGTGATCTGGCCAATCTAAAGCTCAGAGCCGAAGAAGATGGTGACAATTACCGTTTAAATGGCATGAAAATCTGGACCTCTGATGGTTTGTATGGAGACTGGATTTTTTGTCTAGTTCGAACTGACCCAAACAAATCGAAGCATGAAGGTATCAGCCTGGTACTGGTGAACATGGAACAGCCTGGTGTCAGAGTCAGGCCGATCAAGCTCATCAGTGGTAATTCGCCATTCTGTGAAACTTTCTTTGAAGATGCTATCGCCAAAAAATCCGATTTGATTGGCGGTGTTAACCAGGGCTGGGGAGTGGGTAAACGTCTACTCCAATACGAACGATCGGTACATGGCGGTGTGAACACCAGTGGAGCCCAGGCTCAAGAAGCAAAATCCTCACTGCTCGATCTCGCTAAACGGTACCTACCACGAGATCAAAACACCCATGCCCAGCAGGCATTTCGCAACAGATTACTGCGCCTGGAGATGAACAACAAAGCCTACAAACTGACCCAACGGAGGGTTATAGCAGAAACACAAGCCGCAGCACCCGCGCTGGCCACTTCAATCCTGAAGGTGAAAGGAGCAGAGTTCAGCCAGGAACGTGTCGAAGTACAGCAAGCCCTGATGGGTATTCAAGGCTGTGGCTGGGAAGGCGATCAGTTCAGTAGCAGCGAACTCGCCCTGACCCGCGAATGGCTGACAAGCCGAGCAATTTCCATTTATGGTGGCACCAGCGAGATTCAGAAAAACATCATTGCAAAAAGAGTGCTGGGTTTACCTGATTAAAAAATTATTTTCTTGTCTGGAATTAAAACTCCAATTTTAGCTAGAAGCAACCCATATCCAGCATCACATTTTAATCATAGCCCCCTTTTGGCACGCCGTAACAGTGTAATGAAGCCCCTGATTTACTCAGCCCTGCCGGTCCGAAAAAATC